>JAYEFR010000217.1:0-9195 GCA_034716155.1 Thermodesulfobacteriota bacterium
CCTGTCATCGGTGTTAATTTGATCAAGAACACATTCATGACCTAATAGGCGGTGTACACTACTAAGGAAATGTCGTGCATAATCATAGGTGTGAAAACCTACAAGATCTGCTCCTAAAAGCCCTTCCAGAATTTCTTTACGCCATGGAAGCAAGCGGAAGATCTCAAAGGAAGGGAACGGTATATGGTGGAAAAAGCCTATCGTTGCTTCCGGCAATCTTTCTCTTATAAGCTTGGGAACCAGCATCAGCTGATAATCGTGTATCCAGATAATATCGTCTTTCTTTGCAACCTCTATAACTGCTTTACTAAAAAGTTCATTTACTTGCTTATAGGCTTCCCAGAAATCATTATTATAATTTGTATACTGGGTAAAATAGTGAGAGATAGGCCAGAGGGTTTTATTGCTAAAACCATGATAAAACCTTTCGATATCACGTTGGGAGAGGAAGACAGGATAACAGCCAAAATCAGATATCAATTTGGCCTTAATGCTCTTCTCTTTTTCTTTTATCCTTTCTCGGACAATCCCAGGCCATCCTATCCACAAACTATCATATTCTCTGTAGAATGCCCCCAATCCGGTAGCCAGACCACCAGCACTATGCCGAAAATTCAGGCCTCCTCCCTTTTTCTCAATAGTAACCGGCAACCTGTTTGAAACTATCAGCAGTCTGGCCATATTTTCCCTTCCCTAAATGTTGCGCTATACTTCTCTCTGGATTCCGCTTTTCTTCTGAATATTACATATATAATCTCTTTTTAATATATAATAAAAAGAGATTATGTCAATCCCTACCGAAACAGGACTTCCCCCGTTTTTTTCACAGCAGGGAAGGGAGGAGGGTTTGAGGGTGTAAATTAAACGGTTTTTTGTCTTAAGCCGCTTCCAGAGCGATTCAGGATGTGCTTAATTCCGTAAGCAAGGGCGTAATAGCGGAAATTGGGAATGTCGAATATCCGCTTTGCTGCCCGGAACGCATGATCTGCGAGGAGCTCTAGCTTGGCGCGTAGCCCCAGATGAAATATCTGTGAAATAGGCGGCCGCAAGCACCAGAGCTGCCATATTCTTAAGCCTCTCGTAGGTCATCACTCGAATATCTTCCAGATTATAACATTGCTTGATATAACGTATAGTTTCTTCTACCCCTCTTTCCCCATTACCCTAAACTTCACCGGGGGGTACTATGTATATTCCGTGTTCCACTCCAATTTGTCTCTCCTGTTGCATCAGGGCTTAGTATTATGTATAACTTTAAACCTTTTAATACAAAACCATGGAGGAATTATACATATGCAACAAGTCTTTACTCATCTATTTGAACCACGATCAATTGTGTTTATTGGGGCATCTCAACACCTGTTTAAATGGGGCTTTAGCGTCTTGCATCATATTGTTAGTGGTGGGTTTGAAGGAGAGATCTATCCTGTTAATCCTAATGGCGGGTCATGGTATGGCAGAAAGGTCTACAAGGATTTAGACGAGGTACCGGATAATATTGACCTGGCCATTATTGTGGTAAAGAAAGAGATTGTTCTTGAAACCATAAGAAGGTGTGCAGGCAAAAACATACCTGTTGGAATCGTTATTACTGCAGGATTTTCGGAAACAGGCAGGGAAGGCTCCATCATCGAAAAGGAAATCGTGAAGATAGCTGGTTCAGGGGGCATGCGGCTTGTCGGTCCAAATACAATGGGGGTCTTTAGCGGATATCCTACATGTATGCATGCCATAATGGCAGGGACGCATATAAGGCCAGGAGATGTAGGCCTCATCGCCCAAAGCGGTAACCTGGGATCCTCTATTTCATACCGATTTGTCCGACGAGGGATCGGTATAAGCAGACTCATCAGCTCCGGGAATGAAGCAGATTTGAAGCTAGAGGATTATTTAGAACTCCTAGAACATGATCCTAAGACCAGGCTTATCTCTCTTTATGTGGAAGGCGTTCGCCAGGGACAAAGATTTTTTGAGGCGGCAAAAAGGATATCAAAGAAAAAACCAATCCTTGTATTAAAGGGCGGCACCACACCCTCAGGCGCGGATGCAGCCATGTCTCATACCGGCGCCATGGCAGGTGATGATGCAGTATTTAAGGCTATGTGCCGTCAAACCGGTATAATCGATGCAGATACCATGGACGAGATGGTAGACACAGCCGGCATGCTCCTCACACAGCCCAGGCCAACTGGTAATAAGGCGGGGATCGTTTCCCTGGGTGGTGGATGGGGGGTTATTGCTACTGACATGTGTGTGTCCAGTGGCCTTAAAATTGCCCCGTTGGGAAAAGAGGTGGTAGAAAAGATTGATAAGATCCTGCCATCCTACTGGAGCAGGAAAAACCCCATTGACCTGGTGGCCCCAAATCGCGTGACACAGATTACAGATTCTATAGGGATCTTGTTGGAACACGGGACAATAGATGCCGCCTTAGTATTAGGGCTCGGCTATATGTCCTTAAGGGCAAAAAAATGGCTGGATTCCCCTGTGATACCAAAATCTAATGCTGTAGAATCAGCCCGGTTAATGTCTGCAGAGGAGATGAAATTGTTTGACCTCATAAAAGCGCAGTCAAAGAAGTACAATAAACCAATTATACCGGTTATCGACATTATGGCCTCTGATGTGGCTATGGATAACGATAATAATACTCTTGTAAATTATTTAGATAGAAAAGGGATTATGTCTTATTCCGCCCCTGGCATGGCCATCCGGGCTCTGGCCAAGGTGGTGGACTATTATAAAAGAATAGAGTATTTATGAGCTGGGAGGCGATACAAAAACATACATCACTTTAGACTCTCATTTCCTTATAATACTAGTATTATTTTAAATTGCGTAAGCTACATATAATGACTTTGCAAAAAGGAAAAGATTATGAGGAGGTACTTGCTTCATTGTATCAAAAGATATGTCAGCTTAAAATCACCAATTCCTGTATTGACTCTGGGGACAATCTTAGTCTAGAGTGAGCACTAGGTAGGGCAAATTGGAAATAAACTTTCATTAAAATTAGAGGGAGGATAGTAAAGTGGGCATAAAGACTTTTGATGATTACTACAACAGAATCAAGAAGATGAAAAGGAATCTTTATATGGAGGGAGAAAAGGTAGGAAGAGATGATGAGAGGCTTAAAGGGCAGCTATATACAATAAAAGAGACATACGATCGTGCGAATGATCCTGAGTTCGAGGATATATGCACGGCAACATCCCACCTGACAGGGGAGAAGATAAACAGATTTACTCACATTCATCAAAGCGTGGACGATCTCTTAAAAAAACAACTGATGACAAAGGTTTTATCCCACAGGGTTGGTGGGTGTATAATGAGGTGTATGGGGATAGATGCCATGAATGCCCTTTCTGTTGTTACCTATGAAATGGATCAAATGTTTGGTACGGATACTAATCAAAATTTTTTGAAGTATCTGAGATACTGGCAAGACAATGATATATGTGCCAATTGTGCCCAGACTGACTGTAAAGGCGACAGATTAAAGAGACCTCATGAGCAGAAAGACCCTGATCTCTATTTAAGGATTATAGAAAGCAGGCCCGATGGTATTGTAGTAAGGGGTGCCAAGATTGATAACACGGTTGCACCGGTCGGTGATGAGATAATAGCCGTACCTACCAGATTTATGACAGACAAGGACAATGACTATGCTGTTGCATTTGCTATCCCTGCGGATACTGATGGCGTAAAACTGGTGACCAGACCTGCATATAATTACAAGAGAAAGTATCTGCATGCCCCTATTTCAGAGGTGGGTGACGCTGAGTCGTTCACCATCTTTGATGATGTCTTTGTACCGCGAGAAAGGGTATTTATGGATGGGAAAAACGATCCAAGACAGACAGCTTTTGCCGGTTTCCTTGCCTTACTTTTTGCTCATTATCACAGACATTCATATACAGGGTGTAAGCCGGCGGTATCAGAGGTTTTAGCCAGCACCGCTGCCCTTGTCGCAGAGTACAGCGGGATTGAGAAAGAAGGCCATGTGAGAGATAAGATATCCCATCTTATAGGTACTGCCGAACTTGTATTTGCTGCAGGTCAGATGAGTGCCTACCGTGCCGAGAGATCGGAATCCGGGACATGGATTCCCGATGAGGTATTGACCAATGCTGGGAGAAGACTTGCTGGTGAAGAGATTTATAATGAGTTTAAGATTGTGGCTGATCTCGCTGGGGGTCTATGTGCTACCATGCCCTTTGAAGAAGAATTTTTCTCAAAGGAGATAGGTAAATCGTTAAACAAATATATTATGAGGAATCCAAATGTATCCGCAGAAGATCAACATAAATGCTTCCGTGGCATAGAAAATATGATAGTTGGCGACTTGGCCGGCGTAATGCAGGTAGCAGGGCTACATGGAGGTGGATCTCCCCAGCTGGAGACTATTACAATGATGGGAAGGTATGATCTGGAAAGCTTGAAGAACATAGCCAAATATCTATTTGGGATAGAAAAACAGTTACCCAGATATGAAAGACCAACGGTAACACCCAGAAAGCAGCTGGAAAGATTTCGGAAGATGTATGCACAAAAGGGGTAAGATCTTCAAACTTGATATAAGGAGGGATTTAGGATAGCAATAGTTTGTATCAAGACCATTAAGGATTGGGTATATCGGTAACCTCTATTTTATATCTGTGAAGCTCCTCGCTTACAAGGCGGGGCATTTTGGCAGTTTTCGTAAAGGGAAATCATTGGCACAGAACGAAAGATCGGACATCCATAGAAGTATACGGCCTTTTGAGGGCAAGATGCCCCTACATTTCCCATAAAATTATCTTTCGTCTTTAATCTATTGTTTTCTCGACTATTCTTATTCACCCAAAACTCAACCCCCAAAACCCAACACTTCTTTTACTGTTCACTCTTCACCTTTTCCATATAAACCCCTGATACCTGCCTCTATCTAAGGTAAATCTGGAAAGTCCTTTTTAGCACGTTTCTTGATAACATAATGCAGTTTCTTTCCTGCGGGGTTAAACGGTAATTCTTCCTGATCTACAAATTTGTAATACCTCGGTCTTTGATACCTCGCCAGCCTTGGATGGTCTTTACAAAACTCTTCTAAATCACTGTCTGTAAGATTCGGATCACTCTTGGCAACATAGGCTACAATCGTCTCTCCCCACTCCTTGCTCGGTGCGCCTGTCACAAAGGCATCGATAACTTGAGGATGCTCTTTCAGAGCCTCTTCTACGACAACAGGGTGAACATTCTCTGCCCCGGTGATTATCATGTCATCTGTTCTGCCTCTTATCGTGATATAGCCATCTGCATCCCATACTGCTGTATCCCCTGGAAGCTGCCAGCCTTTATAAGGAAATACCTTACTTGTATCCTCGGGCCGATTGAGATAACCGTATGGACAGTGCATGGTTCTCAATGCTATCTCCCCTTCAGTCTTGCCATCCTTAGGACAATCGTGGTCAGGATCCTCAGGATCTGCACGATGACCCAAATCAACCCTTATGACCTTTATTATATCTTCTGCAATCGCTCTCCCAATTGTCCCTGCCTTTTCCGGCAATTCGTGCGGCCACAGCATTGTAACCCAGTGCCCGTCAGCAGTGCCATACCCGTTGTAGACACCAGGACATAAGATTTTCATCATCCTTAAGCACGCCTCCCTATCAAGAGGCGCGCCCATAGAGGTTAAGGCCCTTAAAGGGCTTACATCCCTGGGGATTTTCTCCTGCACATTACACATTCGCTCATAGATTGTAGGCGCTCTTACCATATGTGTGACTTTATATTTCTCAATATAATCTAGAGCTAAATCCTCATTAAAGGATCTCATGAGTACTACTGCGCCTCCGGCATGCAGGGTTGGAATTACTCCAGTCGTATTACCTCCTCTATGAAACAGGGGGTTTGTGGCAAGATTCACACATTCGCTATCGAGTTTTTCCATTGCCGAATTCATCATGCAGTCAAAAAATATCATTGCATGATTTAGAGTAAATCCTTTAGGTAGCCCAATTGTTCCGGATGTGTAAAGACCAAGCATCGGTTCCAGCCAATTTACATCTTTTTCAGTCCCGGGGGTCTTGGCGGATTTTCCTTCAATGAATTCTTCAAGGCTTACATGTCCTTTAGGTAGATCTCCCTCTCCACACATAATACACAGCCCGGGCTTATTCTCAGCCAGCTCAATAGCCTTCAGGCAAACATCTTTTAATCCCACATCATAAACAAACACCATAGGTCTGCTATCATCAATCAGTTTACAAAGCTGCCCCTCCGGGAGCATAAAGTTCAATGAGGGAAAAACACACCTGGCCTTGGCTGAGCCCATATACACAATAAACCACTCATAGGTATTAAACAGATTACCCATCACTACATCGTGCGTGCCTACTCCAAGATCAAGGAGGGCATTCGCAAATCTGTTAGAGACCTCACTCCACTTTCCATATGTCAATGTCTTATTCCTGTAAGGGTCTATTATCGCTGTCTTATCAGGCCATTTCAGGTTGTTCCTATAAAGCTGCCTGGTGAGCGTATACTCTTTTTCCCATAATCCTTTGAATACTGTATAATCAATATCAAACCCCATCCCTGCTCCTCCTTTTCTTATTAATCAAAACCTTTGCAAATTATCTACTCCGTCATTGCGAGGAGCGTAGCGACGTGGCAATCTCTTTTATTTTTTATGTTTAGAGATTGCTTCGCTTCGCTCGCAATGACAATATGCGTATTATGGAAAGGCCTCTAATCCTCATACTAATAGAGAAACAGCAACTCTCGTCCCCCCTTTTTGATGCAACAAAATCAAATGGTAATTATTTCGCATAGCTGAAATCCTTTATCACGAGTAACACTCTAAAGATTCTAACATAGCCATATTCCTCAAGTCAATCCTGGGTAAACTGTATTAAGCCTGTCATCTGCTAATTAACTAGAAAAAGAAGTATATCTGGCTAATAATCCCAAAACATGAGAGGGCTTAATTATTCAAAAACCTAACTAGGACTTCTGTGTATTCCTTCGGCTTGTTAAGATAGGTAAAGTGCCCTGTATTGTGAAAGGTATGAATCCTAGCTGTAGGATATGTTTGTTTTAACATCTCGCGCAGGCTCTTCTCAACGAGTGGATCATTGCCAGACTCGATTATCATAGTTTTTATCCCAAGAGAAGCTAAGTTAGGCGCGGGGAATCCGTCTATTACACAATGATATCTTGCCACAAATTGTGCCTTAGACATAAGGCCGTATCCTTGCTCAAGTTGGTATGCCTTTACAATCTCAGAATAACCTGAAGCGGGATAGACAGAATTTATTATACTACCCCGGAAAGCCCTCATCACAAGCCACTCTGGAAAAAAGGGAAGAAGTGAGCCCAAAAATTTACTTTTCTCTGCTATGATATTATTTGGTGGAAATGTATTAGCAAATACAGCCTTCTCGACCTTCTCAGGATAAAGCCTTACAAAATCCTGGGCAAGATAGCCCCCAAGAGAAGTACCAATTATAGTAGCCTTCTTTATATCCTCTTTGTCCATTATCTTTGAGATGCCTTCTGCAAGTCTATCTATCCCCTCTACTGGAGGATATGAAGGAGCCAGAACACGGTATCTATGTTCTAGGGCTAATATCTGTTGCCACCATATGTCAGCAGCCCCTCCCATTCCATGAAGAAAGACAATAGAGTCTTGTCCTGATCCACATGAAAGGTAAGCCCATTTAACACCATCTATATTTATTGTCCTTAATGGGTGATCCTTGCGAAATTCGAGTAGAGATTCTCTAGTTGGTCTATCTACATCAACATAAACCTCGGAAAACGATTTAACCTTATTAGGGAAAAGATATAGGCTAGATATACCTGCGACAATAATTATTAAGATTATGATAAATATCCTCATTGTTTTGATATGCCCCCTTTCCGTTCATAGACCCTACTGCCTTGAGGATCAGTCAATAATGACTATATACCTTTCTGAATTATAATTCTCAAAAGCATCTAATACCCCATATTCCGAGATTTCCAGGGTATCACCTGAATTTATAGGGCTATCTAATCTAAATCTCACAGTGCCATCTTCGGCAATGTCCAGAATTGTTGCATTTACATCATTATCGTTTAGTTTAACCTTAATCGAACTTAATCCTGCATACCCATCCCTTAGCCTGAAGTTTGTATCACGTACAGCGTCAGGATATCTAACCCTTATCTTAAATGTATCAGGGCTATCTATAGGATCGATAGTGTTGAGAGGCCCACCTGGATCCATTTCCGGATTGCAGGTTTGCCATGGTTTAATATCTATACCATAGTCTGCCAGATGGGCAACTAGGCTTCTATTCTTTGTGGTATCTGTAATCTGACCAAACCCAATAGCAAGTCTAGCTGGTTTGAGGTTTTCATAAGCATTCCTTACAGCCTTTGTAATCCGGGCCACTAAAAATTCATGTATGGATGGATCATAGGCAGGGGGTAGATTAAATGATAGATATGGAAAGAAAGCAGATGGTCCGCTATGGGTATGTGTAGCACTGATAAGCAGATGGGTCTCATCAATACCTATATCTTTCAAGTTAGCTGCCACTTGCCTATGTATACCACCGGAGACACATAACAGATCACACTGTACCAAGGCCAATTTTGTATTGTTTCTATCCTCTAGCACAAGGGTTCTTACATACAGACGAGTATGGTATCCATTGGATATTTGGTTGGGATCAGCATAACCCATCATCATAATACCTGCAGGAGGTGTAATATCTGCCTTGCCAGCACCAGCTAAGAGTCCAGCAGAGCTAGCCTCTTGATAAGGATAGGGAGTATCTGCCTTTGGAAAAGGGCCAAAGTAATTATTATCATCTCCCCCACAAGCACTAAGTATAAAACAAAGAGATAAGACAATTATTAATAAAAACCTAAGAGTTCTCATCATTTGTCTCCTTTATATTTACATAACATAAACCATAACATAATTCAATAAGGACTCAATTACACTCAGCTATTTTAAAATGGAACAGATCTATTTTATTGTTTTTCTCGATCTGGGGCTAGCACAAAAAATCTTTTGTATGAAAATAGGCACAGAGGAGTTAGAGACCACGGGCACCCTTTGCCGCTAGCCGAAGGCCCCAGAGCATGGAGAGAAAAGGCTTTTATATTTTCCGACTGTCGACTGTCTTACGTTGTGTCTGCAACGGGTCATGGAGATTT
>JAYEFR010000218.1:0-1789 GCA_034716155.1 Thermodesulfobacteriota bacterium
GAAAAGAGTCATCAAAACCAAGCCCTTTCATTAGATTTTTATTAACTAAAGGGTCTTTCGGTAGTTTATCTTTTATATTAAATTCTTCAGAGATATTTTTCATCCACGCCCGTAATTTGTTTAGACCTTCATATAGCCTGTAAGCACACAACAACCTATAATATGGACTTGTTGAAAGAATGGCTTCCCTTAAAACTGCTTCGTAGAATGAGAAAGCGGGATATTGATGAATACCACCCAAAGGGCCAATTTGTAGCCCTGAAGGATAAGGAAGGATTAATTGGTGAGCTAAAGGCTCTAATTCGCCTTTAATATATAAATCAATCCTCATTAACGATAATGGAAGCCAGACTCTTCGCTGAAGACTGTCCAGCAGTTCATTAACAGCCGTTCTTGCGGAAGCAAAAGTGATGCTCAGTAATTTAGCTTCAATTTCAACCTCAATATATTCCAACAATCCATTTTCATCCGGCTTCAAATCATAAAAAATCGCATTTCTGCTGCCATGATGTAAGTATATTGATAGAGGGTCTTCATTAACATTTAAAAGATGGTGTGTTTTGCGAGATATTATATCGCCTATCCCACCACAAAGAGGAATATGGTCTGAAAGAAATGATCTTGCTAAAAACCTTCTTGCTTTCCGTTTCCTTTCAATTTGCCCTATTCGTTCGTACTGCGATTTGGTTGCGACCACAGACAAGCATCCTGCTAAGGGCTCTTTGGGATTAACGACGTAATATTCACCAGCCAAAACCACACCTCATTAATTTTTTATGTCCAGCGCCTCAAATCAGCTGCTGTTTTCAGCGGCCAGATAAATTTGTTTGTTAGATTTCTCTTCTTTAGTGTTCAGTGTAAATATTTGATGATAAGCTGACTTATATACAATTGTAAGGTCCGTACGATTAAATGCGTCTTCTATTTCTTCAGGGCTTGGTCTTTCGGTGCTCGTAAATTGAACGACGACTATTGGCCTTTTTTCTTTCGGCGCCATTGCGTATCCCTTAGCCACATAAGATTGATGTGATTTATACCCATAGTGTGGAAAGATTATTTTTAATGCTTTTTCAATTTGCTCTGCTCCTTCCCCTTTGACGAGTTTTCCATCAACTTTCAATTCGAATAACTCGATGAACGCTGGACCAATTCCATTATTTATGAGATCTACTCCATAAATACCTTCATTATGACCTGTATGGGTCCAAGTGGTTAGATGCGGTAACACAGACACCCTATTATGCCGCCGTATTATGATTCCTTGCCATATAGACAAAATTAGAGCGCATATTGCAATCAATATGCTTGTAATTCCTGTAATTATTGACCAGTCCATTTTTTCCATTTGGGAAAATAGGGAACAGCAAAATAACGTCTATTGTATTATTGATGAATTCGTAAAAGGGGCTTTCTTACCTTATAAAGATGTTTCAACATAATCAACCATTTGCCTGTCATTGTCAACTATTTTACGGACAGTGGGACATCCAGTAAATAACTTGCTATGGCAGCTCCTTTTGTTCATTTATGTATTGTCAGAATGGATTAAGGGCAAGGCGGACAGGGATTCCCCGTCGGGATGGTAAAATAGCGCCTTTTCCTGTCAGCATCAGCTAATTTGGATCCTGATATTGCTATGAGAGAAAATCTATTTAGCAGATAGTTGTCTTTACTATAAAATAAAACCATATAGTTTTGTTTTATAACATCTATTCTAATGTATGTGGTAAGCCTTTGGGATGTCGTTTCAGAGCCGGTAGTAGAGTCGTGGTGAATATTTGCCTGCTTA
>JAYEFR010000219.1:0-1785 GCA_034716155.1 Thermodesulfobacteriota bacterium
ATAATAATATTTGGCATTTGTAGTTTTATAATTAAAAGGTTGACAGGCTAGATGAGTAAATGGGTGATGGGTAGGGGTATAAGGCTTAAGGTGTAAGGTGTAGGGGTTTGATTTATCAAACCCAAAGTAAAAAAAGGGTAAACTGATGAATGAAAAAAAAGATCCTGATTTGTTTTCTGATTTTTTAGAAATATTGAATGCTTTTGCAAAAAATGGAGTAGAATACATTTTGATTGGTGGATTTGCTGTTATTATTCACGGGTTTCCCCGTTTAACATCAGATATTGATATTTTCCTTAAACCTGAAGCAAAAAACCTTGAAAGGCTAAAAAGAGCCCTGAAGAAAATCTTTCCCAATGATAAAGAAATAGATACAATTTCTCTAAAAGATTTACAGGAATACTCAGTAATCCGTTATGGTACAGAAAACGGTTTATATATAGATATTCTATCAAAAATTGGCAAAATGTTTATATATGAGGATATAGACTTTGAGATCAGAACCATCAAAGGTATCCCTGTGCGATTGGCCACTGCGGAGGCACTCTATAAAATGAAGTTTGATACACTAAGACCTGAGGACAAAAGGGATGCTCAGTTTTTGGCAGAGTTGATTCGCAATAAGAATGACAGGAGGGAATAATGTCGGTTCAAAAATTTCGGACATTTTCCGAGGCTGAAACAGCTCTATGGGAATTTCATCCTGATGAAAGTTATTTTCAACGCGTTTCTTTATTATGGAAGGCTGCTTTCCATCTGCATCCTATCTATTGCCGTCCAGGAATATTCCGTTTCCGAACCTTAACTGATGCCCAGGAAGCAAGAAGGAAAGAGGAACAAGTGATGGGTGATGGGTAGGGGTTGTCTTGTCCTGTGATAGGTTTACACTTTAAGGAGGACAAGAAGGTGAGAGAGAGAACAATTAAGTACAGTGAAGCATTCAAGCTTCAAGTGATCAAAGAGTTAAAGAGAGGTAAGTTTAGTAGTTTAACAGAAGCGAGGGAGAGATATGGTATAGGAGGAGGATCTACGATACATACATGGTTGAAAAAATATGGTCGTAAGGATATACTACCGATAAAAGTGAGGGTAGAAATGCCGGATGAACAAGATGTAATAAAGAAGTTAAACAAGCGAATACGAGAATTGGAGAAAGCAGTTGCTGATTCAAAGGTGAAGGAGATTTTAAGCCAGGCACATTTTGAGGTTTTATGTGAACAGATGGGTATAGAAGATATAGAAGCTCAAAAAAAAAAGATCGCAGAGCAGTTATCTCAAGAGGAATAGAATTGGGTAAGGATGTAAAATCTGTGACTGTAAAAGAGCTTTGTAGTCAGGTAGGTATTAGCCGTCAGGGTTTTTATAAAGCCCGTCGAGAAAAGGTTAAGCAGGATTTAAATGAGCTAGAGATAGTAGAAATGGTAAAGTTAGAGAGATTCAAACATCCTATGATGGGAGCACGTAAACTTCATTCAAAGTTAAAGAGTTTGTTGTTTAATGCAGGGATTGAGATAGGTAGAGACCGATTTTTTAAATTGCTTAAAAAACATAATTTATTGATTAAGCGTCGTATTAGATATTGTAAGACAACTAATAGTAATCATAGTTTTCGTAAATATAATAATCTTATAAAAGATATTGAAATTATAAAGCCTAATCAGGTATGGGTTAGTGATTTGACCTATATTAGTACTCGTGAAGGTTTTCTTTATTTATCGTTGATAACAGACGCATATTCTCGTAAGATAGTTGGACATGAAGTAAATGACACCTTGGAATCAATTG
>JAYEFR010000220.1:0-9094 GCA_034716155.1 Thermodesulfobacteriota bacterium
GCAGCATTAAAACTAAGTTCATTAACGGTAATATATAAGGAACAGTCTTAATGATAATATCTTCAGAGTAAATGCCCATTAAAGAAATTTTTCTTCCCGTCTCTTGCCTAACATCATCACATAGTATTGTTTGTATACTTTTTGCTATTCTCATCTTTTTACCCGTTTCTTAGAAAAATCTATAGATGTTTTTATGAGACGAAGGTAACCAGATTCTGGCTTGTCATCCGAGGAAAATGATGGGTAGCTATTAATACTCAATTGATTCAATTTATTTTCCAATTCCTTTAGCCTTTCCTCGATTTTTGCCGACTGATGTCTCTCAGACAATACATAGACTATATAGCTGTTTAGTGAAACACCTTCTATATTGGCCTCATGACTTAGTGAGGCATGTAATCTTTTCGGTAGCCTTATGCGTGTTTGTCCACTAAAGTTTTTAACAGTCTCAGGCTCTGGAGGCTCACATCCATCCTCCTCATAGACTTTTAAGAAACCCTCTATTGCAATTTCGGCTTCTTCCATGGCTTCAGTTCGAGTGTCTCCAAATGCCGACAACCCTGCAAATTCATTGACTGTTGCAATATAACATTTATCCTCTTCGCTCCAAGCTACATTTATTGAGTATTTTGACATAACTAGCCTTCTACCAACTTATTTTCATCTATAAAATCAATTAATTGATTTATTTGATACATTTTTGCCTTGCTTTTATCGCTCTTGTCGGGCTGAAAATTCATTATCTCTCTCAGTTTCGGATGCTTATATATCTTATGATCTCCATGGCTTCTCCTATACTCAAAATCAACCATCTCAGCTAATGAGCAAAGTTCGTTATATGTAAGATTAGTCGGAGATTCTTTAACTTTTCTGTAGAGCTTTTCTTTTTTACCCATATCATACTCATAAAATGGAACCATATATGGAACCATATGTCAATACTTTATTAAAACTCTAATTTACAAAAGGTGCAATAACTTTTCTTTTTACTGACAACAACATACGATAAAAAGATCCATAAAAATTCATTATAAAGGTTCATTTACCATACTTCATTCTAAATAACAAAATTAGAAGGAAAGATGGTCAAGTCTTTGTTTGACTCTTGCTTTTAATTATGATGCTTAAACCCTCTGTGTCAATGCCGCTGAGACACCTTCCCTGTGGTAAATTAGTGTCGAGGGTGGGTCAGTTTTACGTGATCACGGCGGGTCAATTTTAGGTTGTCATTACGAACTACCCTTCCAGCAACAGCCCGTTCAAACTTGACATAGCTATCTTTTTGTAATAGATAATAGATCATGCTCATGCCAAGACCATTAAGGATTAATATGCTGGCACTCTTTATCACATCATTGCCAGGGGGAATGGCGGAAGTCCAATATACAAACAAGAGGGTGATTACCAGAAATTTCTTGAGATCTTATCCGAACTTCCCGAAAGGTACCATGCTATTATTCATAGTTATCTATTGATCACAGATTTTCATGGTAATAAATCGCCCCTAAATTTTTAGGCATTCTCAAAGCCATATAATTCTCTCAATCCATTGGGGAATAAGGAGGTGTCATTGGAAGAAAGGTTTGATTTAATTGTTGTTGGTGCTGGTGTAGGTGGTCTAACTGTTGCCGCTCTGGCTACGCTCGAAGGGCTCAAGACCCTGTTAGTAGAGCAATGCGATCGAGTTGGTGGCAGAGCCACCTCCATCAGAGGTGAAGAGATTCTCTTTCATGGGGTTGAGCGGTATCAAAAATTGTTGAGTACCCAGTACACGTGGCTTGCTTATACAGAGCCCGATATAGATGAGATTATCTCTAAAAAAATGCTACAGGGCTACACTTTAGACGTAGGATACCATGGTGTCTCGCTCAATGGGGATGGCTACTTTCGTGATGTGGATAAAATACTGGGCACTGGTGTCACCATGATTGGAAATGTGAATAGCACCTATATTGATGATGAATGGTATCTGGATTTCCATGCCGGTAAAATGGACGACCGCATCTACAAAATGTGTAAGGAACAGAATATTCCCATGATAAAATTTTATACCGGGTCCTTAAATATGAAGGCCGAAGACTTTGATACCCTCGAAAAAATATCCGTGACTCAGTGGGCTAAGGACAATGGGCTCTATGAAAACAAGACGGTTTTCGGAATGATTCATGCAGTGTCAACCCTCATTACCACCATCAATGATCCGGATGATATTTCCATTGGGGACATCTTTCGTTATATGGCAACAGTAATTAATCCAAGATTCATATCAGGCAAAGCCAAGTGGCCTTCTGGTTTTGCCATTGGAGGTATTATCCGCTGGAGTCAAGCTATTGCCAATCGTTTTGTCGAACTGGGCGGGGACCTCATGCTGAATACTAAGGTTGACCAAATTGTGGTTCAAGATGGTCAAGCCCAGGGTGTTACTATTAAGAAAAATGGCAAAAAGCAAAAGATCCTGGCAGATAAAGTGGTCAGTAACATTCCTGTCCAGGACATCGGCAAAGTCTTAGACTGGAGCAATTTCCCCCAGGACTGGGCCAGCCATACGAAAGATCTTTATGGCTACGGTTCCATAGCTCCTTACTTCGGACTCAATAAACTGGTCATGCCGGAAAGAGAATGGAAACTAGGTGTGAAAGATGTGCATGTAATTCCAAAGTCAGAAGGTTTTGAATATGATGTGTATATGTGCTGGAATATTCAGTCTCAAATTGATCCGTCATGTGCACCTGGCGGCAAGTATCTTATGGCTGCTTACGCACCGGTTACTGAGAAGGAAGCAAAAGACAAAGGTCTGATGGTGAAGGCCTGCAAACACATCATAGATTATCTGGAAAGGCGCTACCCTGGATTTAAGAAGAGTGTTGACTGGGCACTTTTTCCAACCTGTTGGAAACTTGAGGGGGTTGCTAAATCAAAATCTCAGGCCGGAACCCTCAAGGCACCGGTAGAGGCACCTGGTATTAAGGGGCTCTATTTTACCGGCGATACAATTAAGGGTTACGGAGTGGCCATGGATTGTGCTGTGGCAGCAGCCCTAATTTGCGCTTCACGAGTTACGGGCAAGGATTATGGAGTATCATAAGGGTGATAAGGGGTCTACCATAGGATTTTGCAGATGACAAGTGGTGGCTGAATCACAAAAGTATTATTTAAAGAAACGCTTGGAAGGCAAACCTCATAACCAGGCAATCAAAATTTTAGGTCGCCACCTCTGCCGTGTCATTTACAAAATGCTCAAGGAGGACCGCCCGCATCAAATAAAATAATCCCTATTTTTCTCTTGAAAATTCCAGCGGGATGTTCAGGTCTTGCATTGCAACAATTAATCGGTTATAATATTTTTCATGTCGAGGCCATTGTGCATAGAATTTCCCTGTGCTGTCTATCATGTTACCTCACGTGGTAATGCACGCCAGGATATCTTTCTTGATGATCAGGACAGGGCTACATTCCTTGCTGTTTTATCTTCTGTTGTAGCGGAAGTTCCCTTTGGCGGTTTGAGGATATATTGAATGAATATAAATAGTTAGGTATCATTTTCCGTTTATTTGTAGTGTCTACATCTAGTTTCTTGTAATCATTTGGGGAGAAATAGGGTGTCCCCTTTCTGTCCCATGTTATCGCCTCCTGGCTTTTATATCTTTAAAGATGGAATTACATTGGAGATCAAACCCCGTAGGAAAAGTGCATAACAACCTGCCATTCTTTAGAGAATTGGCCTATATGAAATTTACACAAAAAAGTTGACAGTGCCTTTTTTACTATAGATAACTGCTATCTTAAGAGGATATTTCTAATGAGTCCACAAGAAAACATTATCATGGAGTTTTGACATCAAAAAATAAAAACTTGATAAAATTTAAAATAAATATTATAAAAAAATGGTTAATGATTACCATATACTGCGTGCCGATTATGAAATCGACTGCAAATTATACGATGGCGCTAGTCATAGTGGAAGATAAAGAGTAATCTATGAAGTTATTTTTTTCACACTCATGGAAGCCAATACTTATCCTGTTAATTATTACTTCAGTATCATTTGTTCTATATGAATATTCCATTTTTTTAAGTCCGCAGTGGCTTCATAAGTGGATAGCCGGCATATCAGGGTTCATCCTATTTTTATGTATTGGTTTTGGGGCATTATATGTTTATACATACTCTTATAAACAAGGCGCTTCTTTAGCGGAAAAAATAATTGCATCGTATGGAGTCCCCTTTTTATGGGCAGTAAAAGAGGTTATCAGAATTTCTGTTGCCTTTACAATTTTTGAGTCGCTCTATTTTTATTGTAGTCCTCTTATAACCGGGGTTTTCTTCGGTGTTTTGTCGGAGATAGGGTTTGTTGAATTAATTTGCAGAAAAAAATACCCGAGTAAAAGGTCACAGACCAAAGCAAATCCTATTATTCCGCTTTGTGCCTTTATCGGAGGGCTGTCGGTGGTTGTGTTTATCCTTGCATGGGGTAAAGGCGAGTACACATTTTATATTTTCTTGCGCGGTTTCCGTGCCCTTTTCGGTCCGGGGCAGGGTGTCGAGTAAGCCTGCAGGGAGGTTTGTTATGAATGATACAAATAAGAGCCGGCACCAGATGACGCGTCGTGAAATGCTTAAACTCATGGGGACAACGGCTGCAGTCGGCGCTATAGGATTTTCTCCATCACTTGTGTCAAATCTGTTTGCCGGACCTCAAAAACCCAATGTAGTGTTCATTTTGGGTGATGATCACCGCTGGGATCATCTCGGCTGCGCCGGACATCCCTTTTTGCAGACACCAAATCTGGACCGTCTGGCGGACCAGGGTGTCCTTTTTAAAAATGCCTTTGTGACAACCTCATTGTGCAGTCCCTCACGGGCCAGTTTCCTCACAGGTACCTATGCCCACACACACGGGGTAAAAAATAATATAACGCCATGGACAGGAAAGCAAAAAACATTTCTGGAAGGTTTCAAGGAAGCCGGTTACGCCACAGCATTTATTGGAAAATGGCACATGCCTGGAGACGGATTGCCAAAACTTCCGTACTTGGATCTTTTTGTCTCTTTTACCGAAAAAAGTGGACAGGGATTGTACTATAATTGTCCCCTCTATGAAAATGGGGTTAAAAGCAAATCCAGAAAAGAATATATTACGGAGGAATTAACTGATCGCGCTATACGTTTCATCCGGTCAAACAGCCATAAACCCTTTTCTCTAGTTTTATCACATAAAGCTGCGCATAATATGTACCTGCCTCCCGGTAATATGAAGAATCTTTATACGGATGAAAAAATTGATATGCCCGATGATATTGATATTTGGACTCCTATGACACAGGGCAATATATATGAAGGTCATATGGGACTTCTAAAAATGCATTACCGTAATTACTGCAGAACATTAACCGGGCTTGATTATGAAATTGGCAGACTGCTTGATGCTATTGACAAACTGGGGTTGCAAAATAATACCGTAGTGGTTTACGCCGGTGACAACGGACTGCTATGGGGGGAACATAGACACATTAATAAGTATTGGCATTATGAGGAATCCATACGAATACCTTTTATTATCAGAGCGCCCTGGCTTTCTGACTCCAAAGGTACAAAACGAGATCAACTCGTATTGAATATCGATCTTGCGCCAACGCTGTGGGATATAGCAGGCATTCAAAGACAAGATCCTATAGAAGGGCAGAGCCTTGTCCCGATAATTAAAAAGAGAGATGCGGCAATACGGGAGGCTTTTCTTTTTGAATATTATAAAAATTACCCCTACCCAATTCCGACCTATTATGGTGTGAGGACTCAGAAACATAAATATGTAGAATTTGAAGGGGGTATGGAACCCGAGTTATATAACCTTGCTGTCGATCCTCACGAAAAGGACAATCTGTATGAAAAAGCAGATGCCGCTCATATTCAAAAAGAGCTTTGTGCATTGCTGAAAAATATAAAACCAAGAAAATAGAAAAAATGGCATCCATGGATTCAACCATTAAGTGCAGCACTTTGATATCATAATTTTTGACTATAGATAACTGCTATGTTGATGGGCAAAATCAACACCCGAAAATTGAATATATCGATTAGATATGTTCAACAGTAAGGATCAACCTTAGGGCTCCGATACTGGCAAGATATATGGACTTTTGAGTCTAGCGATAGGAATCACATGAACTAAACCGCTTCGCGGCAGTCCGGTTTCTACGTCCAGTTAACACCACTATAGATCTGTCATAGGTTTATCTTTATAAAAATCTTTCCAATAGTTTTTCCTCATATAAAATACCTCCGGTTAATTTAAAAAAACACAAAGGAGGTATGTCATGACAGAATTACGTAAAGAGATGATCAAAGCGATGGAACTCAGGAATTTTTCCAAACACACACAAAGAACCTATTTATCAGCAGTTTCCGGTCTTGCGAAGTATTACATGAAATCACCGGATAAGATTTCCAAAGAAATGATCGAAGATTATCTACTGCATTTAAAAAACGACAGAGGAAATGCGTCCAATAGTTTGGGGAGTGTCATAACCGGTTTGAGATTTTTTCATAATCACGTTCTTTCTTACGAGGAAAGTATTCTGGATTTCTCGTTTAGAAGAAAGAACAGGAAACTTCCTGTTGTTTTGAGTCAGGATGAAGTTTGGCGCATTATCAATGCAACGAACAATAAGAAGCATCGGCTTATCATAATGGCAGCGTATTCGGCCGGGCTCAGGGCAAGCGAGGTCGCTGCATTAAAAGCTGAACATATAGACAGCAAACGAATGCTGATAAAGGTTGAGAACGGGAAAGGGGGTAAAGATCGCTATACTCTTCTTTCCGAAATGTTTTTGAGAGAACTCCGGCATTACTATACAACCTGTAAGCCTGGTGAATGGATTTTCCCATCATCCCATAAAGGAGGGCCGTTATGTTATGGATCCATTCGTCTCATCTATGAAAAGGCAAGGAAGAAAGCCGGCATTAAAAAGGGGACAGGGATACATACCCTTCGACACTCTTTTGGAACTCATCTTCTGGAAGCCGGTTATGATATCCGCAAGATACAGGTGCTAATGGGCCACACGTCGTTATCCACCACCATTATATATCTGCATGTCAGTCGTCAAACCCTTTCAAAAATCAAGAGTCCGCTTGATTTGTTTGATCCTGAGAGCAAAAACGAAAAGGGGGTTAACGATGGCACAGATAATTAAAGTTCAATCCGGAGAGGTTGTCCACCACGAAAAGAGCGCTGTTGAAGTTGCCGACATTCTCCGCGAACATATCGGAGACTATCAGAAGAGATACCCTCTTGGGCCGGATCAATACAAGATTGTATGCGACCTGCTAAATTGCCGCACAGCGTACCTGGGCGGTCATGTTGAACAGTGCGATCATTGCGGTGGTGAACGTATCCATTATAACTCATGTCGGAATCGCCACTGTCCCAAATGTCAGAGCATGCCGCGGGAACGATGGCTTGAAGCACGGAAATCCGAGCTCCTGCCGGTCATGTATTTTCATACTGTATTCACGGTGCCTCACGATCTGAACCAGATCATTTTATACAATAAGAAAGTCATGTTGAATATCCTGTTTAAATCGGTTGCTGAGACCTTGCCGGCATTTGGCAAGAATCCAAAAAACGGCCTTGGTGGTAAACTGGGATTTATCGCGATTCTGCATACATGGGATCAGTTACTCAACGTTCATTTCCATCTTCATTGTCTGATTCCAGGCGGCGCAGTCTCAGATGACTGGACATGCTGGAAACCATGTAAAAATGCGTATCTGTTTAATGTGGAGGCGTTGTCTTTGGTTTTTCGCGGGAAGTTTATCGATTACATGACAAAGGCTTACCAGAGTGGTCAATTGACTTTCCCCGGTATCAGCAAACCGTTTGAAAAACCGGAAAGGGTCAAACAACTGATCACTACATTGTATTCAAAAAAGTGGGTGGTGAACATCAAAGAATCGATTAAACATCCTGAGTACGTTCTTGAATATCTCGGACGTTATATCCACCGGGTGGCCATATCCAATCATCGCATCGTATCGCTCAAAGATGGAATGGTAACCTTTGAGTACAAAGATCGTGAAACCAACCAGATAAAGCAAACCACTATTAAGGCGGTTGAATTTATCAGGCGATTTTTGTTACATGCCCTGCCGAAAGGCTTTGTCAGAGTTCGGCATTTTGGCTTTCTGGCAAACCACAACAGGACAGAAAATCTGAGAAAAATCCGTCGGCTGCTTGGTCTGTCATCAGGAACCCGGAAGGTCGTTGGAAAGTCGATTGAAAAAATGATGTTAAAGCTTACCGGTATAGATATTACGCTATGCCCTTTCTGCAAGAAAGGGAAGATGCAGGTTGTAGGAAACATAGCAAAATATACAGGTGTATGTGCAAGTGACATCATTCGACCGCCCGGCTTACTGAAAACGGCTTTATTCCGATAGCCTGGAATCTGATGTTTGGACATTCATATGAACGACAATACTTTTGGATCTTCCGAAAGTAACAGTATGAGTGCGCACAAAATCTGCTATATTTTGACTGTTTGTAGAAGGCAAGGGATAAATCCGAACAAAAATATTGTGAGTACCGAAAAGAATGAAAAACTTTCTTCCCATTTGTGAAAAAATGAACCGGAAGTTGTCTGTTTACTTCCATTCAATTGTTGAAGGTGTAACTTACAATCCCCATAATAAGATGGTAGCCGAAAAGCTCAGGAAGCGGCTTAGTTCATGGGCGTTTTATCAATAATCCCTTTTCTAAATATCTCATTCTGAAAATTAAAATACGTCCACTGCTAAATGGAAAACCTCTGACCTTTTTTATGTGGGACTATGGATAAAACTCTATTTACATATATTGACTCTGCTATGATCCAATAAAGATTACATATAGACTCCTTGGCCCATGCATGCCAAAGGTGGGCTGCAAAGCAATATCTGCCGTCATACTAGGCCCGGTTATCAGGGTCATGGCGCTTGGCATATTTTTATTGGAAGGTTTGATCTCTGCCACCAGTGTATCTATGTCCGGCAAGAGTGTACTTTTCTCAACAAAGGCGATATGAACAGGTGGAGCCAAAGAAGGTAGTCGAGCGTT
>JAYEFR010000221.1:0-1775 GCA_034716155.1 Thermodesulfobacteriota bacterium
CCCTATCTTCCCCATATCCCCCTCCTAACTTTACACTTTGACATTCAGACTGTGTCACAATTAATGCGTTAATCTTACAGACAATTGTTACATATATTATACCAATTTACCGTCGGACATGCTATAATAAATATGCGAATACTGAAAGGAGATTCTATTATGGCATACCGATATGGTCACAGAGAACAAATGGAACTTTTCCCGCAAGCAATAGAAGATTATGTGGACACAAATGACCCTGTGAGGGCGTATGATGCCTTTGTAGAAGCCCTTGATTTTGATGAACTTGGGATTACTTTAGATGAAAAACAAATTGGTAATCCAGAATACTATCCCAAAGCAATGTTAAAGCTTCTTACATTCGGATATTCATACGGCATCAGAAGTTCCCGTAAATTAGAAAGAGCAGCCTATCATAACCTTGCATTTATCTGGCTTATGGGCGGCCTGAAACCAGACCATAAAACAATCGCCGAGTTCAGGCGGAATAATAAATCAGCTTTAAAAGAAACTCTTACTCAATGCGCTCGTTTATGCATGACGCTCGGCCTCATTGAAGGCAACACATTGTTTGTCGATGGCACAAAGATACGCGCAAACGCGTCTATCAAGAATACATGGACAAAAGAGCGTTCCAAAGCCACCCTCAGAAAAATAGACGAGCGCATTGAAGAGATCCTTTCCGAATGTGAAGCAGCTGATGAAAATGAACAAGACGAGCCATCATTAGTATCAATGCAGGAAGAACTTCATGATAAATTCGCCCTTAAAGCCAGGGTAGAAGATATTCTCAAAGAACTAAACAGAGCTGACAAATCGTCAATAAACACCACTGATTCAGAGTGCGCTCGTATGAATAGCATTCAAGGCTCCCATGCCGGATATAACGCGCAAACTGTTGTTGACGAGAAACGCGGCCTTATAGTGCATGCTGATATTGTGGATGAGAATAATGACCGCCGACAATTTGCCGCCCAGATCGATCAAGCCAATGAGACATTGGGACAAAAATGCCTTGTGGCTTGCGCTGACCAAGGTTATTCTACCACAGACGAATTAGAAACGCTCGACAAACAGGATATTAAAGTAGTAGTGCCTCCCTGTGAAAAAAGTGACATTAAAAAAAGCTTTACCTACGATTCCGAGAATGATTGTTACCTCTGCCCAGAAGGGCATATCTTAGAATATAGCGGCTTAACCAGCGATAAGAAATCTCATATTTACAGAATCGAGAATAAATCTTTCTGTTTAGGCTGCGCTCGTTTTAATACTTGCACAAAATCAAAGCGTGGCAAAGCGGTAAGCAGACTCCTTAATGAAGAAACCCGTCAGCGATTTGAAGACCAGTATAACGAACCAGAATCCCGGGAGATATATAAACTCAGGCAGCAAAAAGCTGAACTGCCTTTTGGACACATCAAGCGGAACTTAGGAGTTAATGCTTTTCTATTGCGGGGGCTTGATGGCGCCAAAGCAGAAATATCGCTCTTAGCAAGTTGTTTTAATATCTCAAGGATGATTACAATCTTCGGTATTCAAGGACTGATTAAGGCAATCACGGCCTAATATTCACCTGATACCTTTGACTTTACCAAAATTACCACGGTACATCCTTAATTTGACCGTTATTCTTATTTTTTTATCAAAGAACGCTTAATCAGGCCGTGATTATAACACAGTCTGATTGCAAGAGTGTAAAGTTAGGGATTATTGGGCTAAGATTTCCCTTCTCTTCTCTATATCTTCTTCTAATATCAGCTCTGCGAAGTTTTCTA
>JAYEFR010000222.1:0-1773 GCA_034716155.1 Thermodesulfobacteriota bacterium
TTTTATAGCCACAGCAGGTATAATAACTGGTGCCGGGACAGTTTTTAACAAAAGCGCCTTTGTTTCGTGTAAGAAATAGAATTTCTTTTCCCTTTTGTATCGTATCATCAGCCTGGGCTATGGAGCTATAAACCTCTTTTACATTCTGAACTATTAAGTACGGAACTTTAATACGGGACAGGATGGATTCAGTCAGAGGAGAATCGGCAACTTGCTGATCAATATATATTTTTAAAGGCTGCATTACGGGTTCACAGTTCAAGAGTTCAGGGGTTCAAGGTTGAAAGTCATCTACTCAGGTTAACGGTTTAAAGTTCATGGTTAGAGTGTAAGCTGGATTCGAAAACTTAAACATCTCGAGTTTGTCTTTTTAGCCCACAGTCATTTGCAAAGTGGAGCTTGCTTTGTCAGACAAAACCCTGAACCCCTGAACCTTGAACCACCGAACCTGAGTTAGCAATTTTCAATAATCAATTTTCAATCCGATTTAAATACCATAGACCATCTCTATTTCCAAGGATAAAGACAGGATAAAAAATAGGATCATTGACACCCGCTTACCTTTATTCTATTAAATAAAGCATGCCAAGTGATAGAATAAAAGGTAAAAGACTTGTCGGTCTTTTTTTGCTCGGTTGTTTGCTGTTCAACTTTCCCATCCTGTCTTTGTTCAACCTCAAGGTTATAGTGTTCGGTATCCCGCTGTTATACCTTTATATTTTTTCAGTATGGTTTATATTTATCGTATTTATTTATTTAATCACAAGGTTCAGCAAAGAGGCAACACCGCAATTTCTCAAAAAGAGATAAATAATGCTAAAAACAGAAGCCATACTTTTCTTTTCCTTCGGTTATATAGCGCTTCTGTTTGCCATTGCATTCTTTGGGGACAGACATGCCAAGATCGGTCGAAGTGTTGTAAGTAATCCGTATATTTATACTCTCTCCCTTGCGGTTTTTTGCACAGCCTGGACTTTTTACGGCAGTGTTGGACGTGCCGCAGCCACAGGCATAGGATTTTTACCCATTTATATCGGCCCAACACTGATGGCAGCATTAGGATGGCTTGTTCTGCGAAAGATCATACGTATCAGCAAGATACACCGCATTACTTCCATTGCCGACTTTATTGGTTCACGATATGGCAAAAGCTCAACCCTGGCAAGTGCGGCTACTATAATCGCGGTTTTGGGCATCATTCCATATATTTCACTCCAGCTAAAGGCTATTTCAACAAGTTTTTTAATTATCAAAGAATATCCGATTATTACCATGCCGGGTCATTTTGCCGAAATCCCGGTACTTAAAGATACTGCTTTTTATATTGCCCTGCTTCTGGCCATTTTTACAATCCTTTTTGGAACACGCCACCTTGACGCCACGGAACGGCATGAAGGCCTGGTTGCAGCCATTGCATTTGAGTCTATAATAAAACTGATTGCTTTTCTGGCTGCGGGCATATTTGTTACATACGGAATTTATAACGGTTTTGGCGATATCATTGAAAGAGCCAAAGCGATACCTGAATTAAAACAATCTTTTACCATGGGCACATGGAGCGGCCCATTTATTAATTGGAGCATATATATATTCCTTTCCATGATGGCAGTACTATTTCTTCCACGTCAATTTCAGATAGCGGTTGTAGAGAATGTTGATGAAGAGCATTTAAAAAAGGCCATCTGGCTTTTTCCGCTATATTTGCTGGCAATTAATATTTTTGTTCTGCCAATTGCATTAGGAGGTGTGTTGCATTTTAATGGCGGAAATGTA
>JAYEFR010000223.1:0-8986 GCA_034716155.1 Thermodesulfobacteriota bacterium
GCTGTTCTTTGGAGTCTCTTATCACTTGGTGTAAAGGGGATTTATATAGGGCCTATCCTACCTGCCTGGGTGAATGATGATATCTTGAAGGTGCTCCGGGATGAATATGATTTGCGTCTCATAGGTAATCCGGAAGAAGATATTAAGCAGATATTGAATATGTAGTCATAATATTGAAATGCAACCATTATTTGACCTGCAGGCCAAATAATAGTTGCAGGATGAGTCATGCTGAAGAGTAATAGGGATAATAAGGTCTGATGTCCATTCCTGGCAATCGGCCCTTATATCCCCACAGGATTAACCATCCAATCCGGTGCGCTCGTGTTCAAAAAACCACGCGGGTGGATCTGCAAGATAGAGCTTCATATCAGAAAGGGCTGTATGATGGCTCTTCTCCTCTAGGATCATCTGTTCAATAAACTCCTTCTCTTTAGGATCTTCTGCCTTCTCAAGTTGCTCCTCATAGAATTTTACAGACCTAAGTTCAAAATCAAGGCCTATATCAAGGGCTAGTATATCACTCGTTTCCGCCTTGATCTCTTTTCCATGCCCTTTTGCAAGTTCTTCAAAGAGTATGTTTAGATCTTTGTGGCCGGTTTTTATTGATTTCCACTCATCAGAGAAGACATTGGAACTCTTCAGTGACTCATAAATCTTGTTTATACGCACCATATGGATATCTTCATCTGAGGCCAGCATGCCAAATATTTCTCTCCCCAGTTTGTTCTGTATGCTTTGAAGTGCCTTTTGATAGAAGGCCTTCCCCTTTTTCTCCATCTCAAGTGCTGTGGAGAGCATCTTTAAGGTTCTGTTATATGTATCAGCCATATTTTATCTCTCTTTATTGCCTTATTATGGTTTCCACACCTTCCATACCTTGCCCACAAGGTCTGGGCCTGGTTTTAGGGTTGGTTTTCCCGGCTCCCAACCGGACGGACAGACCTCAGCCCCTTTTGTCTTTCGCACGTGTTGAAATGCCTGAATCTGACGGATCGTCTCATCAACCTTTCTCCCAACAGGTGGTGTTAATACCTCCATAGCCTGGATGACACCATCAGGGTCAATGATAAACCTGCCGCGAATATTTACTCCGGCACCTTCGTCATAGACACCATAGATCTTTCCGATACTACCTGCAGCATCAGAGACCATAGGAAAAGGGATCCCTCCTTTTACCATCTTTTTAAGTTCTTCTTCATTCCATATCTTGTGAACAAACTGGCTGTCCACACTCACAGACAACACTTCTACCCCCAGTTTTTTAAACTCCTTGTACCTATCAGCGACCGCTGATAATTCAGTTGGTCAGACAAATGTGAAATCCCCCGGATAAAAGCAGATCACAATCCATTTTCCCAGATAATCTGATAGCTTGATCTTCACAAATTTTCCTTTGTAAAAGGCTGGTGCTTCAAAATCAGGGGCTTTGCCCCCCACGCTTACTGCAGCCATTTTTGCCTCCTTTGTTTCTAAGATTTGCTCCTGTTTTTGACCTTTTGATACCGACTCGCCTAAGATAGCGCCAGTCGGCCTCCCGCAACCGACACTCTCCTCTTCCATAAAATACCTCCTTTTACTTAAAATTCTTTTTGCTAGTCAAAACCAACGAATTTTTCTTTTTTGGCACCACATACAGGACATTCTTCCAATAAAATTCCATCTGATACATATCCACAGATTTCACATACGTAGTATGTGGTCTCCTTCTCTTCCAGCATGTGATCCATAGCCTCTTTATAAAGCTTGGCATGCACCTCTTCGACATCCCTGCTCTGAGAAAAGTACATAGAAGCAGCCTTATTCCCTTCTTCTTCTGCAAGCTTTATAAATTTACCATATGCAACACCTGCAACCTTTGTCTCAGATTCAAAGCTGGATGAGAGATTTGTTTGGGTGTCTTTGATCTCCTTTAACATACGTAGCGCTCGTGTCCCATGGAGTTCTTCAGAAAAGGAGATCACTCTGAAAAGCTTAGCTATCTGTGGATAGCCCTCTCTTTCGGCCTTATCTGCAAAGAGTTTAAGCCTGAGCGCTGCCTTGGCTTCACCTGTATATGCCTGATGCAGCGCATCTTTAAGTTCGTTCATGACCACTTCCTTATCTTGTTTCTTGCCTCATGCTACACTAGACCACTGGCTATGTATTGTTCCAAAGTAGATTTTATATGAGCATCTTTTCGTATCCCAAAACGTGTGAGCACGAAGTCATACCGAACAGGATCCTTAGGCGCTATTTTTTTAAATGCCTGGGTTATCTCCATTGCAGTCTTCATATCCGGGAGTTTTCTCTGTGTCAGCCCAAGAGCCAGGGATATTTGGTGCATGTGCGTATCAAGTGGAACAATCAACTTGGATGCCGGCACATCTGACCATCCGCCGGGATCTACATCGTCTCTCCTAATCATCCAGCGCAAAAACAGGTTGAATCTCTTCAGGGCGCTGCCCTTTTTAGGGTAGGGGAGCAAACTATTATACCGACCATTGGAATTACCCCTCAACTGCTTTGCAAACATAGTAAGTGCTGGTATTATGGTCTCATCAGCATCAGTCAAACCATGGAGAAAAGGTTTTTGTAACGAGCCATACCTTTCTATAACCTGCTTTATACCAAACAACATTGATGCGAGTTCATCACCTGTAGTAAATCTGTGCTTAAAACCGGAGAATGTACGTTCAAGCGATCTTTTAGAAGTCTGATTTAGGAAACGCAACGGGGATGGGCTCATCTGATCGAGCACCCATGAGACACTTCTTATTATCTGAGACACCCTGCCATATGCAAGGGATGAAGCAATGATCCCGACTATCTCTCTATTGGTGAGATCACTATAATTATAGAGAAATTCCAGGGGGTCAGGGTGGACAAACTCACGGCTGTTGTAGCGTAAGTACAGGCTCTCCAGTGCTTGTTTTGTTATTTCAGGTGATCCTGCCAAGTCTTACCCCCCTAATCATACATATAATAAACCAAACATGATAGTTCTTACAGGGACTTTTATATAACCCATCATGCCTGCAAGGCAGGCACAACCAAAGATGAAAATGCTTTCGGGATGGACAGATTCCCCCTTTGAAGGGGGACAGGGGGATGTTATTGGGAGAGCAACCCCCCTCAAGGGGGGATTATCTCCGACAGGCGCTAAAATATGCATTTCAATCCCCTGATCCCTGACCCCTATTTTCATACAAACCTATTCTTCAGGTGCGAATTCATCCTTATCAGCCCCGCACACAGGGCATACCCAATCGTCAGGAAGGTCTTCAAAGCTGGTGCCGGCAGGGATATTCCCTTCAGAGTCTCCTTCAGCCGGGTCGTATACATAACCACATATACCGCAGACATACTTTTGCATCTTTCCCTCCTTTTCTTCTTCAGCTTTTACACGTTCTTCCTCGGCTTGAGACCCTTTATACGTGGGTGCATTCTTTGGGGCCTTACCCTTTTTGATCTCCTGGTAGGTGGCATAGGTCAGTGGTTTACCCTTTCTTAAAACCTCGGCAGTTACAACATCTGCAATGAATATTGTATGGGTGCCTGCATCAGCTTTGCCTATGACTCTGGCCTCTAAAACTGAAATTGTGTTGTCTGTAACGATTGGTGCACCTGTTACACCCTTCTTGTACGGGACCTGGGAGAGCTTATTTACATCTTTACCCGTCTTAAAACCAAAAAGTCCTATAAAGGGCATGGGGGTTGACTCGTCAAGCACAGAGACAGCAAATACACCGCTTTTAGATATATATTCGTGGGTAAGATTATCTTTGTTGATGCTCACTGCTATTCTTGGCGGGTCTGCGCTTACCTGAAATACTGTGTTCGCTATCTGGCCGTTCAGCTTATCATCAGATATAGAGGTTACCACATACAGCCCATAGCTTATGCTCCATAGTGCCTTTGGATCAAATTTATCAGCCATCTCTTGCTACCTCCTTCAATCTTTGTGCTATCTTTGTGCCTAAAAATAAACATTGGTTGAGGCTATCAGCATCAGGAACATATTTGACATTGATACCCTCGTCCACAAGTTCCACCTTCATCTCTGTCAGCACATCTTTAACCTGGCCAAGGGCATCACCGCTCCACCCATAGGATCCGAATGCAGCACCTATCAGGTTTTTTGGCCTCAGGCCCTTAAGGTAGGTTAAGATATCTGCCATAGCAGGGAGCATATTGTTGTTCAGGGTTGGAGATCCTACTACGAGTGCACCTGCATCCAGCATCTCGTAAGCTACGTCGCTTCGGTGGCAGTCGTCTATGTTCATGAGTTTGACGCGTACACCTTCAGCAGATAATCCTTCTGCTATAGCTTCAGCCATGATTTCAGTGCTGTGCCACATCGTGGCATACACTATTACGGCCTTTTTTGTTGGCTTTTGGGTAGCCCACTTGGAATAGAGATCAAGTATCATGTTTATATCCTTACGCCAGATTGGCCCATGGTCAGGGGCCACGATCTTGAGATCGAGGCCTGATTTGCCGACTCTATCGAGAAGCTTTAATATTAGAGGAGAAAAGGGAAGGAGTATGTTTGCATAATAGGTGGCTGCTTCGTACTCCAGGATGGAGGTATCTATTTCATCATCAAACCTTTCATTGGCGGCAAGATGCATTGCAAATGCATCTTGGGAAAACAGCAGTTTCTCTTCACCAAGGTAGCTGAACATACTGTCAGGCCAGTGAAGCATGCGTGTCTCAAGGAACGAGAGGTTCATATTCCCAAGAGATATGCTTTGCCCATCTTTTACAGCCACGATCTCCTGATCCAGATGAAAATGTTCATTTAGTGTTTTTGCTCCCATGGTTGATGCATATACCTTTTCAGGCCTTGCTATATCGATTGTCTCGGATAGGCACCCGGTGTGATCCATCTCTGAGTGGTTTGATACTATATAATTAATGTCCATTGGGTCTATAACTGATGAAATACGTGAGAGCAGCTCTTCTTTAAAAGGGGCCTTTACTGTGTCGATTAGAGTAATCTTGTCTGCAAGGATAAGGTATGCATTGTAGGTGCTTCCACGCCTTGTGGTATATCCGTGGAAATTACGGATATTCCAGTCTATTGCCCCTACCCAGTATACGTGATCACTTACCTTTACAGCCTTATAGAATTTTTTCATATGTCCGCCTTTATTATTTTATGGGTAGTACCTGATATTTTATAGCTCTTCTGTAAGCATTACAATATGTCTCATCTCCTCTTCGATTATCTTATCAACTTTGTCTTTTCCAAATGTATCGGGAACCATCTCCTTTATACCTATATAAAAAACAATTGAATCCTTCTCAAACCCAATAGCCATATTCAGAATGTCTCCTATGGTCTCTTGCCCTGTAAGAATTTTAGATGAGTTATTCACATTAAAGACCTTACCCTTTGCTATGGCTCGCAGGTACGATGCTGCGAGACCCTCAGGATCAAACACATTGGGATCAAATTCTTGATCTGAGAAATCTTTCCTCATGGAAGAAAATGTTTTTTCATGGTTATCCTCCATTGCAGCGAGGTTTAATAGGAGATCTTTCTGTGCTGCATCTTTAAGTCTTTCTGCGACCTTGCGATAGAATCTCGCCCCCTGTCTTTCTATCTCTTCTGCCATTTCAAAGATTTCGTCTGCGTTAAAGTTAGCATCCATTTTTTAGTTTCTTTTCATCCAAACGTAACATTTTTCAGATCTTCTGTGAGGGACTGAAGGTCATCCTCATGCTCTACCTCGTCTTTCAGAATCTCAAGAATAATCTCATGTGTTATCAGATCTATTTCCTTGGTGAACTCAAGAAGTTTGCTGTAAACACCTATTGCGCACTGTTCCCCGTTTATGTTTTGTTCCAGTATTTTTTTGACATTTGGGTTCTCTGGGGCATCATATCCACAATTTGTCAGTTTGTACCAGTCTGCTGGCTTTAATATGGGAGTCCCTCCCAATTGTATTATTCTACTCACCAGGAGTTCTGCATGTCTAAGCTCATCAGCAGCGTGTTCTGTGAGCTCAGTTATAACATCACCCTTCATGGGTCCAACGATAATTTTTGAACCAATCCAGTATTGATAGTAGGCAAGCCATTCATCAGCGAGCGCTTTATTCAGCAACTCAATCAGCTCACCGGCTTTGGGGCCAACAATCTCTATTCCTTTTGATCCCATTTTTTACCTCCTTATTACTTTAAAAAATGTTTTAAAGTTTTTGTGGCAAAGCCACTGGTCAAGGTAATCGCAACGTTTTCTCTTAGAAGCCTTAAATATATTTTTTGCAGTGCCATCATCCCTGTCCTATTCTACCGTCTCCCCTCATTTCAACCTGATTCCCGATAATTATTTTCATATAACAGCATCCCCTAGTCACATGTAACTGTTGCACATGGATTATCCTGAAGGGGATGCGTCCTTACGACAAAAGAAAACATATAGGGATACATATCCTGAAGGTGCTTACAATAGCGGATCCATTCACCTATAAGCCGCGAGTAAACTCGTTTTATGTCACCAGTTATATGTGCGAGGTCTGCTTGAGGGATATCATCGAGCTTCTCCCTTGCCCCGAGTTCTTCCATTAAGTGGAAGATAGCCCAGAGCAGATCTGTGAAACTTATGTGCTCTAAAAGATTGGGGTTTGCCAGCAACATCACAAGTAAATCTCTATTTGCACCAAGTCTGTCCCGAAGCACACTAAGATTCAGCTTGTTTTGGTTAATCCTGAAATCAAATGTTTGGATAAATGATAAGGCATTCTTATAGTCTTGCTCAGACCAGTCATCCGTTATTGCAAGTTTATCCCTTACCTCATCCACATTTTCAACCCACTGGGTTATATCGCCCAGGAGATGTGTGCCAAGCTCAGAGAAAAATGTACCTATCACCATATTTAATCTTTGCAGCATTGAATTTTTTTCGTGGCTCTCCAATAATCTTTCTATAATGACAACAACGAGAAACACCTCGATGGGAAGAAACGCAAGATCGCCCAGCATGTAGATGAATATGTGATGAGGGTCATGGAAGACCAGGTAGTGGAGCAGATATAGCAGGCTTGATATGGCTAGCAGCAAGATAGCACTGAGTATTATATCTCTGTGACGCTTCATGGGTCCCCTTAATCTATTAATCAGCCCTTATCTGTAGCAGGAGGAGTAAATACCCGCTGAGAAAGTTCTTTATCGATCATGAAAAGGCCACTGCCTTTGTCACCTGCGAGTTTTAGCTTTTGCACCACTTCATCTGCTGATGCCTCCTCCTCTACCTGCTCGGTGACAAACCATTGAAGAAAGATGTTTGAGGCATGGTCTTTTTCTTTTATAGCAAGGTCGACCAGATCATTAATCATAGAGGTGACCTTCTGCTCATGCTTGTATGCATTCTCAAATACAGCAAGAGGAGATGCCCATTCCTTGGGAGGGGCTTCTATTGCTTCCAACTCTACTCTGCCACCCCGCTCAACTATAAAGTTATAAAACTTGTCGGCGTGGGTCATTTCTTCTAAGGTCTGAACCCGCATCCGGTTTGCAAAACCAGCCAGGTTGACAGACTGGAAATAGGCAGACATGGACAGGTATAAATAGGCAGAATACAACTCTGCATTGATCTGTTTGTTTAGCGCTTTTTGTATATTCTTCTCTATCATAATGTTTACCTCTTCCAGAGTCCATGCAGGGTACAGTATTCCCTTACCGTAACCTCATCTGCTTTGATCTCAAACACGGCTTCAGGGACATCTCCAGGCTTTAGGAATTGCCTGTATGCCTTTCCATCAGCTATGATCTCAATCCATTCGATATAATGTTTTTCTTCCATTGGATGTGCAGTACTTCCAACCTTTACCTTTATACCGCCGGCAGTCTTTTCCATCACTGGTACATGTTTTTCCAGGGCAGCATCTGTTGTATTTTCTTTGAAGAGCTTCATAGGCTTTTCGCAACACACAAGTTCTCCCTTACCTTCATGGAGCATCTCAACAATGTTACCGCACACCTCACACTTATAGATCTGTAGCCTCTCTGTCATAACCTATACCTCCTTTAAAATTTTTTAAATTTATCTCTAGGTGCATTACATACAGGGCACCTTTCAGGCGGCTCGCCAATGGGAGTATATCCGCATACAGGGCATATATAGACCTCTGCAATTTCAATATCTTTACCTTGTTGCACTTCTTCCTTTGCCTCCTTGTATAGTTCCGCATGGATCTTTTCTGCTTCAAGCGCATAGTGGATAGATCTCTGTGCCCCTTTTTCACCCTGGAGCTTTGCAACAGCATCAAAGGCCGGATACATCTCCTCTACCTCATAGGTTTCGCCTTCAATAGCCGCATCCAGATTGTCCGCTGTCTTCTTTAGTATACCGAGATTTCTGGCATGATTTGTAGCATGCACCTGCTCTGCATATGCAATTGCATTAAAGAGTCTGCTCACATTAGAATAGCCTTCCTTTTCAGCTATATCACTGAACGCAAGGTATTTCATATGGGCCATGGACTCCCCGCCAAAGGCATCCTGCAGATCCTTTTCTGTCATCTTTCTCATTTGTTTACCCCCTTTTTATTTTAATAGATTGTTCTTTGGTCTTTCCGGGAGAATTTCTTCCCCTTTTTTGCAATCAGGGCAGATGCCATAAAATTCTATACTATGTCCGAGGATTTCATAGTTACTTGTCTTGGAAACCGCATCCTCAACTGCCGAAGTCATCTCAACCGGCACATCATCCACCCGGCCGCAATGTATACATCTTACATGGTAATGCTTTTTTGTGTTCGCATCAAAACGCGTTTGAGCGTTTCCCATTTCTATTTTTTGTATCAACCCGAACTTGGATAAGACATCGAGATTGCGGTAAACAGTGCCCATACTGACATTGGGAAGCCTTTTTCTTGCCATTTTATAGACATCGTACGCAGTAGGGTGGGAATTCACTTTTCTGATCTCCTCAAGCACAATTTTTTTCTGTTTTGTCATTCTGAATTTCGGGTATTGGTCTTTGAGCCTTTCCAAT
>JAYEFR010000224.1:0-8947 GCA_034716155.1 Thermodesulfobacteriota bacterium
CAAATCGGGCACTGGTTTCTTCTAATGCCCTTTCTACTTCCTTGCGCTCGGTGATATCGCGGGTAACACCCCGGAATCCCATCAGCCGGCCTGACGGGTCCTTCATCAGGGAAACGGATATCTCAATAACCCTTATACTTCCATCTTTTTTGATGATCTCATAATCTACTATTTTTGCAGGATTTTCTGTTTGATAGATTTCGTTAAAGATTCGATATATTCTTTTAGCGGTTTCCGGTGTGGTATAGTCCTGATTATTCATACCTAACAATTCATCCCGGGAATATCCCGATATTTTGCACAGCGAGTCATTGAAAAAAGTAAAGTTGCCTTTGAGATCGACCTCATAATAGCCTTCCTCGATGTCTTCAAGTATGGTGCGATATTTCTCCGCACTCTCTTTAAGTGTTTGCTCTGCCTTCTTGCGTTCTGTGATATCCAGGATCAGGCCGTGAAAACCTATGGTTTTCCCGGTTTCATCTGTTAGAAGCGATCCGGAATTCCGGACAAATATCCCTGTTCCATCTTTTCTTATGGCCTCATATTCTATTGTTGCTGGACGGCCTGTTGTATAGATTTTGGTAAACGCCTCAGATATTAGTTTGGCAGTATCCTTATCTACGTATCTTTCATACCCGGTTCCAATAACCTCGTCTTTGGTGTGTCCATAAATCTTGTATACGGCATTATTAACGAGTGTGAATTCTCCCTTTAGATTGGCCTCGTAATACCCCTCCTCCATATTTTCGAAGATTTGTTTGTATCTGTAGTCAGTCTTCATCCAATAAATCTCCATAAGGGCAATACTGCGCCTGTAATTATATCGTCATGTATACTTTCAAACTTAATAAAAGGCAATTGTTTAAGTAAACAGTAAAATATTGAACAGTGAATAGTAAAAGAAGGTGTTGAGTTTTGGGTGTTGGGTGATTATGAATAGTTGAGAGGCAAGAAAAGCTTTAGCTTAACTTTTTACCTCGCGATTTGGACAATCTTGTTTTTATCTGTTATTTTCTACTATTCACTAATAGATATTGACTATCGATCCTTTACAGGTTACTGACAATTATCGACACACAGTAACTTGATTTAAGGTTATCTCTTCATATCTCGATAGAAAGATAGATGAAAGCTCAAGAGAGTATCAATACGATTATAGGGGAAATGCAGAATGTATTCCTGGGTCAGGAGGATGTGGTAAAGCATGTCTTATGCACACTTCTGGCAAGCGGTCATATCCTGATTGAGGGCGTCCCGGGTATAGGTAAGACATTGATCGGGCTTACCTTATCCAGGCTGTTGAACTTGAGTTTCAGGCGTATTCAGTTTACAAATGATATGCTGCCTTCTGATGTGATAGGTTTTCATATGTTTCGCAAAGGCTCGGTTGAACCCAATCTGATAAAGGGGCCTGTATTTGCAAGTGTAGTATTGGCAGATGAGATCAACCGTACTTCTCCCAAGACACAGTCCGCCCTTTTAGAGGCCATGGAGGAAGAGCAGGTCTCCATAGATGGGATCACATATTCGCTTTCGAACCCGTTTATGATAATAGCTACACAAAACCCTGTGGAGATTGCAGGGACATTTCCCCTGCCGGAGAGCCAATTGGATCGCTTTCTCATAAAAACATCCGTAGGCTATCCCCCTGCACAGGCGGAAAAGGAGATTATCTTAAAAGATATAGATCACAGACATGCCTTAAATCTTAGCCCTGTTATGGATAAAGATAGTATCATAAGGTTGAGGTCATATGTGTCCCGGGTGGGTGCACATCCGGATGTCCTTGATTATATAATCTCTATAATAAGGAGCACAAGGGCCCATCCAAAGATAGAGCTGGGTGCATCTCCAAGGGGAGGGCTGGCCTTAAAGAGGGCTTCTCAGGCATGGGCATTTATACATGGCAGGGACTATATTACCCCTGGAGATGTTTTGAAAATGGTTGTTCCTGTCTTAGCCCATAGGATTATAACAAAGGAGGCGGATCCGGCAGGTGTCCTGGAAGAGATCACAAGAACTATTACAGTCCCTGTTTAGGCGTATTCTCCCACCCAGAGGTTTCAGTCTTACAAAGATAGGCAAGGTATTTTTTTGCTTCTTGGTGATAATAATTGTGATAGCTATGCTGACTGATAACAACCTTTTGTTTTTGGTGTTGTCTGTCATGCTTGCCTTTATGATTGTCTCCGGAATAGAATCCGAGCGGAATATCAGGTATCTGGAGATGGACAGGCTTCTTCCTTTAGAGATATTTGCCGGGAGGCCTGTACAGATATGTTATGCTGTAAGAAATACAAGGGGAAGCTCTTCCAGACTGGTTATATCAGAGACCTGTCCGGACGGGCAGATGGGATTTCTAAAGGCGTCTTACCTTCCAAAGGATACCCCTGAGGTCTTTTATAAAGATGTGTCTTTTAAACGCAGAGGAAAGGTCGGATTAGAGTATATAAAGGTATCTACAACATATCCATACGGGCTCTTCGATAAATCCATCACCTTTGAGGTGGCAGCAGATATTATTGTGTTTCCCAAGCCTCTGCCTTTGTTTGACTTGCTTGGTTTGGGAGATAGCGAAGATGGCCATGGAACAGATAAAACCCTTGATACAATATCACACATAAGGACTTACATACCCGGAGATTCACTTTCCAGCATTGCGTGGAAAAAACAGCATATCGGGCTTACAACAAGGATAATGGAAGGGGGTTCCGGCAGATCTGGTATAGTAGTAGTTCTTCCGGGGCATGATATTGAGGCCAAACTTGGGAAGGCCACATCTATAATTCTGGAATTCTTTAATAAGGGATTTGAGTTTGGCCTGGCTATAAACGAGTATTTCAGCGGGTTTGATTTGTCGCGGGAGCATAAGATAGAGATATTGAGTAAACTCGCCTGTGTAGAGAGTATCGGTGAACCTAAATGGAGGACATTTGGTGAGGGCGCAAGCATCATATACATCTAGACTTGCTATCTTTACTATAGCTATTTCACTGACAGGGGTGCTATCACTTAGCCTTGCAGGTGTTGTTGCCTGGCCTGTTTTCAGTGTGCTCGTCATAGTACATCTTATTGCATACAGGCGATTTTACAGTGATGATCTGCTCCCTTCAACTTTGGTTAACACAGCTACCTTGATAATATTTTGCCTTGAGGTAATAAGGATATGGATTGGTGGCAAGGAAATGATAATCCCTGCACTCAGGGATATATTAGTTGTCCTTGTTATTTTGAGGTTGATATTAAGAAAGGATGTACGGCAAGTATATCAGATAATTGGGATCAGTTTTGCGTCTCTTTTATTTGCAACCATTCTCACCATAAGTCTGGTGTTCTTAGTAGGCCTTGTATTAATGGTTTTTATTATACCAGTAGCCCTGTATTATCTGGATGGCCTTGATTTTGAGGGCGACCAATATTCTAAAGGAGTAAGTGCCTTTCATTGGCTTGTAGTGGGCTTGGGTATAACCGCCATTACATGCGTGCTTTTTTATATTATCCCCAGGCCATGTTCTACGATCATGGGCTTTGATCTTACGCATGATAGGAAGACAGGCTTTTCTGAAGAGATTAACTTGGAGAGTGCTTCTCCTGTAGAGAAAGATACTCATATTGTGATGAGGATCATGTGGGAGAGGGGAGACCCTTCCAAGACATTTTATCTGGCAGGGGCAAGATTGGAAGATATAACAGCCCACGGGTTTGTCAAGAGCGTACTACCCGCTAAATGTTTTACACGTGGGGCTGAAGCGCAGGATAAACTTATTATTTATCCTACGGGCATCAGTGCGGAGAACGTATTTTTCCCTTTCAGGCTTGTGGATATATCGCCAAAAGATGTTATGGTCCAGGGGCTAAACTACTATTGGAAAGGGGCTGTGCCACCTGCATATGATATTTGGGTCTCAAAAGTTTATGATGAAGATGTCACGGGCGGCAAATCCTTGCCGGAAGGGCTGAGGGATCTTGGCTTTCTTGGGAATGCAGAGGCAGGGGCAGGGAACACCTTTGTGAAGGTAAGGAGATTGATGGCATATCTTAAAGGTAGATGTGCCTACTCTATGGAAGCCCTTGATATACCAGATGATACATCTCCCATAGAGTGGTTTGTATTCAGGGGGAGAAGGGGGAGTTGTGAGCATTTTGCCTCTGCGCTGGCTGTGATGTTGCAAGGTGCCGGTATCCCTTCACGGGTAGTCACCGGGTTCTATGTTCATGAGTACAACCCTAGTGGTAATTATTATATAGTCCGTGCCTGTGATGCGCATGCGTGGGTGGAATACTGGGATGGTCCGCCTTCAGCGGGTTGGCACACAGCAGATCCTACGCCGGGTACATCTAATGTATACATGTCTAAAGCACGGATTATTGATGCCATCCGTTTCAGGTGGATCAGGTGGGTTATTCATTATTCTTTAGAAGATCAGATCCATTTTGCAGGGTATGCAGGATTAAATGCCCCACATGTTATGAGGCATGCTATACGTCTGCTACCTTTTATATGTGCCATTCTCTTTGGTATTTATGTCATCTGCCTTTTCTTTAGACGCTTTAGAATGCCTGTATATAATCAGGTGATAAGGGCATTTGCCAAAGAGGGCATAATATTGGAAAAATATACCACCCATGACAGACATCTGTTGTATATTAAGCAGGCATGGCCGGATCTGGCCCCTCATTTTAAGTCATATCTAAGAGACTATCTGGCATGGCGCTTTGGTGATAAGGATATAGATATAGCATCGAGGACAAAAGACTTCCTTAGGACAGTGAAGAGTGAATAGTAAAAGAAGTGTTGGGTGATTAAGAATAGTCGAGAGTCGTGAGTCGTGAGTCGAAAAGATAAAAAAATAGTTTTATGGGAACAGTAGGGGCCTTTTGCCCTCATCGGCCCGCTTAAGGGGAACTATGCCCTACATTGCTGAGACCTTTCTTACTATTCACTATTATGGTATGATAATGATCTCCGCCCTTCTGTTCATTGCCCTGCCCTCGTAGGAGGTGTTGTTTGCTATAGGTTTTGTCTCCCCATATGAAATAGCGCACATCTTATCCTTTTGGACACCTTGTGATTCAAATACCATTAGTACGGATAGCGCCCTTGCCAGACCCAGGTGCCAGTTAGTTGGGTAGACATTTTTAATCTCTTTTGGGGTAAGAGTATTATCAGTATGACCTGCTATTTCGATATAGCCTGGGTTTAGTACCTTTATTCCTTGAGCTATTTTTCTTATCAGTCTATTACCTTTTGGTGTAAGCCATGCACTCCTTGCAGTAGGGAAGATTATCCCCTGTGGTATGACAATCTTTATACTATCATCATCCTTGACAATTGATACCCTGCCTTCAAGCCTTTCTCTATCTAAAAAGGATAGTACATATTCATAATCTTTATTAAGTCTCCATTCTGTCCGACTTTTATCACGGATGATATCTTTAAAGTCAGCTATTTGTGCTATTAACATCTTACTATCTTCAAGGCACCTTATATTCTCATCTAGTAGCCTCTGTTTCTCATCAGCATATTCTTCAAGCTTCAATGAAAGGGACTGCACCACCTGCTTTGAAATGCTTAAGTCTTTTTCAATCTTTACATTTTCCTTTTTGAACCCATCCAAATCATTTTTACACGATTCAAGCTGATCAGAGATGATATTGTATTCACTCAGCTTAACCTTATTATGAGCGCATGCACAAAAGGCAATTGATATGATTATAAGATAGCAGGCTATACGAGTCATTGCCCAATGAGTATTCTCAAGATTTGCATTCTTGTCTGCCCACTCATGGGATAAAGCCGGACCTTTCCTTTTTTTTAGATACATACCCAGCATCTGTTGTCTCCTGGTTTAACAATAAAGCTTTTATCATTAAAATTTCCGCACTGCAAGCGTTTCCCTCTGTTCAATGTAGATGAGGCACCTTCCAATATACCACAAACAACTGACAAATAAACTACTGACAACCATTTTCATACAGATTCTATCCCTATAGGGCATATTTCCCTTAAGCGGGCCGCTGAGGGCAAAAGGCCTCTACAAGGCTTGTCAGTGGCTCGTAGTCCGTTGTAAAACCTCCGGACAGGATGATCACCTCCCAATATACCACTGACAACTGACCACGGACAACTGACAAGTATTTTCCATATAAACAATTTGATGTTTCTTGGAAATCTGTTAATCTCTAACCTATATAATTCTCTGCAGCTTGCTGTAGGAGGATTTACAAGTAACTTTTGGGAGGAAGCAAATGAAATCTTTGCGCAAAGAACTTTGGTTCAATACGGCTGGTAGGGTGGAGTTTATAAATATAACCCCAATGGTTGAAGAAGCGCTGAGAGAGAGTGGCATCACCGAGGGCATCTGTCTTGTAAACGCAATGCACATCACGGCCTCTGTGTTTATCAATGATGACGAATCAGGTCTTCACCATGATTATGCCATATGGCTGGAAAAATTGGCCCCTCATGAGCCTGTATCACAGTACCATCACAATGTAGGCGAAGACAATGCAGACGGACATATGAAAAGACAGGTTATGGGAAGAGAAGTGGTTGTGGCTGTTACTAATGGAAAGCTTGACTTCGGACCTTGGGAGCAGATCCATTACGGTGAGTTTGACGGTCGGAGAAGAAAACGTGTGCTTATCAAGATCATCGGGGAATAGAGAACAGTCAACAGTCGTCAGTCGACAGTCAGGAAAGATAAAAGATAGTCGAGAGTCCCAAAAAAGTCGACTATCGAATATCTTTTACCACTAATTCGGATTAGTAGACAATTTTATCAAACTTGAGTATAAACCTGAATTGTAATGCTTGTATATAGATACATACTATCACAGCTCGTAAAGTCATTTTTAGGGGCACTTGGGGTCCTCTTTTGTGTAGCCGGCATCGTGGAATGGGTACAGGGCAGGGGAGTTATATCCATAACAGATATAGATGTGATGCTTCTAGCAATGGTGCCAATAGCCACATTTGCGCTGCCTATGGCATTATTATTCAGTGTGCTTATTGTCCTTGAGAGACTTTCTTCTGATTCTGAGATTGTGGCCCTTGATGCATGCGGCGTGCCCAGGCGTTCTATATACATCCCTGTGATGTGCCTTTGTATGTTTTGTATGGTAGTTCACTTAGGGGTTTCCACCTATCTTGGTCCAATATCACTTGACAAGATAAAACAAAGGCTTCTGTTGCGGGCACCTCAAAAGATATATGCGTTTGTGGAAGAGAGGGATTTTGAGACCATATTCAAGGGCTTTGTCATATATATAGAGGCCGTGGATCGAAAACAAAATGAGTTGAGCGGGATATTTATTGAGTCACGGGGGAGCACCCCTTCTATTATAACTGCTGATAAGGGTTCATTGAATTTCGGCCCTTCCGGGATTGTTATGAAATTGAAGGATGGCAGTATCTTTATGAATCAGGCGCAGACCTTGAGATATATAACATTTGATGAATACAAGTTTTGTATAGAGGCAGGCCTTGGCCGCAAACTTGGCATAAAGACATATGAGACAGCCACCCAGGCCTCTTTAAGGGATATGATAAGGGATAATCCTGAGCCACGATGGATCAAGGAATATCATATGAGGCTTGCCTTTCCTGCACTCAATCTGATCCTTTGTGTAATAGGAATCACCTTTGGCATTAAGAGGCCAAGATCTGCGCGACATACAGGATTTCTTATAGGGGTGATGACCATATTTGGTTATTATATGATATTTGTATTTGCAGACCGCCTTGTAAAAGGCTTAGTCATGAATCCGGTCCTTGGGGCGTGGCTGCCTAATATTGTGTTTACCTGTATGATCCTTGTTACATGGGCATTTAGGATGAGAAGGCGAGTTAAGAGTTAAGAGTTTGGACTTATTTTGGAGGTGAATTATTACGAGCACACTTGATAGATATATATTTAGAAAGACGTTTTTTTTCTGGATTGCATCCCTTGTAAGTCTGACCTTGCTATTTATGGTATCAAGGCTGTTTGGTGATATCTCAATGTTTGTAGAACACAATACAGACATGCCTACAATAGTAAAATACATGATGTTTTGCTACCCAAAGATGGTCTATTTGATTCTTCCGTTCTCTGTTTGTCTGGGAATACTGGCGGCTCAGGCATCGTTTTCGCGTCATACGGAGACCATAGCGATGCAGGCATGTTCTGTATCGGTATACAGGATATATCTCCCGTTTATTGCCCTGGGCATTCTTGCAACATTTATTATGACATTAATCTCGTTCTATATATACCCTGTTTCTCAAAGACATGCAGACAGGATAGAGGATATTTTTATAAAGAAGAGGGATGTAAAAGGCGCATTTACTGTATCAGGGGGGAGATTTAAAATAGGGAATCGTTTTTATTATATAGAACATATGGATATAAAAAAAGGGATTATGCAAAACATTACCTGTTATGAGGTGACAAAAGGTAGATTGGCCTCTGTTATAGAGGCCAAGAGTGCTGTATGGAATAATGTGCCAAAGGAAAGATGGAGTGCAGAGGGGATGAAAACCAGTTACCTTAAAGAGGGCGGTATAGAACTGAATTCGCAAGGCAAGGTACTGCCGCTAACCAAGCCGCCCCAGGATCTTGTAATGGCTTCTCCAAGACCTGATGTATTGACCCTTAAGGAATTGCGACAGTACATAAGACACCTAAGGTCAGATGGGATTCGCTCTGTCTCAATAGAGACATATTATCACTCTTTGATAAGCTTTGCCATGACTCCTATTATAATGACATTATTAGTTGTCCCCTTTGGCATGAGATTTCCCAGAACAGGAGGCATAGCAAGGGGAATAGCCTCAGGTCTTATACTGGGCCTTGTCTATTGGGGGGGGCATTCTGCTATGATAAATCTTGGCGCCTCAGGGTTTTTCCCTCCGGCTATTGCTGCGTGGGCGACCAATATCGCTGCCATTTTCTTAGGGGGGCTA
>JAYEFR010000225.1:0-1746 GCA_034716155.1 Thermodesulfobacteriota bacterium
TATCCCATGAAGATCCCCTTACCACCCCAATCCTTGAATTCTTCCACCGAGGGGTACCTATAAGGGATGAGGTCCTTTTCTGTTACGTCTTCACGGACCCATATATCGGTTCCATGCCCGCTCAACGTGTTGTTGTTGATGACCTTTGTGGCATCCCATCCCTCACCCTGGGTGTTTTTATCTCCGGCCTCCATTGCAGCATTTTCTCCAAAAAATACCAAGGGTATCTTGTAAGCCATGGCAGCCCTGAATGGCACCGGGAACAATGCCGAATCGGAATATTTTACTAAATTGCCGAAATCATAGAAGGACTTTTTCGACAAAAGTCGGGCTATGCGGGGGTTGGGTTTTAGAGATAATACATCAAATCCGAGGTTGCTGAGATTGTTTATGTTATTTCGGCCTATCTCGGTTACGTCAGGGCCAACATACGATACCAGGAGAGGATTTAATCCGATCTCATCGCGCAGGAACAGAGCCTGCCATGTACTATCCTTTCCGCCACTAACGCCAACAACACAATCCCATGAACCATATGTATTTGTCCTTGCCTGATCCGCGATGCCCTGAAGCTGGCTTCTATGGGCTTCCCAGTCAATTAAAGTTTTGCTTTCCTGCCATCTACAGGCATTGCAGACACCCTCGTCATCCAACACCAAGCCAGGCCGAGTGTCCGGCATAATGCATCTTTTGCAGTATTTCATGTACTCCCCCTGTATGCACTATTAATATTACCTGTTGACACAATGTTTATATGTGCCTTTTTTGAATTTATCATATATTATTTCCATCATTTCAGGCGGTATTACTTTATAATATTTCCCATTAACCTGCGAAGTGGCATCCTGTACCCTAAAACCATCTATGACCATCTCAAGCCCCTCAATGAGGGTATCAATTTCATTATAAAAAGATCTTGTACGTATGTTCTGATATGTGTCCCCCCTGTAAACTTTAAAGATGGAAGAGGTGATGATCGGCCCTGTATCAATCCCTTCATCGATGAAATGGCAGGTAGAGCCGACCTCATCATCGTTGAGTAAAGACCATTCCACCGCACAGCATCCCTGATACTGAGGCAAAATACCGGGGTGCGAATTTAATATACCAATTTTGGGTATCTTCAATAAGCCTTCTTTATAAATAGGCCCCATGCCTTGCAGAATCACATCGGGTTCCAGCCTTTTCAACACCGATAAGGAAGCCTCATTGTTTAAGTTTTTCACAAAATAACAAGGAATTCCCAGATCTTCGATATCCGTAATCCTTGGCTCTGTGATATCAGGCGTTCTTTCCTCACGTACACGCTCGTTTAATTCTCTCAGCTTATCCCCTTGAAAAACAAACGCGTCAATCTTGATTCCTTTTTGGTGACAGCGGCGTGCAGTCTCCACAGCATAAATATTATTGTAATATCCTATAATAATGACTTTCATTGCTATTCATCCTTCATATTCTTAAGGCGAGAAGCACAAGCCTTTCAGACTTGCCCTCAATATATTCAGCGTTATTGAAATTTGCAGCTACTTTGATATTTCTAAATCCTTTTGATCCTAATAAATTTTCAAGTGCTTCAAGTGAATAAAATCGGGTAATTTCCTTTTTAGAGTCATCAATAAAACCATCTCTACGAACATAAACATTCTGAGTAAATATCAATGATTTCTCACAGTCCAATATCTCCTGCCTGTACAAACCAAACCTAAACGGATGATCTTCAGGGAACTCAACCCAGTATGTATAGAA
>JAYEFR010000226.1:0-1731 GCA_034716155.1 Thermodesulfobacteriota bacterium
GTGTCCTGTGCTTTGGATCGTTTCTGATACAGATGAGATGTATAGAACCGTAGATGACCTCAATCTCTTCATTGATACAGGGGATGTATGCGGGTTTATTCCCTATGATGTACGTCCTTATGAAGATGATAGCCCTTCTAAGGAGGTTGTCTCTAAGAGAATATCCGTATTGCACAGACTACTAAAAGGGCGTCCATTAGTAGTGGTGGCCCCAATAGATGCCATAACTTCATCTACCATAGGGAAGCAGGACTTTATTGATTCTATAATAGAAACAAAAGCAGATGCTGAACTGGACAGGGATGATCTTGCAAAAAGACTTGTATCCATGGGCTATACAAGCTCTCCGCTCATAGACGATATAGGCCAATTCAGTATCAGGGGCTTTGTGATGGATATATATTCTCCTGGCATGAGATCTCCAGTAAGGATAGACATGTTTGGAGATGTGATCGAAAGGATCAGGACATTTGACATATCAACTCAGAGGTCAAAACATGAGATTGACTGTATAAAAATTCTTCCCATAAGCGAGGTCTTGCTTGATAGAGACCATATCAGGCAGGCAAGGCCAAGACTTAAGAGACTAAAAGATCCAAATAAAAAATTCATAATCCATGATATAGAGCAGGGGATTCATGTGCCTGGCATTGAGACATACCTTCCATTCTTCTATGAAACACCTGCTTCTATATTCGATTATCTCCCAAAAGACACAATTGTGGTCTCACCGGATAAGGAAGCGATACAATCCCTCTGGGATAAGGTCTACCTGACATCCTGTAAGGCTTATAAAAAGGCCGTCAGCATTGGCAGGTGCCCTCCTTCCCCTGAAGGGACCATGGTTGCCGGAAGCAAATTTATCCAGGGGTTGAAAAAATCCATGAGCCACATTTCTACATCTTTAGGTAGGGATGATGTAGGAATCAGATACTACAGTATCACCCCCGGCACGGACGGAGATTATGGGAGCCGAATTGACGGGGCAGTCTCCACCATCTCCTCTTTTGTTATGGATGGCATAGATGTATTTGTCGTTGTAGACACTGATACACAGGCCGCCAGACTTAGCTTTATCCTCAATGAGAGAGGATTGAATCCCAAGGTTGCCACCGGCAATATTTTGAGTTATGTGTTCGCTTCCGGCGGGAAGTCTGTCTTTGTGGAAGGGTCCGCTTTGGGCGGGAAAGGTCTGAGGGGTGGTCTGTACATTGTCGTAGGCACGCTTTCGGCCGGGTTTATCTTGCCTGATGACCTGGTTGCAATGGTTACAGGAAATCTTATCATAGAAGGACCAAAGCAGAAGAGACCAAGGGTAAAAGGATCCCCCATATCAGATCCGTTTTCGCAACTAAATCTAGGAGAGGCTGTAGTACACAGGGATCATGGCATAGGGATATTTAAAGGTGTTCCAAGGTTGGATATAGAAGGGGTCAGGGGGGATTTTATCCTCTTAGAATACCTGGGAGGTGATAAACTATACGTACCTGTATATCGTATGGGCGTATTACAGCGTTATATTGGGGATCAGGATAGTTTCCCTTTAGACAGGCTGGGCGGCAGCAGATGGTCAAGGGCCAAGAAGAAGGCAAGGGCATCTATTGAAAAATTATCAAAAGAGCTCCTCGATATATATGCCAAAAGGACTGCTTCAAGCGGGTTTTCCTTTGGAGCTAACCCAGTTGATGTTCATGAGTTTGAATCTTCATTTCCGTATGAAGAGACTGAGGA
>JAYEFR010000227.1:0-37881 GCA_034716155.1 Thermodesulfobacteriota bacterium
TCAGGTAATCTATGCGTCTGATCATAGTACGCATATCCTAACAAAAATATCATCTGGATAGTCGCTTCCACTGCAATTTATCCTATTGGAAAATATCTTCTCGTTTGCTTCCCCTGCTTCCAGCAGGTCTGTTCAACCATTAAGTGTAAAGTCTTTAATCAATGATATTAGCTATTATCAACTTAATTATTGATTTATAACCTGGATTAATATAACATGATTAGAAATGAAAAAGCAAGAAATTTATAACCATAAAAAACCTAGAAAACTTCTGGATCAAGTGCGCGATGTTATGCGTTTGAAGCATTATGCGTTTCGCACCGAATTAACTTACATGAGCTGGATCAAACGTTTCATACTTTTTCACGGTAAAAGGCATCCTAAAGACATGGGTGAGCCTGAAGTCGAAGCCTTTTTAACCTGGCTCGCCGTCGAAAATAACGTAGCGAAGTCTACGCAAAACCAGGCATTTAATGCCTTGATTTTTCTCTATAGAGATGTTCTTAAGCGCTCTCTGGAGGGCAGGATTAATGCCGTACGCTCACGGGGAAAGCAGCGTTTACCTGTCGTTATGAGCAAAGAAGAGACCCGGCAAGTGTTAAGTGCCATGAGTGGCGTAACCCAGCTTATGGCCAAGTTGCTTTATGGTAGCGGTTTGCGCCTGATGGAGTGTATACGCCTCAGAGTTAAGGATGTTGATTTCGAAATTAACGAAATCAGGGTAATAAGCGGCAAAGGCGATAAAGATCGGCTGGTACCTTTACCTGAAAGCATCCAGCCTGCTTTAAAGACACACCTTGAGCGGGTTAAGTTGATACATGAACATGACTTGGCTAAAGGGTTTGGTAAGGTCTGTCTACCAAATGCCCTGGCGAGGAAGTATCCGAACGCAGCGAGACAATGGGAATGGCAGTATGTATTTCCCTCACGTAGACTCTCACGGGACCCACGGGAAAATGTGATACGCCGGCATCACATGGATCCGTCCTCTTTAGATAGGGCGATAAAGCAAGCAGTAAAACTTGCCGGCATTACCAAGCGTATCACACCGCATACCTTCCGGCATTCTTTTGCGACGCACCTTTTACAGACAGGTACGGATATCCGGACTGTCCAAAGCCTTCTCGGCCATAACGATATCTCCACAACCATGATCTACTCTCATGTGCTGCGCCAGGGAGCGCATGGGGTCAAAAGCCCTCTGGATCAGATGGAATGACTGTTAGTTGTTTGTTGTTCGTAGTCCGTTGCATACATTCAACTTCTTTTGGGTTGGTTTCCAATTGGGTTGATTCAGACGCCCCATGTTCTTCTGTTATTGTCTTATCCCCTTATTTTTTAGCAACTGACAACGGACGACTGACCACCGTCTTTTTCCGGGTAGACTCCGTCCATTATGGGTGAAAGAAGAAAACTCTGGCTGGCCTCCTTTTCATACAAAGACACTATAATTAATATTAATGTGTAACCGGATAAAGTCAAGGCATTAGGCAACAGGTGTGTTGAAAACAGGTCGGCCCCTATTATTGTTAATGTGGTGCGAGAGAAGGGACTCGAACCCCCACGGGTAAATCCCACTGGATCCTAAATCCAGCGCGTCTACCAATTCCGCCACTCTCGCCCGTAACTCTGTATCAAATTATCCATTCTGTTTGTCAAGATAAAAACATAGTGGCTGATTTCAGCACCTTAAAAGAAAGCACACCCTAGAGATAGCCGTAGCTTTGCATAAGATACCGGGTAACATACTCTTTAACTGCATCCTCCATAGAGGTTACAGGAGTGGTGTATCCGGCGGCTACGATCTTTGAGGTATCTGCCTGAGTAAAGTATTGATATTTATTTTTAAGGGTAGAGGGCATGTCAATATATTCTATGTGAGGATCCACCCCCATGGCCTTAAAGATTGCTTTTGCAAGGTCATTCCAAGTTCCAGGACTACCTGTGCCCACATTAAAGATACCATTAATCTCGGGATGGTCGAAGAAAAACAGGGTCATTTTGGCAGCATCCTTTACATAAATGAAGTCCCTTTTCTGCTCGCCATGGGCGAACTCCTTCTTGTAAGACTTGAACAGGAGGAGGCTACCTGTATCCTTTACCTGTTTGAATCCTTTTAATACAAAGCTTCGCATGTCTCCTTTATGGTATTCATTTGGGCCAAATACATTAAAATATTTGACCCCGGTTATCTTATCTAAGAGCCCCTGGCTCTTTGCCCACAGATCAAAGATGTGTTTAGAGTAACCATACATGTTTAACGGCATAAGAGACTCCAATTTGTCTTCATTATCCACAAACCCCAGGGAACCATCGCCGTATGTAGCAGCACTTGAGGCATATATGAATCTTATGTCGTTGTGGATGGCATATATGGCAAGCTCTTTTGTGTATTCATAATTGTTTTTTATAAGGTATGAACAATCCTTTTCTGTGGTGTCAGAACAGGCCCCCATATGTATTATGGCATCTATATCCGGTAGAGGGCCTCCTTGAGTGATCCTGTCAAGAAAACTTTCTTTCTCAAGATAGTCTGAAAATGACAGTCTTCTAAGATTCTTCCATTTCTCATCGCTTCCCAGGCTATCTACAACAAGGATATCTTTTAGGTCCCTCTTATTGAGGGACCATATAAGAGAGCTGCCTATAAATCCAGCTCCACCAGTGACGACTATCAATTAAGTTCCTTTTATATTAATTTTATTTAGCAGCGTGTTCACTCCCGGGACGGCCGACCCATTTCTCCATGCCTTTACCCATACCGAAAAGAAGTTCGAGAAAAGGAAGAAGGAAAGGTGGCAGAAAAGCCCTACTTAGTACCGATATATGAAGTGTCTTAGGGTGCTTTACAACATGCCGATTCTTCTTCAAGGCCTTTTCTACAATGTCCTTTGCAATAACATCATGGCTCTCTACTCTAGGGTATAAGATCTCTCCGAGAAAATTAAGCTTACCTCCCTCAAACATACCATACTTGAGAAATTGTGGGTGAATAGAAGAAAACTTGACTTTGTACTTTTTGTCTCTCACTGCTTCTAGTCTAAGGGATTCTGTAAGGCCGTATACAGCCCACTTTGTAGCGGCATAGACTGCAAGATCAGCTACACCCACAAGCCCTGCTGCAGATGATATGTTTACAATATGTCCTGAATTGCGCTCATACATACCAGGTAAAAACTTATATATGGTATAGTACATGGATATAAGGTTTACATCTGTCTCCCTCTCCCAATCTTCAACTGGACGGTCACAAAATCTCCCTGTTCTTACATAGCCTGCGTTATTGATCAATATATCCACCTGCCCCATATCCTTTTTTGCCTGGTCTGCAAGCTCGAACACCCGGGTTTTATCTGTTACATCACACTTGTAGGCGAATACCTTCCCGCCTAGGGTTTCAAGCTCCTTTTTGGCATCTGCCATTGCCTCTTCATTCATGTCCCAGATGGTTACATCGCAACCTTCCTTGACTAGGCGCTTGCATGTAGCCAGGCCAATGCCCATTGCCCCGCCTGTAACCAATGCCTTTTTGCCGCTTAGTTGAGTCATGTTAATACCTCCTTTATCTAAAGTTTAATCTTGCAAATCGTTATATCTTATATAGATATTTGTTGATTTATTACAAATGCTTTCATTAATCTATTGCCTATTATTAACAGCTCCGATTAGAAAATGTATACTTAAACAAACCGGGTTAATTGTCAATTAATTAATGATGTGGATATATTTCCTCATATCTGTATTACTACCGATCTTAATTATTACTTGACACAAAACAGCCCTTAGAGTCATATCATATGACTATGACAGTCGATGCTATTATTACTGCAGGTGATGGGAGAGCGGCAAGAAAGGTTTTCAAAAAGAATAAGGCCTTGCTTGAGGTAGGTGGCAAGTCCATTCTCAGGCATATTGTTGATGTTCTTTTGTCTTGCAAAGACATAGGAAAGATTGTTGTAGTTGGCCCCAAGACACCATTTAGTGAAGTCCTTGATGGTTTAGATGTTGATATTATAGAGCAGAAAAGGAGCCTTTGTGAAAATGGGTGGGAGGGTTTTCTTCAGACACTTCCTGAATACAAAGCCACAGGGAAATTAACTGATGATATTATAGCTAAGTACAGGAAAAAATATGTGCTATTCTTATCAGGTGATATTCCACTCCTTACTGTAAAAGAGCTGGAGGAATTTCTGTCACACTGTGACATGGATAACTTTGATTATATAGCAGGGATTACCTCTGAGGAGATCTTGAATTTATTTGGCCCTCGTAAAGGTCGACCTGGCATCAAGATGGCAACCTTTCATACAAGGGACGGCAATTTCAGGCAAAATAATTTACATATCGCAAGGCCATTCCTTTTGATAGACAGTATTGATCTTGTTCTCAAGACCTATGAGTATAGGTATCAAAAAGAGTTTATAAACATTGCAAGAACTATTATTGAGATCTTAAAGCTTGGGAGAGGATTTGTGGGAAAGAGTCTTTTTTGTTACCTGCTATTTCAAATCTCAGCAGGGTTTTCTGCTATAGGGATTGAATCACTTGCATATGTTACTAGCTACCCGATTACACTGACGAGGATGGAGGAACTTATATCCAAGATACTTCATACCCGTTTTAAGACTGCACACACAACATTAGGAGGAGCTGCTTTAGATGTAGATAATGAGAGAGATTTCTTGACCCTTAGCGTAATGTACAAAGACTGGGTTAATCTCCTTAACCAAAATGATTATAATCCTTCATAATGATCCTAGAGGATAACCATCTATAAATCCGTAAGCTCAATATCACTCTTCGAGGTAGTCTTCAAATCCGGGTACTTCATCTTGAGGGGCGTTATCTTGATCTTTTAGGGCCTTATCCTGGGGGATCTCTTCGAGGTAGTCTTCAAATCCGGGTATTTCATCCTGGGAAGTCTTTTCCTTTTGGGAAGCTTCTTCTTTTTGGGCAGCACCCTTGTTTATATCGAGCATTTTTTCACCGCGGGTATATTCGGTCTCTACGACATCAGAGATCTCCAGCATCTTTTTTACTAATTCTTTAATATGTAAACTCCCCTTTTTTATGTCTCTTAAGGCGCTTTGGGTAACTTCGTTTAGTGGAGGGTTGGTCTTTAATAACATGTCTATCTTGAGTAGTATGGTAGTCAGTGGAGAATTTATTTCGTGGTTTGCAGCTATGGCTGCCTTTGAGACAGCGGCAAGGCGTTGCGTTTTGATATTTTTTGTAATAAGCACAGCACGTTGTATTGCCTGAGCCCCTATGTCTCCTATAGTCCTGAGAAGTAAACGGTCTTGATTTGGATCTTGCATACTGTGATCATCTTTATATACGGCTTCTAACATGCCTATGGCCTTATTTTTAACCTTTAAAGGGACAAATATAGTAGTGGTTGATTTGGGGAATATGCCTTCTGTCCGATCAAGTAGTTCCTTTGTCACACCGGTTGCACCAGAGCGCGTCTGAATTGTATCTCCCATCCAAAAAGATTCTGTAATCATTACCCGCAAAGGATTAAGTCGTATAGTACACCTCGCTTTTGCACACTCCAGCATTGACAGTATATGTGTGGTCAATGTTTTTGTTATCTCTGTAAGCTTTATGGATGCCTGGAGTTCGGTGCTCATTTGATTGATAATAGAGAGCTCAATGGTCCTGCGCTCTAAGGCCATTTTTTTCTGTTCCAGATCAAGGCTAAGCTTTCCTAGCTTGGCATTTGCTGATTGTAGTACCTCAAAATATGTCTTGGGTTCTGCCTTTGGTATGCCAAGATCCTCGCTTATGGCTGAAATATTATCCTGTAGGGAGATAGAGATTTCCTGAATATCCTGGCTGGAGAGGCCTAATTGATTTAGCAGTGCCGGCTCAACAAAACTGACCTGATCTTTTGAAATACCAAGACCTAAATGATTGCTTATCATATCTGCCACATGAATTATGGCACAAAGTCTGGTTGTGTCAGAGCTCTTTATATCGCTTATCGCCATAGTGTGGTGCTTGCCTGCTGCCTCGCTAAGAATCACCGGCAGGTTCCATCGTTCCAGGAGATATTTGCCTAAGGTTGCGTGGTCTATTCCCATAATCTCCTGTTCTACTTCTATAATATTCATATTCCCACGTTCCATAATCTTCAGGACTTGGCCATACTCCCCATTTTTGCATAGCGTTTGGTCTGCTATTATTTTACCCACATCATGGAGGAGACCTGCCATAAAGGCGTTTTCTGTATATTCAGGGAAAGCCTTCTCAGCAATTGCCTTAGCGCATGCACCGCAAGCAAGGCTGTGTTGCCAGAAAAGGTATAGATCCAACGTGTTTTTATCTTTGTTCTTAAATATATCTATTACAGAGATACTCAATACAATGCTCTTTAATACGTTTAGCCCAAGGACTACCACTGCACCTCTTATCGTAGAGATTTCTTTTATTCTCCTATAAAAGGCTGAATTTGCAACCTTTAACACCTTTGCGGCAATTGCCTGGTCCTTTCCCACCATATCCGCTATCTGACGAGCATTCACATTATCATCAAGGGTCTTCTCCATGACGGCTGCAGCAATTGAAGGTAGTGTGGGGACCTCTCCTACCTCATTCAGCATTCTTAATATTTCATTAGTACCTAATCTTTTCATTTTAGGTAGTATCGTCTGGTTGAGCAACAATCTTGAGTCTTATATTCGGATATGATACTTAAACATCATGACAATTGATAGAAATAGTACAAAGAGAATCTATGTGGGGAACGTTCCAATAGGAGATGGAGCCCCGATTAGTATCCAGTCGATGACTAATACCTCTACAAAGGATGTAGTATCAACTATAAGGCAGATACATTCTTTAGAGGAGGCGGGATGCGATATTGTAAGGATAAGTCTCCCGGATATAAAATCCCTTCATGCCCTCCCAGAGATAAAAAAAGAGGTCAATATCCCAATAATTGCTGACATTCATTTCGATCATAAGATAGCTATAGGGGCTATGGAGGCAGGTGTTGATGGGATACGTATAAATCCGGGTAATATTGGGGGAGAAAGGAAACTCTCAGAGATTGCAAAAGTAGCAATTGAGAGGAAGACACCTATCCGTGTAGGTGTGAATCTGGGCTCAATAAAAAGGGCTATTTTTAATAAATTTGGTCATGACAGTACCGGCGCCCTGATAGAGAGCGCAAGGCAAGATGTATCTATGTTCGAAGACATGGGTGTTGAAGCCATCAAGGTATCCCTGAAATCTTCTGATGTAATTGAGACCATTAATGCCTACAGGGGTTTTGCAAAGATATCATCCTGGCCTCTCCATATCGGAGTTACCGAGGCAGGAACGCTTTTTTCAGGGGCAATACGGAGCTCTATAGCCCTTGGCATTCTTTTGTTTGAGGGAATAGGCGATACTATAAGGATTTCCTTATCAGCTGATCCGGTAAAGGAGGTTATCGCAGGCAAGATTTTGTTAGAATCTATGGGGCTTAAGGATGAGGGTATACGAGTTATCGCGTGTCCTATGTGTGCCAGGGCAAATGCGGATATAGCCTCTATTGCCTCAGAAGTAGAGGAGGCCACTTCCGGTATAAAGACACATATGATAGTGGCGATAATGGGCTGTGTGGTAAATGGCCCTGGAGAGGCGAGACAGGCGGATATAGGGATTGCATGTGATAAGAATGGAGCTGTAATGTTTGTACATGGAAAACCAATCAGACGTGTAGAGACCTCAGAGATAGTAAGATCTTTAATAGAACAAGTCAAAAGGGAGTCAAGATGAAGTTATCCTCAATGTTTTTGCATACACACAAGGAAGATCCTAAAGAGGCAGAGGTGATAAGTCATAAATTGATGTTAAGAGCTGGGATGATCAAAAAGGCGGCTTCCGGGATATACTCATATCTGCCTTATGGTTTAGCTGCCTTGAGAAAGGTGGAAGGGATTGTCAGGGAGGAAATGAATAATATAGAAGGGCAAGAGGTTTTACTCCCAGCGGTTCAGCCTGCTGAGCTTTGGGAAGAGAGTGGCAGGTGGTCTATGTATGGTAAAGAGCTTCTTAGGTTTAAGGATAGGAAAGGTGCCCAATTTGCCATTGGCCCCACTCATGAGGAGGTCATTACTGCCCTTGTAAGGGATGAAATCCACTCCTATAGGAATTTACCCGTTACTCTGTATCAGATACAAACAAAATTCAGAGATGAGATCAGACCCAGGTTCGGATTGATGAGGGCAAGAGAATTTATCATGAAAGACGCGTATTCATTTGATAAGGATGATGCAGGTTCGGAAAAGAGTTACAATGCCATGTATGGCGCATACGTACGTATCTTTGATCGATGTGGGCTCAAGTTCAGGGCGGTTGAAGCGGCGACCGGGGCTATAGGAGGCACTTTTTCTCATGAATTCATGGTATTGGCAGATGCAGGAGAAGACTTTATCTTGAGTTGCAACAAGTGTAGTTATGCAGCAAATATAGAAAAGGCGGAAGTCTTAAGACCGAAGTCATTAATATTAGGGGATGCACAAGAGGGGATGCCACAGAAGGTTTATACCCCTGATGTAAGGACAGTGAAACAGGTATGTAATTTTCTTGATGTAAGGCAAAAAGACATTATCAAGACCATGATTTACAATACCGATACAGGTATTATAGCAGCACTTGTCAGAGGCGATCACGAGGTAAACGAGGTAAAATTGCAGCAGGTGCTAAATTGTAGGAACCTGAAACTGGCAGATGAAGAGGTTATTGAGGCCACAACATCTGCTCCACATGGATTTGCAGGGCCGGTAGGCCTGAATATAGAGATCATAGCGGATATGGCCTTGGTGAATGACGGGCCCTTTGTTACAGGTGCAAACGAAGAGGACTATCATCTTAAAGGTGTGTGGTTGTCTAGAGATGTGAGTATAACCACTATAGACGATATCAGGATCGCCAACCCCAGCGATCCTTGCCCAAGGTGTGGGAAGGGCATGTTAGAGCAAATAAGGGGCATTGAAGTAGGACACATATTTAAATTGGGGACAAAATACTCAAGTGCTATGGATGCCGTGTTCTCAGATGAAAGAGGGACTCTAAAACCAATAGTAATGGGTTGCTATGGGATAGGGATTGGCAGGACGGTAGCTGCTGTCATAGCACAGTGTCATGATGACAATGGGATTATCTTCCCTCTTGGTGTGGCCCCGTATCCGTTTTTGATACTACCTATTGATATAAAGGATGGAGAGGTGATGGCTACTTCAATGAGTATCTATAAGGGGTTAAAGGCCATTGGTATCGACGTTCTTATAGATGACAGAGATGAGAGGCCCGGGGTAAAATTCAAGGATGCAGACCTTATAGGAGTGCCGTATAGAATAACTGTGGGGCCAAAGACCCTCAAAGATGGTGTTATAGAGATAAAAAATAGGGCAAGAGGTGACACAACAAAGATTTCTCCTGATGGAATTATTGATTATTGTAAATCGATATTAAAGGAGAAGGATATTAAACATTGACCGTAAGGATTACCGACATACTTGATGAAGTATCTACATATATTCCTGATGCAGACGGGATAATTATAGAAAAGGCCTATGTCTTTTCTGCAAGAATTCACCAGGGTCAGACAAGATTAAGCGGAGAGCCTTATCTTACCCATCCATTAGAGGTGGCATGGATAATCACTCAAATGCGCTTGGATGTTGCATCTGTGGCTGCAAGCATACTACATGATACTATCGAGGATAGTCTTACAATAGCGGATGATATTAAAGAAGAATTCGGTGATGAGATTGCTTCCATTGTAGAGGGTTTAACAAAGATAGGTAAAATAAGTTTTCGTTCTAAGGAGGAAAGGCAGGCTGAGAATTTCAGGAAGATGATCTTGGCTATGAATAAGGATTTAAGGGTATTACTTATTAAACTTGCTGATCGCCTCCATAATATGCGCACCTTAAAATATCACGACCTTGCCTCCAGACACAGGATTGCTAAAGAAACGCTGGACATATATGCACCTCTGGCAAATAGACTCGGCATACACTGGATCAAGACAGAATTAGAGGAATTGAGCTTAAAATATTTAGATCCCCAAGCCTATACTATACTTAAGGCGGATCTGGATACCAAGGCAAAGGAAAAAGGCAGGAATCTCAACGACATGATGAGCCAGGTCCGCTCTGAATTAGAAAAGGGAGGCGTTAAAGCCCAAGTGGCAGGAAGAGTAAAAGATATATACAGTGTCTATAAAAAGCTTGAATCTCAGGGTATCCCTCTCGAAAGTGTTTACGATATCCTTGGGATAAGGGTGATTCTTAATACAGTAGAGGAGTGCTATAAGGCCTTAGGAATTATTCATTCAATGTGGAAGCCCATCCAGTTTAGGTTTAAGGACTTTATTGCCATGCCCAAAGAAAACATGTATCAGTCCTTGCATACCACGGTATTGGCCCCATTGGGCGAGCGCATAGAGATACAGATAAGGACCTATGAGATGGATTGTATTGCCAGGGAGGGAATTGCATCTCACTGGCGCTATAAGGAAGGGGTAGAGATAAATGAGCATGATGGTAAAAAGTTTGCGTGGCTTAGACAGCTTCTTGAATGGCAAAGTGAATTAAAGGATCCAAAAGAATTTTTACAGAGTGTAAAGGTAGATCTTTATCCTGATGAGGTGTATGTGTTCACCCCAAAAGGAGATGTGCTCTCTTTTCCAAGGGGGGCTACTCCTTTGGACTTTGCATATGCTGTACATACCCAGGTGGGGCATCAGTGTATAGGCGCCAGGGTGAATGATCAGATTGTTCCACTTAGATACAAACTCAAAAGTGGGGATGTGGTATATATCTTAAAATCCGCCAGGCAGCATCCAAGTAAAGATTGGCTTCGGATTGCAAAGACCTCAAGGGCTAAGACAAAGATACGTACCTGGATACGTGCTCAAGAGAGGCAGGAGAGTATATCCCTAGGCAAAGAGATCATAGAAAAGGCAATGAAGTCTCATCGCATTTTTTTATCCAAGATCATAAAAGATGGACGTATGGATAAAATTGTCAAGGAATTTTCGTTGAAGAGTACGGAAGATCTGTTTGCTACGGTTGGGTTTGGCAGGACATCTGTTAATCAGGTCATACATAAGATTATCCCGGAGGCAGGAAAGACAGAGCGTAAGGCACGCATTCCTGCTAAGAAAAAGGATATAGGAGGTGTTACAGTAAAGGGGGTTGAAAACCTTTTGGTAAGATTTGGAAGATGTTGCAGACCCCTGCCTGGAGATGAGGTAGTGGGTTTTATCACAAAAGGACATGGCATTACCGTGCACAGGGTCGGCTGCCCATATGTGTCGGAGGTAGATAAGCAAAGGATAGTACCTGTAGAATGGGACACCTCTGTTACGGAGATGCATGAGGTTGAATTTTCAGTGATCTGCAATGATAAACCTGGTATGCTTGGATCGATATCAGCTACTATAGGTGCCCAGGGGCAAAATATAACAAAGGCAAGGATGCAGTCTTTCTCAGATGGCACAGCAGTATGTTTTTTTCGTGTGATGGTAAAAGACCGTTATGAACTTAACTCGCTGTTCAAAAAGATTCAAGGCCTGAAAGGTATTAAGAAGCTGGAACGTCAACAGTCCTTTTAAGATAAGTCTTATGAACTCACAGGTTTTTTTACCTTGCCGGATCGAATACACTGCGTACAAACCCTTAATCTCTTTACACCATGTGGAGTTTCTACTCGCACCTTCTGTAGATTTGGCAACCATACCCGGTTAGTCCTATTATTCGCATGACTTACATTATGCCCGGTTTGAACTCCCTTACCACATATATCGCACTGCCTGGCCACTTGTATACCTATCCTCCACCTTTCTATCTACTTTTTTAATATTTATTGGTGCCGAAGCCGGGACTTGAACCCGGACGGGAGTTACCCACCACCCCCTCAAGATGGCGTGTCTACCAAATTCCACCACTTCGGCACAGTTATTATTCTCAATAACAATATTTCTTCTCCAGTGTCAATATATAAAGAGCTTGAAATATTTACCAGCCGATATTTAATCATACGATCTATAGAATCAGATTACAGAGGGAATGTTTTCATAATAGCGGTTTCTTTTATTTTTCGGGAGGTCGAGGAATGTATCTATATGGTCCAACATTTTTTGTTTCTCCTCCATGAGCTTCCCATACACTTGAATATAATTATTTGCATGATCGCATGCGAGGATAGTACCCTCAGCATCGAGCTCGTCTATAAGCCCCTTGAGTTCTATTACCGTACCTTCAGGCGTCTGGGGTGTGAATTCTGAGGAGTTTATCTTCGGGATAAGTCTGGATAGCGGGTGGATCCATAGTCTGCGGACTCTTAAGAAGTGTGGTTTCACACTGTTTATAACCTTGGCAGATTCATGGACATGCTCTTCCCACCAATATCGTCCACCTAGCCCTAATAGGAAATAGAAGCTCAATTCCATGCCCGCATCGATCACTCTTTTCCCCCCGGTTATATGTTGCCCGTTGTGAGTGCCCTTCTTATGAAAGGCCAGCACCTTATTAGATCCACTCTCCATACCTACATGAATTCTATCTAATCCTGATGTATGAATCTCCTTCAGATCATCAAGGGACTTTTTCCACAGACTCGACGAACGAGCATATGTGGTTATTCTCTCCACAGAGGGAAATTTGTTGCGGAGATATCTTAAAACCTCTACCAAAAAATTTGTGTCCAAATCCAGGGGGTTGGCATCGCCAAGAAACGCAGTTTTGAAGCTGTCGCCATATATATCAGATAAGGCGTCAATATCTCTCTTTACTTCCTCTAGGCTACGTAGTGAATATGGCGTGTCATAGAGGTCGTATATCCCGCAAAATAAACACCTGTTCCAGTTACAGCCCCGTACGACCCTTACAAGCAGGCTTGATGCCTCACTTGGTGGCCTTATAACCAATTGTTCAGGGATATGCATAGTTGATATATATATGAAAAAGCGAACAGTGAATAGTGAATAGTGAACAGCCTGTTGACTACTGACTACAGACACCATCAAATTTTACAGGTATAATAGATACTAAGAGTATGTACTATAGAAATAAAGTAACAGCTCAGGTTATTAGCCTGAGTAGTTACGAAATAAATATACACAAAAGAGGAACAACTCATGAAGATATGTTTTAAACCAATTGGTGTTATGCACTGCGATAACAAGACATTGGAAAAGATCCCTAAATTTTATACGGAGTCATCTTTAAAAGGGAAGATAGAGATTCATGATCCATTTATTGAAGGCATAAAGGGTCTTGAGGAGGTGGACCATATAGTAGTTATATTCCTTTTTCATCTATCAAGGGGCTATACACTGCTCCAGAGGCGAAGAGGATATGGGAGGTTGCAGGGGGTTTTTAGTCTGTGTTCGCCTATGCGGCCGAACCCTATTGGTATGTCTGTACTCAGGCTTACCAAGGTAGACCCCCCTTTTCTTTATGTGGAAAATGTAGATATGGTAGATGGAACGCCTGTATTGGATATCAAACCATATTTGCCAGGTCGGATATGACGATTTCAGTCCAGATTATCCACGTCAAGAGAGAAGAATGGGATTGAAATTTTCCTTTTAATATGGTTTTTACTCATACGAACTTATATGAAAACAGGGGTTAGAGATCAGGGGTCGGTTTAGGATGATGAAAGATAGCGGGATGGGATGTTGTTTTCATGTTTTTCACCTTTGGTGGATGTGTTTGTCCGGTATGTATACAGGGTTTATATGGAGTAATACTTGATGTTAGTTAATATCCTGTTTTCAACACTAGGCGGGTTAGGCCTGTTCCTGTTTGGCATGCACATGATGTCAGATGGGCTCCAGAAGCTGGCTGGCCCCAGGATGAGATCTATCCTTGATAGGTTTACCACAAACAGGGTTATAGCCCTCTTGGCAGGCACTTTCATTACATCTGTAGTCCAAAGCTCAAGTGCTACAACTGTAATGACGGTAGGCCTGGTAAACGCGGGGCTCATGGGGCTGAAACAGGCTATAGGGGTAGTGCTTGGTGCAAATATTGGCACCACGGTAACTGCCCAGATCATTGCATTCAAGCTTACAGATTATGCACTTCCAGTCATAGGGATAGGCATGCTCATGAAACTCCTGGGAAGGACTGAGAAGACCCGTTATTGGGGTGATGCGCTGTTAGGATTTGGTATGCTTTTTTACGGACTATTCGTGATGAAGCAGGGCATGGAACCCATGCGTGATGCACCATGGGTAAACGATTTGTTCGTTCATTTTTCTCGGACACCAATACCTGGTATCATTGTAGGGACACTAATCACCATGCTTTTCCAGAGCAGTTCTGCTACAATAGGTCTGGTCATAGCCCTTGCATCCAGTGGTGTTGTGGGTTTCTATGGCTCGGCAGCGCTTGTCCTAGGGGATAATATAGGGACTACCATTACGGCAGAGCTTGCTGCAATAAGGACTAATGTCTCGGCCAAAAGGGTAGCAAGGGCACATACCATGTTTAATGTCATAGGTGTTTGCATCATACTTATCATATTCCCATGGTTTGTGCGGTTTGTGGATTTTGTTACACCTGGAGACCCAAACCTTGCAGTAAATGGAGGAGTGCCATATATTGCCAGGCATATTGCAAATTTCCATACCTTATTTAATGTTACCAATAATCTTCTGTTTTTGCCCCTACTTGGAGTCCTTGCAAGGATAGTAACCACCCTTGTGCCAGGTGAGGAAGAACTGAGAAAATTCAGATTAGAGTCATTGGATCCCAGCATCTTGGAGACAGTATCAGTAGCCCTGGATGAGGCGAAAAAAGAGGTGGATTATATGGGAGGTGAGGTCTATAATATGCTTACCTCTGTAGAGGAGTCCCTCCTGGATAATAAGGATACAGATACAATGCTTGAACGGGTCAAAGGCATGGAGGATACGGTTGATCTCTTGCAGAAGGAGATCAATACATATCTCACTGAACTCTCCAGGAGTTCTGCTACAGAGAAGGAGTCAAAGGAGATCTTTTCTTTATTATACATGGTAAGCAACCTGGAAAGGATTGGGGATCACTGTGAGAGTATTGCAAAACTCTGCAAGAGGAAAAAGGAATTCAGCCTGGTGTTTTCTGAGGCAGGGTTAAAAGAACTTAGTGTGATGTATAGACATACGCTTACATATCTGAAGACCATAATTGATGCAATACAGGATACGCCTTTAGACCTTATGGACAGAATAAAGGGCTATGAAACCAGGTTAAATGAGATGCGCGTTCAATTGCGTATAAATCATATGGAAAGGCTGAAGACAGCCACATGCGGTGCAGATGCAGGGCTTATATATGTGGATATGCTAACAAGCTTTGAGAAAATCGGAGACCACGCATTTAATATTGCAGAATCTCTATCAGGTATAAAGTAGGGGTAGGACCATGAAGTATGATATGCCGCTATTCAGACCGCCATCAGAGGCAAATTCCCTTATATTTCAGGTTACGATAGGCTGTTCTTATAACAAGTGCCTGTTTTGCGCCATGTATAAGGAAAAGAGGTTTAGGATAAGATCCTTAGAAGAGATAGAAAGGGATGTATCAGAGATGGCAGAGGTCTATCCTGCAACCGAGAGGATTTTCTTGGCAGATGGAGATGCACTTGCATTAGATACAAAATATCTTATTCAAATCCTGGATCTGATTATAGATAAGTTTCCTTATTTAGAAAGGATAAGTTCGTATGCCGGACCAACTAATCTCTTTACAAAAACGAAAGAAGATCTAAAAGAATTAAAGGCAAGGAAGATGGATATACTATATCTGGGCATAGAGACAGGAAACGATGATCTTCTAAAACGAATAAGAAAAGGAGCTACAAGCTCTCAGATTATAGATGGATGTAATAAGATTATTGATGCGGGATTGAGATTGTCCACAATCATACTTTTGGGGTTAGGCGGAGTGGAAGGGAGCTTTTCTCATGCCAAGGATTCTGCGAGGGTGGTAAATGCCATAAACCCGCAGTTTTTGGCCTGCCTCACGTTGATGCTTGGGCCATTTGCCAAGACCTATGAAAAAAAGATTATGGGTGGTAGTTTTAAGATGGTTGATAAGCGGCAGAGTCTTCAAGAATTGAGATGGTTTGTAGAAGATCTCGATCTAAAGGATTGCGTGTTCGGTACTCAACATGCCTCTAATTATCTCCCGATAAATGGCAATTTATCTGAGGACAAAGATCATATCCTCGAATTGATTGATATGGCATTGAAGGGTGAGGGGCCAGCCCTGCTAAGGCCGGAGTGGGCACGGGGACTGTAAAATGTTCTTTTAAGCCTGATATTTATGGCTAAGTAAAGTAGGCATAGGTAGCTTTGTAAAGGCGTATTGTTGTAAAATTTTTTTAGGAGTAAGGGATTTTGATAAAGAGTATAAAAGGTATGAATGATATCCTGCCGGATGCAGTACATAAGTGGCATTCTGTAGAAGGTAAAGCAAGACACATATTCGAGTTATATGGTTTCTCAGAGATAAGGACACCCCTTTTGGAGCAGACCGAGCTTTTTGCCAGGACTATAGGTGAAGATACTGATATTGTGGGAAAGGAGATGTATACGTTCGTTGATAAGAGCGACACATCTGTGACCTTAAGGCCTGAGGCTACTGCCTCGGTCCTAAGGGCAGTGATAGAGCATAGCCTGCTTAATCAGGATTCCATACAGAAGCTCTATAGTATGGGCCCTATGTTTCGTTATGAAAGACCTCAAAAAGGTAGATACCGGCAGTTTTATCAAATAAATGTGGAGAGGATGGGTGAAGCCGGTCCATTTTGTGATGCAGAGACTATAGCTATGGCCTATGAATTGGTAGATGCTATAGGGCTGAAAAATATAACTCTGGAGGTAAACTCCCTTGGTTGTCAGAAATGCAGGCCAGTCTTTAGGAAGCAATTGAAAGAATTTTTGCAAGAGAAAAGGGATATGCTCTGCAAAGACTGTTCCCGCAGGATTGAAACCAATCCATTGAGGGTCTTTGACTGCAAGGAGATTGCCTGTCAGGAGGCAATAAAGGATGCGCCCAGGATTGAAGACCATCTTTGTGATGCATGCAGAAGGCATTTTAATGATTTACTGCAAACCTTAGATGCGCTGGGCATACCATTTCATAAGGCCCCCAGGCTTGTAAGGGGCCTTGATTATTATGTAAGGACTACCTTTGAAATCAAGGCTGAAGGTCTTGGCACGCAGAACGCAGTGGCAGGTGGTGGGAGATATGATGGGCTGGTAAAGGCATTAGGCGGTCCTGATGTCCCGGGTATTGGATTTGCCTTCGGGATGGAGCGGGCAATTATGCTTATGAAAGAGGCCGGCCCGGTTAACAAAGGATGCTTCGTTGTTATTCAAGGAGGTAGAGAGATTTATAGATCTGCGATGGCCTTGATTTCAGATATGAGAAGCTCAGGTTTACAGGCCCAGGCGATCTTTGAAAAGAGCATGAAGTCACAGATGAAGAGGGCGGACAAATTAGGGTATCTGGTATGTGCGATAATAGGTGAGACAGAGGTGGCCAAAGATATGGTTACTATTAGGGATATGCGCACATCATCTCAAGTTCAGGTAAAAAGAGCCCTTGCAATAAATAAGATAAAAGAGATGCTGGCTTAGGGGGTTTTTTTGAAGGGTATATCAGGGTTTTACAGAACAAAATATTGTGGAGATGTGACAAAGCATGATTGCGGGAAAGAAGTCACCCTTATGGGGTGGGTCCAGAGGAGACGGGATTTAGGAGGGTTGACATTCATAGATCTGAGGGATCGCACTGGCATATGTCAGGTGGTTTTCAATCCTGAGATCCACCCGCAGGCACATGCTTCTACACATAAGATAAAGGCTGAATACTGCATCGCAGTAGAGGGTGAAATTGGGCTCAGGCCTAAAGATATGCGCAATCCAGGGATGAGAACAGGGGCAGTTGAGCTGTTAGCTCAAAGGGTTTCTATCCTCAATGAGGCAATGACGCTACCTTTTGTGATATCAGAGACAGCAGATGTAAGTGATGCTCTGAGACTTAAATATCGCTATCTTGATTTAAGGAGGCCTAGTTTAAAAGAAAATATAATACTCAGGCACAGGGCAGCCAGGAGTGTAAGACAGTATTTAGATAAACAAGGTTTCATTGACATAGAGACCCCTGTACTCACGAAAAGTACACCTGAAGGGGCAAGAGATTATCTGGTGCCAAGCAGGGTTTCTCCCGGTCGGTTTTATGCCCTGCCCCAATCACCACAGTTGTTTAAACAACTCCTTATGATAGCAGGTTTTGATCGGTATTATCAGATTGCAAGGTGCTTTCGCGACGAAGATTTGAGAGCAGACCGTCAGCCAGAGTTTACACAGATTGATATGGAAACATCATTTTTGAGTAGAGACGAGATAATGGATGTCTCAGAAGGATTGATTGCTGCTATATTCAGAGATACGATTGGCGTGGAACTAGAAAGACCTTTTCTTAAGATCACCTATAATGATGCTATAAGAGATTATGGCGTAGATAACCCTGATATAAGGTTTTCTATGAAACTTCATGATATCTCTGATATTGCAGCCAAGTGCAGGTTCGACGTGTTTTCCTCTGCTGTGGCTGGAGGTGGTATGGTGAAGGCGATAAACATAAAGGGACCTGACAATCTTAAGCGAAAGGATCTGGACTCACTTAGTTCATTTGTCTCAAATTATGGGGCAAAGGGTGTGATATGGGCTCGTGTTACAGAAAAGGGATGGCAGGGTTCTATTGCAAAATTCCTGACAGATGATCAGCGCCTAAAGATAGAAAAAAGGCTGGGCATGGAAGTCGGGGATATAGCGCTTTTTATTGCAGATAAAACAGATGTGGTAAATGCCGGCCTGGGGGCACTTAGAGTCTACATAGCAAATAAGCTCTCTTGTGTCCCGGGAGATATGTACAGCCCTGTATGGGTTACAGAGTTTCCGCTTTTAGAGTGGAATGAAGAAGAACAGAGGCTTGTATCTACCCATCATCCCTTTACTGCCCCGGTTGAAGAGGACATCCCTTTGCTGGGATCAGATCCTGGCAGGGTGAGAGCACAGGCCTACGATTTTGTGATCAACGGACAAGAGGTAGGGGGCGGTAGTATCCGTATCCATAACAAGGCCGTTCAGCAGTTGGTCTTTAAGGCAATAGGGCTTGGAGAAGAAGAGGCCGTGTCCAAGTTTGGATTTTTGCTGGAGGCACTGGAGTATGGTGCCCCTCCACATGGTGGGATTGCATTTGGTTTTGATAGGCTGGTAATGCTCATTGCAAAGGCTGCATCTTTAAGGGATGTAATTGCATTTCCAAAGACACAAAAGGCCTTCTGCCTTCTTACCCGGGCCCCATCGCCTGTAGATGAGACACAACTTGCAGAGTTAGGTGTAAAGGTGATAAATAGGAATAAGGAATAGATGAATCAGGAATTAATTGAGTAAGAGAATGGAGGTTTAGGAATAAAGGGGTGATCAAAAAATCATTTATATTAATTATATTAAGTGCCTTTATGCTCACAGGATGTGCATTGATAGGATCCCATACCAAGGATCAAGGTCTTAAAGACTCATTGCAGGCAGATACCACTAAAGGTAGAGAGGTCTCTGAGCATGTTCGATTGGATATGCAGAAGAGAGGCGGGGTCACCTCTTCTGCCGAAGGCGGAAAGGATATTATAAAAGATGCTACAAAAGAAATTGAAGATGCGGTATCCATCTCAAGCTTTAAATATGCCCCGGAAGAGTTCTTTGGGCTATTGATCATATATCTTGAGATGCAGAATGCATATATTGATAAAGACTTGGAGACGCTTGGCTCCTTGGAGGGAGATTTTCAAGCTAAGTTTAAAAAGACGCAGAAATGCACGGTTGAAGGCAAAGAAAATGATCTGGAGAGGCTTAGGCAAGAGATAGCACAAAAGAAGCAACAGATACAAAAACAGGGGAAGGATGCAATCCTTGGGGTTTATCCAAACATATATGTAGTAAAGGAAGGTGATACACTGCCCAGTATTGCAGCAAGACATGAGATATATAATGACTCGTATATGTGGCCGCTCATCTATAAGGCCAATAGAGATCAGATAAAGGATCCTCAAATAATCTATTCCGGCCAGGACCTGAAGGTTCCAAGGGATATGAGTATGGAAGAGATCATAGGCGCCAGACGAGAGGCTGGAGCGCCGGAACCCGAAAAATTACCAAAGGATGCATTTGTACCAAGGGGGTAGAATTTATATGGCACGATGGGATGACAATAAAAAGATATTTTATTATACAGGAGGGCAGAACTATCCAACAGGCATAAATGATATAGATGCCCCGAACCTTTACAGGGGGATATTTGATTACTCTGAAGTCCCGAAGATTGACTTTGATATGAAACTCACTCCTATCTGTCCTGCTGATGATCTGTTTATCACAGATACCACATTCAGGGATGGTCAGCAATCAATGACTCCTTTTACTGTGGGCCAGATTGAGAAATTATTTGATTTTCTTCATAAGATTGGTGGCAAGCCTGGCCTGATCAGGGCATCTGAATTCTTTCTATACAGTAAAAAGGATCGAGATGCAGTAGAGACCTGTAGGAAAAAAGGCTATAAATATCCAGAGGTAACGGCATGGATAAGGGCCAATAAAGATGATCTTAAGATCGTCAAGGAGATGGAAATAGATGAGACAGGTATACTTACGTCAGTCTCTGACTACCATATATTTCTAAAATTAGGGATGGACAGAAAAAAAGCCCTGGATTCCTATTTGGGCATAGTAAAGGATGCACTCTCATTAGGTATTATACCGAGGTGTCATTTTGAGGATGTAACAAGGGCTGATATATACGGATTCTGTGTTCCTTTTGCAAGGCAACTGATGGAGCTAAAAGAAGAGTCAGGTATGGATATCAAGATTAGACTATGTGACACATTGGGCTATGGGGTACCGTTTCCTGGTGCTGCCTTACCAAGGGCAGTAGATAAGTTGATAAGGGCGTTGATAGATGATGCAGGGGTTTCTGGCCATCTTCTTGAGTGGCACGGGCATAATGATTTTCACATGGCCTTTGTTAATGCAACTGCTGCGTGGCTCTATGGTTGCGCTGCAGTAAATGGTACAATATTTGGGTTTGGAGAGCGGACCGGTAATACCCCGATTGAAGCCATGGTTATAGAGTATTTATCTCTACGGGGACATAAGCATGAGATAAATACACGGGCTATTACAGAGATGGCAGATTATGTAAACTCTGAGATGGATTATAATATACCCCATCACTTCCCGTTTGTAGGGGAAAATTTTAATGTTACCAGGGCCGGCATACATGCAGATGGGATTGTTAAACATGAAGAGATATACAATATATTTGATACAAAAAAGATCCTGGCCCGTCCTATAGAGATTGCAATTACAGATAAGTCGGGTAAGGCTGGTATTGCGCACTGGATAAACAGACATTATAGCCTGGAAGACCCTGATGCAATAGATAAACGGCACCCTTCGATATCTCGCATCTATCAGCATGTTTCTAAAAAGTTTGAGGAGGGGAGAGTCACTTCCATGAGTGATGAAGAGATGGAAAAGCTCACCATGCGATTTATCCCGCAGCTCTTCTTATCAGGATTTGATCTTATAAAACATGAGGCCGTGGAATATGCAAGGCAACTGATTGAGAGGATACTGGAAAACAAGGAAATGCACTCTATGGATCCTGAAAAACAGGAACCCATCATTCGCGAATTTATAAAAGAATATCCATTTATCCAGTTTGCATATGTGACAAACTTGGATGGTATAAAGATCACAAGAAACATTACTCAGCCGGAATATAGAGGCAAATTCTTGCATAGATGGATGGAAAGGGATGAAGACTGCTCGGATAGAGAGTGGTTTATAAAGACCATAGAAGATGGGAAGCCACACGTAGGAGGGCCCTGTACGTCGAGGATAACGAGTGCTTTGATTATCACGGTCTCTACCCCCATTACAGATGATAATGATGAAATGTTAGGCATACTTGGTCTGGATATAAGATTTGAGGATGTTGTGAAGGCTATACAAAGCATGTATGAGTCCAAAGGTATAATGATGAGCACAAAAGATCTTCGGAAATATCAAAAATTATTATGGGAAGAATTGCATAGGAACACCTGACGAAAGTAAGATAATAGGGTTGACACAGATGGGCTCTCAAAATGGTAATCGGATAGTATTTAGGGAAGGCAGTCTCATAGTTCCTGATGACCCGATCATTCCTTTTATAGAGGGTGATGGGGTTGGTCCTGATATATGGCATGCTGCCAAGGCAGTGATAGATGCTGCGGTGGAGAGGACCTATCACGGCTCGCGTCATATAAAATGGCTTGAGGTCTATGCAGGAAGCAGGGCCTATTCACTTTTTAATACATATCTCCCTGAGGACACAATAGATGCATTACGGTATTATATAGTAAGTATAAAGGGGCCTCTTACAACCCCTGTTGGTGGTGGATTCAGGAGTCTGAACGTGACACTCAGACAGAGGCTTGACCTCTTTTCCTGCATAAGGCCGGTAAAATATTACAGGGGCACGCCATCTCCTGTAAATGCCCCTGAACTTGTAGATATAACAGTATTCAGAGAGAATACAGAGGATGTGTATGCCGGGATAGAGTGGCCTAAAGGAAGTGATGACGCAGAAAAGCTGATAAGATTTCTCAATGGTGAGATGGGAACAAATATAAAGGCTGATTCCGGCATGGGGATAAAACCCATATCGGAGTCATCAACAAAGAGATTGGTTAAGATGGCCATGGAATATGTGCTAAAGAATAACAAGAATACGCTTACCCTGGTACACAAGGGGAACATTATGAAGTTTACAGAGGGGGCATTTAAGGATTGGGGATATGAGCTCATAAAAGATGAGTTTGGGGATATTAGTATTACCGAGGACGAACTTATAGAGAGATTTGATGGTAGATTGCCGAAGGGCAAGGTCCTTGTAAATGATAGGATTGCTGATTCCATGTTTGGCCAGATCTTATTAAGGCCGTCTGAATATAAGGTCTTGGCTGTACCCAATCTGATAGGTGACCTTATATCTGATGCCTTGGCTGCGCAGGTAGGCGGATTAGGCATGGCACCAGGTGCCAATATCGGGATACCAACAGCTGTGTTTGAGGCAACCCATGGCACTGCACCCAAATATGCCGGCCAGGACAAGGTGAATCCCGGCTCTTTGATATTATCCGGGGCAATGATGCTCGATCACGTGGGATGGGAAAAGGCCGCTGATATGATTCGCTCTGCTGTCGAAAACACAATTATGGATAAGCTGGTCACGTATGATCTTGAGCGCCAGATGAAGGGTGCAACCCTGGTGAGTTGTTCAGGGTTTGGAAAGGCAATTATTGATAGATTGGAATGATATTTTGAACCCCGCCCGGGGGTTTGTATGAAAACAGTGAACAGTGGATAGTAAATAGACTTAGCACTTCGCAGTAAATCATGAGTAATCTTGAACCAATCGAGAGGCAAAAAAAGTTTTAGCTTCACGATTACCTCACGATTTAGATATAGTTAGAGAGAAGATAACATATATTTTCATTCTTCGTTGTGGCCGGTAGGCCATGGCAGGGTATATGAAAATAGGCACAAAGCCTTGTAGGGGCCTTTTGCCCTCATCGGCCCGCTTAAGGGAAATATGCCATGCAGGGATGGGATCTGTATGGAAATGCCATATTTTCATCCTTCGTTGTGAGTGCCTGCGCTCATGCGAGTTCATATAAATCTATCAGGATCTGCGAGGCCCCCAGAGTCTGAATGCCTTCATAAGTATCAGTGATAGTACCAGTATGCCAAAGAAGATCGCAAGTGTGAGCCCTAGGCTCCAACCCCACAATACAGGGGCGCTTACTAAAAGCATGCTCCCTAGGATGATGGGTGCAATGAATATGAGCATCAGCCCCAGCTCTACAGCCACCGTGGTCTTGAATTCCGGATCTGCTATCCTGAGCAGCAAGAGCCCGCTGGAGACTGTCCCGGTTACAGTGCCGTATATAGCGACTGTCCTCTCAAGGTTATAAGACCAGATCCTGTCTCCAAAATATACCACTACTAAAGTGGTTATAATCCCGTTTGTGATGGCAATCAGTGAAATCGGGAGTATGTATTCCCATACGACCACCATCTGTACCGCCGTTACGGTAGATACGATCAGGAAATCCACTGCCCATCCGGTGATTCTTCGCTGGAGACCAGGGTCGATCAGATGTACTATGCCGATTTTCCCCATAAACCATCTTACGATAAGGGCTATAACCATTCCGAAGAAGAAGAAAAAGCCCCATAGCATCTTAGCAATTTCAGGAGACATAATCCGCCCCATGCCTGCTACAAGGGCATAGGTCAGGATATAGACAAGCCCTACTAGGGCCACATGGAATGCAAGTGTGTCTATATTTCCAGAGTGCATTGTAAGTTTGCCTGCCGGCTCCTTTTCTTGATCTTTCGGAATGATACCTGCTAAGAAATCTTGAGATAACCCCCTTGGTGTTTGGGTAGCGCGGCCTTTTCGAATCCCATGGTTGACAATGGGCACCCCGACGAAAAAGGCAAAAAGAAAGCCGATTGCAGCAAATGTCAGCCCTATTGTGGCGGCATGCGCAAAACCAAACCCCTCCCAGACCTTGCCGATCGACAATGCCTGGCCCGGGCCTTCTGTGAAGCCAAGCGGCGCAAGGAAACCAAAGGTAGGGAAGAGCTTAAGCCCGAAGATGCCAAGTAGTATTACGAATAAACCACCGATTATCGCCTGGGTGGAGATTGTCACCCCTTCTATAAGTGCCATCCATAATGGCCCCTTAACGAGGTCCTTGCCGCCTCCAGCAGTCTTTTTCTCACCACCTGTGTATGTCAACCCCACTGAGATGAATGAGATGTTGAAGAAGTGGTAGGCAAGTGTTTCCAGAAGGGATGTTGGTAGGTGGATAACATCAGTACTTATGAGTATCAATCCCAGGATGCCCCCTATCAGGCAGCTTGGAATAAGGAAATGCTGGAAGAACTTCAATCTGGCCCTTAAGAAAACCCCAGCTAAAAGAAAGATCGCCAGATAGCCAAAGACGATAAATGGTTCAAAAGGGAAAGGAATCTCCATTTTAATACCTCCTGCAACATTTCATTCTACAGCCTTTAACGCAGCTGTATTAGTTAACCAAGTGACCTTACCATAATATAATAGATACGTCCAAGCCCTTGGTCTTTTTCTTACCTAAATCATAAGCTTAAAGTGCGGTTCCTGGTTGGTAATAACCTCGACAAGTGTTGGTTTATTGCTCTTCATGGCTTTTTTGAGCGCGGGTTTGAGTCTATCCGGATTATCTATCTTTACCCCTTCGCAACCTGCTGCACGGGCATATGCAGTAAGGTCAGGTGCTGGATAGTCGGTCGATATCTTTTTCTCAGGCGCCTGGAAATCCCTGACATTGCCAAGGATTGAATTATTCAATACAACATATGTAATCGGCACATTATAATGCCTTGCAGTCTCAAGGCAATGGAGCATCATCATCATACCGCCGTCTCCGCATATTCCGACCACATTTTTATCCGGCTGAACAATCTGGGCACCTAATGCGGCGGCAACGCCCCAGCCCACCCCTCCCACACCTCCGGGGGCAAATAGTTGGCCGGCTTTCTTTGTCTGGAAATGTTTGGCAACCCATTGGCGGTTGTTGCCTGCATCAAGGCATATTATCCCATCTTCGCCCACGGCTTCATTTACCTCTTTTATGGTCCTTTCAGGTGCAATGGGCGTTTCGTCAGAAGAAAATGCCCCACATGAAAAAAATCCGGTTTCATCTTTGAGCCTTTTTACGGTCTCCACGCGTTTATTCACATCTATGTCTACAGATCTTCTCTTTATTGATTCTATAATTCTTCTTAACCCCAGTTTTGCATCGGATGTGATGCCTAATGTAACAGGAACAGTCCATCCGGTATTCAATCCCTCGATGTCCATGTGTATAATCTTCTGTTGTTTGGGATTGATAAAATCGGGTGAAAGCATCTTGGTGTTCTCTGGCGCAAGGCAGGTGCCCACTGCCAGTAGAAGGTCAGCGCCTTGAATCTTTTCATTTGCTGCCTTCTGGCCGATCTGTCCCATGGTTCCCAGGGCCAGGGGGTGGGTCTCAGCTATCCCGCTTTTCCCCATATAGCTTGTGGCAACGGGCATGCCGATAAGTTCTGCCAGCTCCCGGACCTCCTCATAGGCCCTCGCACAGTGGATTCCCCTGCCTGTTATCATAACAGGGTCTTTTGCCTCTACCAGCATTTTTGCTATCCTGTCGGCATCTTTATCTGAGATGCAGGGGGGGCGGGTGCCGATATATCCGTCTATTGGATATAATCTGGGGTTTGATGTATCGGGATCGATTGTCTCACCGAACGCATCCCATCTTGCAAGGACGCATGCTGGGCCGGGTCTGCCTGTTGTCGCATGTTTTATTGCGAGCTGGATTCCATGCGCAAACTCGTCTGCGCCTGCTGCATAGGTTGTATATTTGGTCATTGAACGCATAATATTTGGAAGGTCGAATGAACCGTATTCTCCGGATCCGGACTGCCATGGGCCATGTTGTACCAACCCTGAGTAGTCACTGACATCCGTGATGATAAGCATTGGTGAACCAGCCATGTAGGCCTCCAGTATTCCAAAGGCTGCATTTGAAGCCGCCCATGCACCCTGGGCGATTACAACCCCTGGCCTTCCAGTCAGCCTCCCGTACATATCGGCCATACAGGCTGCAGCGCCTTCATGCCGGGTAAGCACGCTTCGTATCTTATCTTTTTTATCAAACAGCGCATCATATAAAAGCAAGGCAGCGCCGCCTGGTATGCCAAAACAATGATCAATACCTGCCTCGATAAGGATATCTACAACCTCTTGTATTACAGGCCTTTCCATAGTTCCTCCCTTTTTTGGCTTTCTTTTCTTACATTTGTCTTAAACCTTTTTATCCACCCTTTTTGGCCATCTCTTCTGCAGTAAGCGCAAAACATTGCCTTGTGACCTCTAAGGTCCTTTCTATATCCTCTTTTGTGTGGGCAGCACAGATAAACCAGTTATGGTGAGGATGGAGAAAGATGCCCCTTTTGGCTGCCTCTCCACAGAAGAATCTGTTTAGCGAAAGATCTGTGTCCCCTTCAAACCTCATGAAGGGCATAACAGGATGGCCTGTATAGTGTATATCCAGACCCAATTCTTCTGCCTGGGATTTTATGCCTTGTTCCAACCTGGTCCCCAGGGCATATATATCTTTTATTACATGATCCCTTTCTATGATCTTCATGGTGGTGATAGCAGCTGCCATTGGCACTGCTGCAAAGAAATGTGTCCCTGTAAAGTAGACCCCTTCTGCAGCGGCCTTATTGCTGTTCTTACCCATAATGGCAGAGATAGGGTATCCATTGGCCATGGCCTTTCCAAGACATATAAGGTCAGGGTGTGAGCCATAATAACAGTGAGAACCATTATTATGAATCCTGAAGCCGCAGCGTATGTCATCCATGATAATAAGTATGCCATCTTTGTTGCAGATGTCTTCGAGCTCTTTATAGAAACCATCTTTCGGCATGACCTGATCTTCCATGGCCGGGTGATGGTGAGGGGTCAGCATGACCCCTGCTATATCATCTTTATTTTCATCTATAAGGACCTTGAACTGGTCAATGTTATTATACTCAAAGGAAAGGATATGTGCGCTATATTCATCCGGGACACCGGCGCTGCTGTTTGAACACCAGGAGTGTGCGCCATTATATGCCCCTTTTACGACCACTATCTTATTCCTTTTGGTATGATGGCGTGCTATGGCTGTTGCATATGTAGTCACATCCGATCCGTTCTTACCATATGCCACCCAGTCCGTCCCGTCAATCAGGCCTACCATAACCTCTGCGAGTTTATTCCATTTGTCTGTGGGGAGTGTAAAGGAATTTCCTTTCCCCATCTGATCCATTGCAGCCTCGTCAACCTCTGGATTACACATACCCAGTATGTTTGTCCCGAATGAGCACATGTAATCTATATATTCATTGCCATCCACGTCCCACACATGAGAACCCTTGCCTTTCGTAAAGAAACAGGGATAAGAACCATATGTCAGGAAATAAGGGCTCCTTGGCCCATAGATACCATTTGGGATCATCTTCTTGGCCTCATTAAACATTTGATAGGATTTTGCAAAAGAATACTGTTCCATTTCATACCCCCTTAAATTTATTCTAGAATATTAGTGTGTTAATTCCCTTATCAGTTTTAACCTCTATGAACAAAACAGAAGATCCTTCATTTTTCACGAAACCATCAAAACTTAGGAGCCCCCCAGAATTTGAACAGCTTAATAAATGCCATAAATAACACCATCAAGCCGAAAAAGACCAGGACCGTCAAACCAACACTCCAGTCCCACCACACAGGGCCGTTTACCAGGAGTGTGCCGCCTAAGATGATCGGCACGGCAAACAGGTTCATCAAGCCTATCTCAATGGTTGTTGGGCCCTTAAACTCCGGGTCTACTATCCTGAGTAACAAGAGCCCGGTAGCTATCGTCCCGGTTACTGCCCCATAGATGGCAAGGAGTCTTTCGAGATTATAAGACCAGATCCTCTTCCCAAGATATAATACAACTAAAAGGGTTAAAATCCCGCTTGTAATACCGATTGCCAAGATCGGAAGGATGTATTTCCATACGATCACCACCTGTATGGCCGTGACCGTAGATACGATCAGAAAGTCCACTGCCCATCCTGTGACCCTTCGTTGAAGACCAGGATCAATCAGGTGCCCCACGCCGGCCTTTCCCATCAATGTCCTTACTATGATAGCTATGATTAATCCGAAGATGAAAAAGAATCCCCATGAGGTCGCAGCAAGGTCAGGGGGCAAAACTCCGGCTAACATTTTTATGAGGGCATAGGTTAAGAGATAAACAAGCCCTATCAACGCTGCTTGAAAGGCAAGTGTATCTACATTCCCGGAGTGCATTGTCAATTCGCCGGCCGCCTCCTTTTTTTGACCTTTGGGGATTATGCCTTTTAGGAAGTCTTGAGGCAGCTCCTTTGGGGCATGGGTAGCAAGGCCCTTTCTGATCCCCCAGTTGGCAAGGGGTACCCCAGCGAAAATGGCAAAGAGAAAGCCAATTGAGGCAAAGGTCATGCCTATTGTTGCGGCATGTGTAAAGCCGAACCCCTCCCAGACCTTACCAAACGACAGGGCCTGGCCCGGGCCCTCTTCAAAGCCAAGGGGGGTGAGGAACCCAAAGGTGGAGAAGAGATGAAGCCCGAAGATACTGAATAGTATGACAAATAGACCACCGATTATCGCCTGCAAAGAAAATGCCACACCCTCTGTAAGTGCCATCCATAAGGGCCCCTTGAGATATTCCTTGCCGCCTCCAGAAGGTTTTTCTTTGTTATTGCTGTATGTCAGCCCCACCGAGATGAACGAGATGTTAAAGAAATGGTAGGCAAATGTCTCCAGAAGAGAGCTCGACAGGTGGATAACGCCTGTGCTTATGAATATCAAGCCCAAGATACCCCCTATCAGGCAACTTGGGACGAGAAAGTGCTGGAAAAAAACTATCTTGGCCCTCAAGATAACCCCGATCAAAAGAAAAATAGCCAGATAGCCAAAGATGATAAATGGTTCGAAAGGGAAAGGAATCTCCATTTTAATACCTCCTAAAATATTTATTCTATTCGCCGCCTTTGGCAAACCTTACTACAAAATCATATTCAGATCAAAAACCGGCCCTATATCCCTTTAGGAATCTAGAGTCCCATGTTGTTGTATGCTATCCTTGGACCGTGCCATAATCTTTGCCCACATCTGCCATCACCTTGATGGTTTTACCTGCCTTGACGCGTTTTTCGTACACAAAAGAAAGCTCTTCTAACTCAATGCGGTCCGTGATCAAGGGCCTTGCGTCCAATTTGCCTTTTGCCATCCAGTCAAGGCATTTGATATTTTCTTCGTGCGTATTGGAATATGACCCGGTAAGCCAAATCTCCTTAAAATTTAGTGTAAGGGGGATGATACTGGTCTCTGTCATAATGATACTTACGACACACACCGTACCGCCTCTGGCCGCAGTATCAATGCCAGTCTGGATAGATCTTTGTGAGCCAGAGCACTCGAATACTACATCAAAGCCTAAGCCTTTGGTCTCATCCAGGACACGGCCAACGATATCCTCTTTAGAGGGGTCTATAACTATGTCTGCGCCAAGGTTTTTAGCAAGATCCCTCTTTTCTTTCACCGGCTCAGATACTGCAATGGGACCGGACCCCAAGATCTTCAACAGCATAGCCAAGGCAAGCCCGATAGCGCCGCCCCCTATTATAAGGGCTGAGCCGGCCTTTCTGTCAGAGCACCTTATTCCGTGCAGGGCAGCGGCAAATGGCTCAGCCAGGGCTGCATTTTCGAGATCTACACCCTCTGGGATTGGGATCAGCATCTGGGGATATACCTTGACATATTCAGCAAACCCCCCCTGCATATCTCCTATCCCTATTGAGCGTCTGTTTATTTGACAGAGATATGGCCTTCCCGCCCGGCAATCCTTACATCTTCCGCAAAAGGTGGGACGGATAATAACCCTGGAGCCCGGTTTAAGCCCTGTTGCCTGTTTGTTGTTTTCCATGACTATGCCGCTTACCTCATGACCGAGTATGGTTCCGTCCTTTAGGCTTCCACTCTCTATAAGGGAGTGATCTGAGCCGCAAAAACCCACCTTTATCACCTTAACCAAGACCTCACCGGCCTCCAGGCCAGGCATGGGTACGTCTTCTACCACAAGCCCTTTTGATCTGTAATATACCACGGCCTTCATTATATTTACCCCCCCTGTATTGTGGTATATTTCACAATACTTACAGGTTATACACCCCGGTTAAGGGGCCAAAGATCAATATTGATATGCCTACACACACAGCGGCAACCAGTGTCATCACAACCCCTGCCTTTGCCATATCCTTGATGGCAAAATATCCGGCTGAGTAGGGAATTACATTGGTTGGTGTCTCTGTAACCAGGATAAAGGCAAGAGAGGATGTAAATGCCGCCGGGGCACAGACCAGCCAGGGATTGATACCCAGATCTGTGGATAGCGCAATAAGCAGCGGGATGATTATGGTGCCGGTCACTGTATTGCTGGAAAACGCCATATGTAACAGGCTTACGCACAGCACAATGGCAAAGACCCGTAGAACCCCTGGCAGTTGAACAACAGGACCTAAAAGTACCCAGGCCAGCCACCTGGCAGCACCTGTATTATACATCACCATTCCCAGTGAGATCCCGGCGCAGATCAAGATTATCCCTCCCCAGTCTACATCAGATTGGGCCTGTTTCCATGATATCACCTCTATCCCCGGGATGAAGAGCAACAAAGCACCGCCTAAGGCGACTCCCTGCATTGGCAGGGCTATACTGCCTGCTGTAAGATTTTTGATAAACGGGGTAGCGATCCAGGTAGCTATGGTTATCAAAAATATGACAAGGGTACACCTTTCTTTGTATGTGAATGCGCCCATCTCTAGAAGCTCTCTTTTGATTTTGTCCTTACTTATAGGGACCCTTTCTATCTCAGGAGGAAACATCCTTGTGATTACAAACCAGCCGGCAGGCACCATCAGGATAGTTGCGGGCAACCCCATACTCATCCAGGTGATGAAATCTACATTGATATTTGCCAGTTCCTTTAGAAAGCTGATGGTAAGGGGGTTGGGACCGCACCCGGATGGGGTGGCAATGCCCCCGAAGAGAGGCCCCCATGCACAGGAGATCATCAATGCCTTGCCGAAGTTGCTTTTTAAGGGTTTTACCCCGGTTTGTTTTAGGATGGATATGCCAAGGGGCATAAGGATTGCTGCTACTGCCATATCTGTAACCCACATGGAAAGGCTTGCCCCTACAATGAGAAATCCTAAGATCACCATATTAGGCCGGGTACCCATCACAGAAAGGATCAAATAGCTCAAGCGCTTGCCCAGACCCGATTGGGAAAAGGCAGAAGAGAGTATTAGTACCCCGATGAAGAAGGCAATTATCTGGTTGCCAAAGCCCAGGGCTATAACATGCTTGAACGAGTCAATCTTAAAGACAGGTATCATAAGCATTACCATCAGCGCAGTGATACTAAACGGGATTACTTCAGTAATCCAGAGCACTATGGCTAATAAGAGCAGGCCCAAGGCAGCCTTTGCGTTCCAACCAAGAGGGATCAGATCCCCGCCCCTGGCAAGGGGCTGCGGGCATGGCAGATATAGAATAATGGCGAGAATAAAAAAGGCAAGCAGGAAAAACCCCAGCTTATATCCAATCGAATGTCCTTTTTCGGGTATCATTTTTTGTTCTTGAATATTACCGCTGTTATCTGTCATATTTTTTCATGAACCAATCCCTTTCTGATTTCTATTATTGTATACCGAGTTGCATTCGATTTTATACCATAGCCAGGGCTTCGCTGCCCGGGCTTATAATATCCGGGTCTGTTACTACATTGATCAGCGATGGCAACCCTGATGCAATTGCCCTGTCCAGCGCCGGGAGGATTTCATCCGGATGCTCTACAAGTTCGCCATATCCCCCCAGATCCTTTACTAATAGGTGATAATTTACCATCCCCAGTTCTGTGACGGCCGAAATAGGCGCACCGAATTTTAGTTTCTGAGAGTGTCTGATCATACCCCAGCCAATATCATTAGATACTATAACAACTATAGGTAGCTTGTGGCGGATGGCTGTCTGAAACTCCATAAAGTTGAAGCCGATCGATCCATCACCGGATATCAAGAATACCCGTTTATCAGGATACATGGCCTTGGCTGAATTGGCAAATGGCAACCCCACAGAAAGACAGCCAAACAGCCCTGAATCCATATACCTTCCCTCTCGAAGGAGACGTACAGTCATGCCCATCCAGATCTGGGTATCGCCTCCATCTCCTACCAGTATATCATCAGGTCCAATATAGTCTGTTACCTCTTTGCACAGTCTTAATGGGTGTATGGGTGTATCTTTAGAACACCACAGCCCCTGGTAGCTAGTCTTCATATCTGTGTCTACTCGTCTCAGCTCATCGACCCAGGGCCTAAATCTCTCTTTATCCGGAAGAAGGTTTGCCTTTTCATTAAGGGTAGAAATATAGGCCTTTATATCACCCGCCAGGGCCAGATCCACTGATTTGTTTCTGCCTATTTCGCCTGGGTCTATATCTACCTGAGCGATTTTGGCATCTTGGTTGAAGATGTATCCGAACATGAAATAAAGGTTCATCCTTGTACCTAATATGATAACCAGGTCTGTATTGGTAAAGGCATGGCCTGCTGCGCCTGGGCGGATAGCAAGGGCGGATTCAAAACATAAAGGGTGATCATCGGATATCATTCCCCTTGCCATGCCTATGGTAAATACCGGGACGCCCCATTTATCTGCAAGTGATTGAAGCTCAGAAGATGCATCTGAATACCAGGCGCCGCTGCCCGCTATGATTACCGGTTTCTTGGCCTTATTGATCATGTCAAGCAGTTTATCTACCCCGGAGATATCCACACAGCCCTGAGACACAACTGAATTCGGGGCAGTATAAGGGATATCGATCTCTTTATTTAAGATATCTATGGGGATCTCTAAATAAACAGGCCCTGGAGCTCCTGCCATGGCAGACCTGAAGGCCATATCAAGATATTCAGGTATCCTCTCTGTATTGTAGACAACCCAGGAGCCCTTTACAAGTGGCTTAATTACAGGTAGTTGCGGCATGTCCTGCAGATCCAATCTATCTCTCTTGGTAGTGGCAACACCACCTGCAATCAGGACCAGGGGTGTCTGAGACATGTAGGCATTGGCGATACCGGTTATGGCATTACTAAAGCCTGGCCCTGCTGTTACAAGTGCAACCCCCGGTTTTCTGCGCAGCCTGCCATATGCCTCTGCGCCAAATACAGCTGCCTGCTCATGCCTGGTATCCAGGATATATATGCCTGAATCCTTGATCTCGTTGTGAATGGGAGAGATATGCCCTCCGCTTAGGGTAAATATGGTGTCTATATTATGCTTATTAAAATAATCCGCTACCAATCTTGCCCCTGTAACCTTACTCATAATCTGCTCTCCTCTCGTAATAATTTTTTGTGAATAATCCCAGACGGCTATAGCTCCATCAGTTGACCGCCTGTTATATTGATGGCCTGCCCGGTCAGATAAGAGGCCTCATCCGAGGCAAGGAATGCTGCAGCGTTTGCTACATCTTCAGGCGTACCTAACCTGCCAAGGGGGATGGTCTTTAGCACCTCTTCCACCCTCTGAGCCACATCTCTTTGCGAGAGCTGGGCCTCTAATTCCCAGCCCCATCTCCTCATTGCTGTATTGATCTGTCCAGGGCAGAGTGCATTTACCCGTATACCCATATCCAGAAGGCCCAGCTCTTTGGCCATGACCTTTGTCAGCATAATAACGCCTGCCTTGGAGATACTGTAAGCGCCGTTACCCAAGGCAGGGACCTTTCCTGCCCTTGATGCAATGTTTATAATGCAATCGCCCTTTTTCATCAGGGGTATCATTGCCTTAGAGGTGATAAATGTACCGCTTAGATTAATATCTATTGTCCTTTTCCATGCCTTATCATCCATGAGGTGGATGAAGTTAGGGGATATAGTGGCGCCGGCATTATTGCAGAGTATATTTAAGTGTCCGAACTCATCTTTGATACGTCCCGCCATATGGGCTACAGAGGTGGAATTTGTTATATCCGCTGCTATCCATATACAGCGGGCGCCAAGGCCTTCTATCTCAGCGCACAGATCATTCATGCTGTGTGGGCTCCCCTCAACGTCCTTAATCTCTGCTATATCATGTAAGACTATATGCATCCCATAGCCGGCCAATTTAGTTGCAATTGCAAAACCGATCCCTTCAGGATCGCCTGCCCCTGTAACCAGGGCAACCTTGTCCTTTAATCCCCGCATCATCTACCTCCCAAGATCTTTATTCATCTGGCCTTTTTATAATCGATTTGAGGAAATCATAAGTCTTTCTTATCATAAAATTGTCCATAATATATCAAAAGGTTACTCACCGCCCCGTTACTCTTCAGTATATCTTACACAGTATCTTACTGGCAATAGATTTCTCAGTTTTTATTTAGATGGGCTTGAATAATGATCTACTTGACATATCCGCATCTTGATATTAAATTTACCCACATCATTTTTTTATGCCCGGGTGGTGGAATTGGCAGACACAAGGGACTTAAAATCCCTTGAGACTTGTTCTCGTGCGGGTTCGATTCCCGCCCCGGGCACCAAGGGAAATGGGGTCAGATCTTTCATATTGACATTTCAGGGAAAGCTTATCATCAATTTGTCAAGAATAAAGATCTGGCCCTATTCTTTCCCTGTTCCCTTTTGTCCTTTAGCTATCTTATCCTTCTTACTCTCTACCTTTTTACTGCTTCCACCAATTAAAGTGGCCAGATCTCCAATAATGTTCTTCAGGGTTTCTGCCTGAGCTTGCATCTCCTCAGATGTAGCAGCATTTTCTTCGGCATTAGCAGCATTACTTTGGGTTGCCTTATCCATGTTTGTTACGGCATTATTAATCTGGTCAATCCCTTGCGCCTGTTCATTGGATGCTGTTGCTATTTCATCTACCAGTGTATTTATCTTACCAGTTATCTCAGCATTTTTTTTGAAGGCTTTATTGCTTTCTTCATTAAGCCCAGCACCTGCCTTGACCGAGCTTATAGTATTCCCTATTAAGTCGTTCGTGCTCTTTGCTGCCTCTGCTGACCTCTGAGCAAGATTTCTTACCTCCTCAGCCACTACGGCAAATCCTGCCCCATGCTCTCCGGCCCTGGCTGCCTCCACAGCTGCATTCAAGGCCAGAAGATTGGTCTGGAAGGCAATTTCATCGATTACCTTGATAATCTTCTGGGTCTCGCCTGAGTTTCTATCAATATCATTTATTGCTACTGTCATCTGTTCAAGCTTTTCTCTAACCTCGTTAACTATGCTTCCTGCTTCATTTGTTAGGATATCTGCCTGCTGGGCATTGTCTGCATTTTGTTTCGTCATCGAGGTGAGTTCCTCTAGTGACGATGATGTCTCCTCTAAAGAAGATGCCTGTTCACTGGTCCCCTCTGCAATCTGCTGGCTAGATAAAGAAAGCTGGGTAGAGGCCGAGGCTACCTGATCAGCGGCTTGGGTAAGTTCTTCACTGGCGTAATTGAGGGTTTTACTGAGAGAACGGTAGATTAATATGCCTCCAAGGATAAACGCTATTACTATGATTATAAAAGCAAGTATATTTATTCCTTGCATCCGTTTTTCAAAATGTGTCGCATCGGTTTTAGCGCTGCTGGAAATTTTCTTGCTAATTTCTAAAAGCTGCCCTCGGGTATAATCAAGCTTTGCCTCTAGTCTCCCATTCTCATCCCAGAGCTTATAGATTTGATCTGTCTGAGTAGGGAGTTTATCAATGATCTTGCTCATTTGTTCGGTGGATTTAACATAGGCTGGGTCCTTTAGAAATTTTCTTATAGTATTGGCATTCCCCTTTTCCTTTTGAAGCTCGCCAAAGGCCTCTTTTATATGATGTGAATACATCTCTTTATCATCATATAAAAAAAGGTCTTGGTTGACGATGAGCATAACCCTCTCTATCCACAAAGCGATATTTTTAGTGACTTCCGATAGGCTTTTGATATTTTCATCTACTTCTTCTACATTGATCATAGCAAACCCGATTTCTTCCCTTATTTTTTTGATAGTTGAATTCGCCTGCTGGTTATATCTATAAACCTCATTATTGAGTGCATTGTTTATAGAATCAAGACCTTTAGTGTTTTGAGACACCTTACTAAAAATATTTTTGTATTCATTGAGAAGCTGCTTAAAACGTGAAACCTCATCTTGATAATCAACTCCAATAGAATCATTTTCTACCAGGTTCATAGAAGTGTTTACATGTTTGATGTAATTCATCACTCTGGTAGAGTGCTCTTCTTTATGCGTCTTCAAGAAAATCTTTTCCTCTATAATCGCATTAGAAAGATCTCCGTTAGCCATGTTCAGGTAGTGAATGGCTTCATTAGATGCGTTTATTCTATGACTTACAATGGAGTTAATGCCAGATTGGACACATGTCATTATAACACCCAATGAGATCAAAAGGATTAGTTTGGTAAATATTTTCATGCCCTATACCCTCTAAGACAGCATACTTCTTCCCGATTATTGAATAAGATGCGGGGAGGGATAAACTTACCTTTACCCGCATCTTATTCAATCTGTCTATTTTATTAGCTCATTCAATTCATTTAATGATACGTTTTCATCATAGATTCCCGCGGCAACTTGGTAAGGGGAATTAGGGACCTGTAAGACATAGGTAATCTTGCGGGAAGGTTTCTTCTCTCCCACCTTTGGCCGCATATATTCTACCCAACCGCCGTTTGGATTTTTAGCTACCTCGCAAAACGCAACAAAAAAGAATTTTCCGGTGGGGTCTTTTATCCCTCTGAGGTTCATTCCCACCAACTTTGGTTTGATGGGATGGGTAGCGTCTGTCCACTTCGCACAATCAAGAACCCAGACATAGGTATCTTTCCATACCCACCTACCTTTAGGATCATTGAATTCTGGCAAGCCAGGTTTTCCTGCTTTGCTTAAAAAATCAGCCGCTGTTCTGACCTTTTGATTTAACCATTGCTTACTAAAATTATGTTCGGTACTCCTTTTTTATTTCTTTAACCCTATTTTTCCCTCCCCACTATTTCAAATATTCAGTAGAGCAAATGAAACCATGTTTTTTACAGTAC
>JAYEFR010000228.1:0-8786 GCA_034716155.1 Thermodesulfobacteriota bacterium
CCACCTTTATAGACGTAAGCCCTGCAATGCCATCCACCACTGGTCTCTTATTAAACCTTACTGCATCAACAAAGGCCCTGATCTCTGCCTCAAGGGCATCTGTATCAGAAATCTTGGTATTTTCATGCACAATTTGTTTCTTGGAAGAGAGCCTGTATATATCCACTGCCTTTTTTGCATAGTCTATGGATATATAGCTATCCGGTTGAAATATCCTTATCTTGCGCATAACATCTAATGAGACCCTGCTTGCAGTGATGTTTGCAATGCAACCTGATTCAAACCGGACCCTGACATTGGCTATGTCAACCTGGTCTGTAAGCACTGGTACCCCTACTGCCTCTACTGATGCGATCTTTGAATCTACCAGGGACAATATAATATCTATGTCATGGATCATAAGATCCAGGATTACGTCTACATCTGTGCTCCTTTTTTTAAATGGACTTATCCTGTGGACTTCTATAAACATAGGCCTTTTTATACTGCCAGCCAATGCAATGATAGCGGGATTAAAACGCTCTAAATGCCCTATCTGTAATATACCTTTTCCTCTGTTGACAGCATCGATGATCCTACGACCCTCATCCAGGTTTGATGTCATGGGTTTTTCCAGTAATACTGCAATTCCTTTCTCTAAAAAGGGGATCGCTATTTTACTATGAAGTGTGGTAGGCACAGCAATGCTTACTGCTTCCACCCTATCTAATATCTCCTTATAGTCAATATAGGGCTTGGATCCTACCTTTTGAGCTACCTGAGAAAGACGTTTCTCATCTATATCCACTACCCCTATTAAATCCACATCAGACATGGCTGCATACTTTTCTGCATGGAATTCCCCCAGATACCCTACCCCCACAACAGCAACCTTCACCCTTTTCACCTGGCAATCCCTCTTGTCGAAGACCTTATAAAATCAATCAGAGCCGCCACCTCTTCCACGCCAGGAAATTCCCTTTCTAAGCTCTCAAGGGCATCTTTCAACAACATCTTTTGTTTGAATAAAATTTTGTATGACTTAGCGATTATCTTTATTACCTCAGGGCTGAAGCCTCTTCTCTCAAGCCCGATAGTATTTATGCCAAAGAGCCTTGCTCGGTCTCCTGATGCCTTTGCATAGGGTATAATATCAAGGCTTACCATAGACCCGCCTCCGATTATTGCATATGTGCCAATCCTCGTAAATTGATGCACAGCGGCCAGCCCTCCTATAATAGCATAATTCCCTACGTGTACATGCCCTGCCAGAGTAGCAACATTGCCCATAACAACATGGTTTTCTACCCTGCAATCATGGGCCACATGAGTGTATGCCATCAGCAGATTGTTACTGCCTATACTAGTAATGCCACCACCCTGCTTAGTACCCCTATTTATGGTAACGAATTCTCTTATATTATTATTATCTCCTATGATAAGCCTGGTATGCTCTCCTTTATACTTCAGGTCCTGAGGCGGAGTGCCTATGCCGGCATGTCCGGTTATTCGACACGAATTCCCGATGGTTGTCGGACCTTCAATCATACAATAAGGCCCTATATATGTGCCAGTACCTATCTCAACATCATCGCCAATTATACAATAAGGACCTATCTCGGCATCTGAGCCAATGGACGCGTTCGAGGATATTATGGCTGTGGGATCAATCTTTTTCAAGGTCTTTCAGCCTCCCTTCTATGGCCTTGATACGCTTGAGCAGATCAGGAAGCTTTTTATAGATATTTTGTGCCCTAAGCCACTTGTTATGGTCTATTGCCGGATAGCCTGACACAACCTTTCCTTTAGGCAAATCGTTTGCTATACCAGCCCTGGCACCTGCGACACATCCGTCACCTACGGTGATGTGCCCTCCCACCCCACATTGACCTGCCAGGATCACGGACTTGCCTATATGTGCACTCCCAGCTATCCCTGTCTGCGCTACAATGATCGTATGGTCTCCTATGGTGACATTATGTCCTATCTGAACAAGGTTATCCATCTTCACATCAGACCCTATATAGGTAGCGGTAAGAGCAGCCCTATCTATAGTACAGTTACTCCCAATCTCTACATCATCTAAGATGATTACCTTGCCTCTTTGAGGGACCTTGAAGTGTTTTTGCCCATCCCACACAAATCCAAAACCGTCAGATCCAATGACTACACCCGCATGTATAATACATCCCTTCCCTATCTCGCATCCATCATAGACCACCACATTGGGGTACAGGATAGTATTATCACCTATAACCACATCTTCCCCGACAAAGCACCCCGGATATATCACACAATTGGGCCCCACTTTGGCCCCTTGCCCTATATATGCATGGGGATATATTGTTGCTCTTGTATCCACCCTGGAATTCGCATGAATATAGGCATGCTTAGACATGCCTGGTATATGTTTTTTCGATTGATAAAGAAAACTTACTACCTTTGCAAATGCAAGATAGGGACTATCAATTATTATCTGTGGTATATCTATTTTGAGTTTTTGTTTTACTATGATCGCCCCGGCTTTTGTATGCAAGGCCTTGCTAGTATACTTGGGGTTAGATAAAAAAGTGATATCTGAACTTGTAGCCTCCTCTATAGTGGAAATCCCTTTTATGTCTATATCTTCACCTGTAAAAGATGCACTTAGGAGACTTGCTATCTTTGATATATACATACTCTTCTTTACTCGGATTCTTTCTTTGTCCTCGAGTTGTAGAGATCATCATATATCTTCAAAATATCATCTGTAATATCTATCCTGTCTGACGCATATACGGCACCTGCTCGCCTTATATCCAGCATAAGATCTATATTATGTTCTTTGCCATAGTTATCTACAATCTCATCGAGATCCTTTCTCACAGGTTTTAAAAACAAATCATACTTGGCCTTAAGCTCTTCCTGAGCATCCTTGACAAATCTGTTAAACTCTTTGACATTCTTTTGATACTCCATCTGTTTCTCATCCTTGGCCTCCTGGCTCATGGTGAGAGACTTTGCAGATATCTCTTCACCCATCTTCCTGAGGGCCCCCTCCTTTTGCTCCATCTGGGCCTGTTTTTCTCCCCTGAACTTCTCCAACTTGCTGATAGCGTCCTTACCAGCCAGACTCTCGTTTAAAATTCTCGGTGCATCTATATAGACAATCTTTAGATCCTGGGCACTAGCTAGACTCACAAAAGAAAATACTATAAGAACACCAATAAATCCCTTCATACACTGTCTCATTACTTCCTCCTTAAGATTCTTAATACCTCAAAGATTCTACAACCTATTAAGATTATATGCAACTATATACATTCATTGCAAACCTTCGTCGATAGTTGTTTTGCCGCAGGCAACCCAATGGGCTGCCGATATGATTGACGTGAGCCCAGGGTGTATGATAGTGGAACTAGAGATATATCATTTAGGGGAGTATAGGTAAGTAGTTATATGGTGTTTGTCTCTTATTCTAGGCGTCTGAACTCTTAAGACGGCACGCAGGGATTTATCGTCCTGGTTATATGGTTTATGGTAGGGTGAAGGAAAGTAAGGTTATAATAGCAAATGAGTTAGGGTTGCATGCGAGGGCAGCCGGGGTATTTGCCAGGGAGGCGGGCAGGTTTTCTTCGGATATAGTGATGATGAAGGATAGTATGCGGGTAAATGGGAAGAGTATTATGGATCTTCTCACTCTGGCTGCGCCGAAGGGAAGTGATATTATCATTGCAGCAGATGGTGATGATGAGGGTGTAGCCATAGAGGCGCTTACCTCAATAGTAGAAAAAGGGTTCGGGGAGGAATAGGTGAAGGAAAAATATGTGCACATCCTTCATGGCATACCAGCCTCTGCCGGGATAGCAAAGGGCAAGGCGGTTTTAATAGACAGGAGGAAGATAGAGAGATACCCCAGGATACGTATCCCTTCTGAGGCCTTGGATGATGAGATAAAAAGGTTTGACGATGCTGTGGCCATCTCTCATTCGCAGGTGGCAGATGCCAAGAAAAAGTTAGAGGCTAATGGGAGCGTGGAAAAGCATGCCTTTATATTAGAAACCCACCTCATGATGCTTACAGACCCTGTTTTTACAGGCAGGGTAAAAGAGCTTATAAGTCGAGATCTGATAAATGCGGAGTGGGCACTGAAGATGGCCCTGCGCGAGATTGAGGAGAGTTTTTCCCAGATAGAAAATGACTATATAAGGAGCAGGATTACGGATACGTCTTTTGTAGGTGAGAGATTGCTGAGGAATCTTACCGGCAGGTCCATGGGTGGTTTTCATATACCAGGGGATACTATAATTGTGGCGCATGATCTTTCTCCTGCAGATACAGCCCTGATGAATAAGGAAAAGATCTTAGGTTTTGCCACAGACGTGGGCGGGCAGACATCGCACACAGCCATTTTAGCCCGTTCTCTAGAGATGCCTGCCGTAGTGGGGTTAGGGGATGCATCCGGGATAATAAATCCCGGGGATGTGGTGATCTTAGACGGTATTTCAGGGGTTGTGATTGTCAATCCATCAGAGATACAGGTGTCTGAATATGAGCGCAGGGCAAAATCCTATATTTCATTTGAGCTGAAGTTAAAGGAAAAGGCAGGTGGGCCTGCAATCACAAGAGATGGGCATCAAATAAAGGTAGAGGGCAATCTTGAGTTTAAGGATGAGATAAAGACTGTCATCGATCATGGTGCAGAGGGTATCGGGCTGTATCGCACTGAATTCATATATCTGAACCATAAGGACATGCCCACGGAAGAAGAGCATTTCGAGGCATACAAAGAGGTGGTGGAGGCGGTATCTCCGCATAATACCATCATACGGACATTGGATCTTGGTGGCGATAAGTTTTATTCCGCACTTGGTGAGCTTACCAAGGAGATGAATCCTGCTATGGGGCTTAGGGCAATAAGGTTTTGTCTAAAAGAGGTGAATGTATTCAAGACCCAGTTAAGAGGCATTTTAAGGGCCAGTCACTTCGGGAATGCATCCATCATGTTTCCCATGATATCCGGTATGGAGGAACTGCTCAAGGCAAAGGAGATCTTAGAAGAGACAAAAGGAGATCTGAGGAAAAAGGGGATCCCTTTTGATGAGGATATCCCTTTGGGAATCATGATTGAGGTGCCATCTGCTGCTGCGATTTCAGATCTCCTGGCAGGTGAGGCGGATTTTTTCAGCATAGGCACAAATGATCTCATACAGTATGCACTCGCAATAGATCGCAAGAACGAGTATGTGAACTATCTCTATGAGCCGCTTCACCCTGCTGTGGTCAGGCTTATAAAGTTTATAATAGATTCAGCCCACAATGCAGGGATCCCAGTGTCCATGTGCGGGGAGATGGCAGGCCAGCCTATGTACACCCCTGTATTATTAGGGCTCGGCATAGACGCGCTCTCCACAAACGCATTCGCCATCCCCCATGTAAAGGAGATGATAAGAAGAATAGACCTTACAAGGTGCAAAGAGATACTAAGCCGGATCCTCGATATGAAGACAGGTGCCGAGATAAAGACGTTCTTAACCGGCGAAATCGGGGAGAGACTGGGACAACCCCTCACGTTTGAAGATTCATGACATACAATACAGACCATATAAATGGAGAAAGATGCCAAATGCTGAACCCGACCCCTTTTATGACGGACAGCTAATAAGCGGCCTTATAGTAGGCATTGAGAAAGATGAGGCTATTGTGCATGTTGAGAGGAGATCTGCATGCCAGGGGTGTGAGGCATCGAATATCTGTCATGCATTTGTAAAACCTAACATGGAATTCAGACTAAAAAGACCCAAGTTTGATATAAGGGCAGGCGATAAAGTAACGATAGCCATGGAGGACTCTTCCTTTCTAAAGGCGTGCGCAATTGCCTACCTTATACCACTGGTATCCATTGTGCTGGCCATTTTTATCACAAAGACAGCCTCCATGAACGAGGCCATACAGGCAATATCTGCTGTATGTGCATTTTTAGGGAGTTTACTGATCATAAGGCGACTTGGCGCCGGGATAAAGGGCCCAAGGATACTAGAGGTAATACATGAAGACCGAGACAAGAAAGATCTTATGCCAAAATAAAAAGGCAAGACATGAATACGATATACTAGACTCTATAGAGGCAGGTATAGTACTTACCGGTCCTGAAGTGAAATCCTTGAGGTCCGGAGGAGGCAACCTTAAGGACGGCTATGCTGGTATAGATGGATCTGAGATGCATTTATACAATGTCCATATCAGCCCCTATGCCCAGGCCAATATCCATAACACCGACCCGGTGCGAGCCAGAAAACTCCTCTTACACAGGAATGAGATTGCAAAGCTATCCGGCAAGGTTAAAGAAAAAGGTCTTACATTAATCCCTTTAAGCCTTTACTTAAAAGGCAGCTTAATAAAGGTAGAGCTTGGTCTCGCAAAGGGCAGACATACCTATGATAAAAAGCAAGTGATAAAAGAAAGGGATATAAAGCGGGATATGGATCGAGAGATAAAATCGTGGGAATAAAAGACCTCTGCATAATACCCGTATTGTCATTACGAGCGAAGCGAAGACACGTTTCCAGACTTTTCACAAAATTGTCAAATCCGCCTCTTTTATATTTTATCTTATAGGCTTATATTACAAGGAATATATGACCATACGCATCTTTGTTGTATTATGTATTGCAACCTTTGCCGCCATGCTTGGCATTGGCATTATCATACCTATCCTTCCTTTATATGCTAGAAACCTTGGGGCATCAGGCATGATGCTGGGCATCATATTCTCCAGCTTTGCCCTTACCATGGCAATAGCCAATCCCCTTGCAGGTAGAGTATCTGACCGTATTGGATACAAGCTGATCATATCTTTAGGTCTTGGCATTCATATATTTGTCGCACTATTTTATGTCATTGCCACCAAGCCAATCCACCTCATAACCATCCGCCTTGCACAGGGCGTCCTTTCAGCTATGGTATGGCCTGTTGCCATGGCATATATAGGGTATATAGCGCCAAAGGATCAGGAAGGCTCGTATACGGGAATATACAACACATGGCTCTATCTAGGCATGGGCATAGGTCCCTTTATCGGAGGCACTCTTACAGATATATACAATATACGCATGCCATTCTATGCCATGGCGGGATTTTTAAGCCTTGCCTTTCTTCTAGTAATATTTATACTGCCTGGCAAAAAGGACTCATCAGGTAAAACCCTTATAAAAAAGAATGCTATATCAAAACATCCAATCAAAGATACCTTGAATTCTGACTTGATGAAGGGCATCCTTGCTTTTGCATTTATTATCGCCCTGGGTGAGAGCGGGCTCATGACGTTTCTTCCACTGATTACATCGAGAGAGAACATCTCCCCTACACAAATTGGCATATTGGCATCTGCGATCATGTTGTTTGCAGGCGTATTGCAAACCCCTTTTGGATATCTTGCAAATAGATACAGCAAGGTATTTCTTGTCGTAATGGGCGTACTCCTTATTTCAGTCAGCATGGCTTGTGTACCGCTATGTCTCAACTTTTCATCTTTTTTTATACCGAGTGCCCTTGTAGGTATAGGTGCTGCTGTGGCAACCCCGGCAGGAACAGCCATGATAATAAGAGGTTCCAAAAATATAGGCTTGGGTTTCTCACTCGGCGCCTACAACTTTGTATTTGGTCTGGGTATGGTCATAGGCCCTGTATTCTATGGCTTTATAATGGACTCTATCGGCCTTGACGAGATATTTTATATAAGCGCTGGGATGTTTATATTAGGTGCCTGTGTATTTTATTACTACACCAGAAAGATAGAAAACCCACAAATCGATAGTCATCAGCCCTCAGTCGATAGTAGGGAAGGCGGAAATTTATAGGTTTCTAAGTTCCAGGTTCAAAGGCTCCGGATCTTTGGTTTTAAGTGCCTACGGGCGATTGTAAGTCAAATAACGGACGATCATCACATTATCTATCAAGAATTTCCATTCCCCCTCTGAAGAGGATAGGAAAAAGTCCCCCTTTGAAGGGGTAGCACCCTCTTAATTCCCCCTTTGAAGGGGGCCAGGGGGATGTTAATCATTTGCAAATGCTACAGTGTATGTTATTAATCCTACCAATATGCCGGTATCTATAGTTAAATATGATGAAACGCCAAATGCTCTGAGAAAGGCCATCGAGCTTTGTAATGGCTTTGAAAAACTGAAGAGCCATGACAATGTCCTATTGAAACCAAATATAGTATATTGCGGTGGCACGAGAAAACAACCCCCATATGGTATGGTAACTACATCAAGGATCGTGGAGGACCTTATCCAACTTTTACTTGAACAGGGGTGCAAGGATATCTCAATAGGCGAAGGTACTGTAGAGCATGAGGAGTTGGGTTCGAATACCTCCAGGGGATACAGGATATGGGGCATTGAGAAGGTGGCGAAAAGATATGGTGTAAAACTGATTGATTTTAACAAGGGATCACATAAAAAGGTTGATTTCGATGGCACCAGGATTGGAATTTCCGATTTTGCGTTAGAATCGGATTTTTTGATTAATCTGCCTGTGTTGAAAACCCATGCGGAAACCAAGGCATCTCTGGGTCTGAAAAACTTGAAGGGTTGTTTAGACATGAGGTCCAGAAAGGAGTTTCATAAAAAAGGTCTAGACCAAATGATCGCCTTGCTGAATACCCAGGTAAAACCCAAGCTCACGATAATTGATGGAATCTATGCCCTGGAACGCGGACCTATTACTGGTACTGGGGCACCGTGTAGAATGAACTTGATTATTGCAGGGAAAGACGCTTTATCCTGTGATATAGTGGGGTCAACTGTAATAGGGTTTGAGCCTTC
>JAYEFR010000229.1:0-8695 GCA_034716155.1 Thermodesulfobacteriota bacterium
CGGATGGGCAAAAGGCCCCTGCAATGCTTGTCAATAGTTCGTTGTCCGTTGCAAAATCTTCAGACAGGATGGGATGGGACCTTTGCGTAATATCGATATTGTCATTGCGAGGGCATTATCTTTCGCCTTTTATCTTTCATCTCCAATCTATTGTTTTCCCGACTATCCTTATTCACCCAACACTCAAAACCCAAAACCCATCACTTCTTTCACTATTCACTGTTTTCATATAATAAAAATGAGGAAATGCAAACTCGTGCGCAATTAAGGCATTTTAATGCGCCTGCGCCCAGTTATCTCCGATCCCTACATCGACCTTTACCGGCACACTCAAAGGGTAGGCCTGCTCCATCTCTGTCTTTACCATGGCCTTTACCTCTTCCATCTCTGAGTGTTCCACCTCGAATATGAGTTCATCATGCACCTGTATGATCATCCTGCTCTTTAGACCTTTCAGATTCTTGTGGATCTTTACCATGGCCATCTTTATTATATCTGCGGCGCTTCCCTGTATGGGGGTGTTGATTGCTATCCTCTTTGCAGCCTGCCTTACATTGAAATTCTGAGAATTGATATCAGGGATTGTGCGGCGTCTTCCCATAATAGTGGTGACAAAGCCATCTTCTTTTGCCTTCTTTGTGATATTTTCCATGTATGACTTAACCCCGGGATAATTACCCAGGTAATTATCTATATAGTGTTTTGCTGTGCCTATCTTGATCCCCAATTCATTACTGAGTCTGTGTGCGCTCATGCCATAGATAATCCCAAAATTTATAGTCTTTGCCTGACGCCTTTGATCCGGGGTTACATCGCCTATGGGCACATTAAATATCTCCGATGCTGTTCTGGCATGGATATCGATATCATGCATGAATGAATCCATTAAGGCGCTATCTTTAGTAATATGTGCCAGCACCCTGAGTTCGATCTGAGAATAATCAGCGCTCAAGATTTTGAACCCCTGTGGCGCAACAAAGGCTGTCCTTATGCGTCTCCCCTCCTCGCTTCTTACCGGTATATTCTGCAGGTTAGGCTCAGAAGAGGATATACGGCCTGTTGAAGTGACAGCCTGGTTGAAGCTTGCGTGTATCCTGGATGTTTCCGGATCTATCATGGGCCCTAGTGCATCCACATAAGTATTCTTTAGTTTTGCGAGAGTTCGATAATCAAGGAGCAGCGCTGGGAGTTCATGCCTGAATCTGAGTGCCTCCAGCACACCGCTGTCAGTGGAAAAGCCGGTCTTTGTCTTCTTGATAACGGGCAGCCCCAGGTCTTCAAATAATATATGGCCCAGTTGTTGCGGGGAATTTATATTGAAGGTCTTGCCGCTTGCAGCATAGATTCCTTGTTCAAGGTTTTTAATCCTTGATGTGATCTCTCTTGAGATCTCATCGAGGATCGCCTCGTCTACCATTACGCCTGCAATCTCCATTGATGCAAGGACCTCTATAAGTGGGAGCTCCAGACTGGTGTATATATTCTCCACACCAAGCCTTTTCATTTGATCTGAAAGTGTGACTTTCAAAGGAAGAAGAACGCGTGAATGGCTTGCAAGAAATGAAGAGGTCTCCTCCTTTAAAAGCGTCTTTATATCTTTTGCATTTCTTCCGGAACCTGTTAAGTCCTTTAGTTCGGGTATGTCTTCGTCGATATATGTCCGCGCCAGGTCTTCTAACTTTAGTGCGCCTGCTGTGGCGTCTATGCAGTATGCTGCAAGCATGACATCAAAGGGTTGAGCTCGAGTGTCTATGCCGCGCGTTTTTGCGTTTACCATGATGTCTTTTGCATCATGCATGCAAAGACAAGCCTTTTTTCTTGTCAGAGGGGCCAGATAGGCCTTATCATCTACGCAGACAAAGGTTCCTTTATCTGTGGACACAGCAGAGCCTGTATCGTATAATACATAGATACCGGCACCTTCCTTGATATCAGGATCACATGCGTACTCAAATTCTTCTTTTTTAAGGCCTTTGAGGACATGGCCTTGTCCTGCGATGTCTTTTAAAAGCGCCTTAAATTCTAATTCTTCAAATAAGGGCATAAGCTTAGTGGTGTCTTTTTGTCTGGTACTTAATTGATTGAAATCCGCTTCTATATCTATATCTCTATCTAATCGTACGAGTTCAAAACCAAATCTGGCGTTCCCTGCATTCTCTTTTATGGTATCCCTTATCTTTGGCGAGTCTATTTGATCTGCATTTTTTATGATGTCTTCGATGTGACCCGTTTTTGAGATCAGGGTTACAGCGCTTTTTTGTCCAATACCAGGCACACCGGGGATATTGTCAGAGCCGTCTCCCATGAGAGAAAGCAGATCAGGTATATATTCCGGGCCTACCCCATATTTTTCCTTTACCCCGGAGGGATCAAATCGCTTGTCTTTCAAGGTATCCCACAGGATTATATGGTCGCCTACCAGCTGCATAAGGTCTTTATCACCGGATATAATGATGATGTCGGCCTTATCGCTGAATCTCCTCGCAAGGGTTGCTATAATGTCATCGGCCTCATAACCTTCCTTTTGAAACATGGATATCCCCAGGGCATCCACCAATCTAAGGATATAGGGCATCTGTTTCTGAAGGGCTTCCGGCATCTTTTGCCTTTTGGCCTTATATTCTTTATAGATCTCATGCCTTATGGTAGGGCCTTTTGAATCCAGGACAAATGAGATATGTTCCGGCTCCTTTTCTTTTAGGACCTTCAAGAGCATCCTTGCAAGTATGTATGTGGCGTTGGTGGGCAGCCCCCTTGAGGTGGATAGATCTCTCATGGCATAAAACGCCCTGTATATATAAGAGCTGCCGTCTATTAAATAGATTTCCTTTTTTCCCATTATTTATACAGTAGCCCTGTTTTGTCCCCCTGTTTCCAGGAGATATAATCCTGGATTATCTGAGCATGGTCAAAGGCCATTTTTTGAGGAAGATTATCTAATGTAAAGATTTGGGCCTTAGCCGCGTCGTCTTGAGCGATTAATGCGCCGCTTCCTTCGGCAACGAATACTGTGGTGATCGTATGTCCCCTGGGGTCTCTATCAGGTGCAGAGTATACATGGAACATGGTGAGATCATCTACTTCTAAGCTTGTCTCTTCTTTTGCCTCCCTTGCCGCAGCGGTTTCCACACTCTCGCCATAGTCCACAAAACCGCCAGGCAGCGCCCACCCGGGAGGAGGGTTTTTTCTGTCTATGAGTATGATACCTCCCTTGTATTCTATAATGATATCCACAGTAGGGACAGGGTTATGGTATATGGAAATCTTGTTGCCACAGGCAGGGCAGGTGATAGTCTTTTTTGTCGGCATCAAGCTTCCTTTATCTTGATACTCATATCTATTCCATTGGTGTCGTCTATATATATATCTGCTGTGTCATATAGCCTTTTACACACAACATCCATTTCTTTTTTGATCTCAGGGTCCATAGTTATATCAGGGCATATAATCTTTATGATGCCACTCTCTAAGAGGATCTTAAGGGTCCTGCCGTTTTCCGTGGAATTTATGATTGTATTTATAATCCCGGTAATGGCCGACGAGAGCACATTGTAATCGGTTCGTATATATGATGATTTGGTCTCATCTATAATTATCTCCGTCTTTGTTTGATGTTTAAATCTCATATCAGCCATGAGAAAATCCGTCTCCATCTTCAGGTATTCTCTTAGATCAATTACAGTGAAGCCTTCGTCTGCCATCTGTGTTTTATAGGTTAGCGCTTTTAAGATATCATTAATCTTCTCAGCGCCTTCTATAATAGATGCGATGTCCTTATTGTTTTTTTTCTTGATTTCTTCAATCTCTTCCATTGGAAGTGTCTTTAGGTCTTCCAGTGTTTCATTTCTGGCTTCTATAAGCTGTGCCCTGCCCATAATCCACATCAGGGGTGTATTCAGGTTATGTATTACACCTCCAAGTAAAGAGCCTGTATGAGAAAACACTCTTTCCTTCATTTTTCCTCCATAAACGCCAGGTATGCCAGATATGTAGCATACGCATCTACCTTTGAGGCCAGTTCGAAAGGCGCATGCATGGATAGTAAAGCCGGGCCTATATCCACTATATCCATGCCATATTCTGCCAGATATTTTGCCACAGTACCACCGCCGCCTTCATCCACTTTGCCAAGCTCACCGGTTTGCCACGGGATATTCCTTTGGTTTAATATAGCCCTGATCCAGCCCATATACTCCGCACTTGCCTCGCTGGCTCCGGATTTGCCCCTGGATCCTGTAAATTTTGTGATACATACGCCATAGCCAAGCTTGGCGGCATTTGTCTTTTCGTGCACATCCGGATACTCAGGATCAAATGCACCGTTTACATCACCAGATAGCGCCTTTGACCTGTACAGGGTTTTGGTTGGGATAATATCTTCTTTAAATCTTTCAGATATTTCCCACAAAACCTCTTCTATAAATCTACTTTTTGCCCCGGTATTGCCTTCGCTGCCTATCTCTTCTTTGTCTACCAGTAGGGCTATAGCGGTAAAGGGGGGCTTTTTTGCATCCATGAGCGCCTTAAGGGCCGCCCACACGCAGATCCTGTCGTCATGGCCATATGCACCTATCAAGGAACTGTCGATCCCTATCTCTCTGGCAGGGCCTGCAGGCACAACCTCAAGATCCGCCGAGACGAAGTCCTCCTCTATTATCCCAAACTTCTTGTGTAATAATTGTAAGATGTTTTTCTTTACCTTTCCATCCTTTGCCTTTAAATCAGGGATGGATCCAAAGATTATGTTTAATTTTTCCCCCTGGAATGCATCTTTTAGATTTTTATTATATTGAGCCTTTCCTGCCAGATGGGGCAGTAGATCTTCTATAGTAAAACATGGGTCTTTCTCGTCTTCGCCTATTTCTATATGTATGAGGCCCCCGTCTTTTTTTATTACTACACCGTGGAGGGCGAGTGGCCTGGCCAGCCACTGATATTTTTTTATTCCACCATAATAATGGGTTTTCAGCATGACGAGATCCGTATCTTCGTATAAGGGATTTACCTTTAAATCGAGCCTGGGGGAGTCCAGGTGGGCCACAATGATCCTTAAGCCTTCACTCAAGGGCAAGTTCCCTTTTCTGCAGACTGCAATAGCCTTTTTTCGATTCTCTATGGAATAGATCCCCCTTTTCCCTTTCAGCCTTTCCTTGATATAGGAGACCGCCTCCCTCTCTGTCTTTACATCTGAAATAAAGGAGATATATTCCTTGCTATAGGCATTAATCTCTTTGTCTTTACCTTTTAATTGTTCCCACCCGGATTTTCTTTCCAGGGCAAGGTCTTTATCCGTTTGTTTTTTCTTTTGCATCTTCTTGTCTGGTCTCCTCTTCTTTTATCTCTTCAGAGTAAACTTCAGTCAGTGCCCTTACTTCTATACCGGCATCTTTGAGCGCCTTTCTAATCTCCGCTTTCTTGGCGTTTGTCACCTTTAGGATATAATTGGAATTCTTCATTTAAACCTCCCTGCTATAATGTGGTTGCACTTTGCACACCTGCCGTCTTTTATGTTGTTTTCTGTAACATAGTAACTTTTTCTTCCTATAACAAGCGAGTTGCAATTAGGGCAATATGTATTTTCCCCTTCGTGGCCCGGGACATTACCCGGATACACGAAATTAAGCCCCTCATTTGATCCTATCTCCCTTGCCATTTCAATGGTTTTAACAGGCGTTGGGGGTGCATCGTTATATTTGTATTGAGGATAGTACCGACTTATATGCCATGGGATATCAGGGCTTATTGATTTTATAAACCCAGCTATATCGGTAAGTTCTTCCCTTGAATCGTTTTCCCCGGGGATGATAAGGGTTGTGATCTCTATCCATATTCCTTCCTTAAAGTAGGCCTTGATTGCGTCTAGTACCGGGCCAAGCCTTGCTGAGCACAGCTTTTTGTAGAAGCTATCATTAAATGATTTCAGATCAATGTTTGCCGCATCGATTATTCCCTTCATCTCTTGTCTTATTATGTCAGGCGAGATAAAGCCGTTTGTGATAAGACAGTTTAATAAACCCTTTTCCTTGGCCAGCCTCGCAGTATCCAGGGCATACTCCATGAATATAGTGGGCTCAGTGTAGGTATATGCGATGCTTGAACATTTATTAACTATTGCCTCATTTACAATCTCTTCCGGCAGGAGTTCTTCTCCTGTGATGTTCCCTGTATTTACAGGGTATTGAGAGATGTCGCTGTTCTGGCAGAACTTGCACCTTAAGTTACATCCCACTGTGGCAACGGAAAAGGAATAAGAGCCAGGCAGCACATGAAACAGAGGTTTCTTCTCTATGGGATCAATGTTTGCTGCCACAGCCCTTCCATAGACAAGGGTGTACAATTTTCCCCCTATATTTTTTCTTACTCCACATATACCGAGCCCGCCTTCCTTTATAATACATTTGTGGGGGCAGAGTTCGCACCTGATCTTATTGTCTTCTAATCTTGTCCGGAACCTTGCAATCTCCATATATAATCCTTAATCCCCGTATCTTGCCCCTTTGTCGGCAGACAGGGCCATATTGGCATACCTCTTAAGCACCCCCGATAATTTTTTATCTGGCGGAGCCCAATTTTTCCTTCTTTGTTTCATCTCCTTTTCATCGACAAGGAGATCAAGTTTCCTTTCTGGTATGTCTATCTCTATTACATCTCCTTGCCTTACAAATGCAATGGGCCCACCTTGGGCCGCCTCGGGTGAGATGTGACCGATGGCTGCACCCCTTGTGCCACCACTGAACCTGCCATCTGTTATAAGGGCCACATCCTTATCCATGCCCATACCTGCAATGGCAGATGTTGGAGTGAGCATCTCCCTCATACCAGGGCCGCCCTTTGGCCCTTCATATCTGATCACAATTATATCGCCTTTATTTATTTTTCCTGACATGATTGCTTTTGTGGCATCCTCTTCAGAGTCAAATACCCGTGCAACCCCTTTTCTTTTCATCATTTCAGGGGCCACCCCTGATTGTTTTACTACTGCGCCATCAGGTGAGAGAGAACCCCTTAATATAGCAATGCCGCCCTGTTTGTGATATGGGGCATTGATAGGTCTTATTATCTCCGGATCAACTATCCTTGCTGAGACCAGATTCGCCTTAAGTGTGCTTCCTGTTACTGTGAGGACATCTGTATTTAAGATATCCGTCTCTGCCAACCTCTTCATGAGGGCCTGAATGCCTCCGGCGTGGTAAAGGTCTTCTAAGTGATAAGGGCCTGCAGGAGAGAGGTTGCACAGGTGCGGGACCTTAGAGCTCATATTATTAAAATCATCTAAATCCAGTTCTATTCCTGCTTCGTATGATATGGCCGGCACATGAAGGACGGTATTGGTAGAACAGCCCAGGGCCATATCTACTGCTATTGCGTTTTTGAATGCCTTAAGGGTGGCAATATCCCTTGGTTTTATATCTTTATCCAAAATTTCCATGACCTTCATACCTGATAGCTTTGCCAGTCTTATACGGGCGGATAAAGGCGCTGGTATGGTGCCGTTTCCCGGCAGGCCAAGCCCAAGGGCCTCTGTAAGACAATTCATGGAATTTGCCGTGAACATACCAGAGCATGAACCGGCAGACGGGCATGCAGCATCTTCCAATTCCTTTAATTCTTCTTGAGTAATCTTTCCTGCCTTTAGCCGGCCCACGCCCTCGAACACGCTTATCAGGTCTACATCTTTGTCATTTAGATGACCTTTTAACATTGGCCCGCCAGATATTACAATGGATGGGATATTAAGCCTCAGGCATGCCATAAGCATACCAGGCACAATCTTGTCACAATTTGGTACAAATACCATGGCATCAAATGCATGACCCATGGCTATCAGCTCTATGGAGTCTGCTATAATTTCCCTGGTGGGCAGGGAGTATTTCATCCCTTCGTGATTCATGGCAATCCCGTCACACATGCCGATCACAGAAAATTCCATGGGTGTGCCGCCTGCGAGGCGAACGCCTGCCTTGACAGCGGATACAATCTGATTCAGATGGATATGGCCTGGGATGAGTTCATTTGCAGAGTTCACCACACCTATAAATGGCCTTGATATCTCTTCATCTGTAAGCCCTGTGGCCTTCATCAAAGACCTGTGGGGTGCCTTTTCCACTGATTTTTTTGTTTTGTCGCTCCTCATGTGAGTCTTCCCTTTCATCTTAATAATGTGGTCTGGTATTATATTGCATTTAATGATCTTGTTTTCAAGGGTTGTGTTAATTAGTGAATAGTGAATAGTAAATAGTAAAAGAGGTTTTGGGTTTTGAGTGTTGGGTGAATAAGGATAGTCGGGAAAACAATAGATTGAAGATGAAAGATAGAAGATAAAAAATAGTCTTATTGGAAATTAATGGGATTGCCACGTCGGCCTAAAAACCTCCTCGCAATGACAATATGGGTGTTATGTAAAGATCTCAAGAATTAAATCTGTTCTATCTTCCTCTTTAAACTGACCTCTGGCCCCTGATCCCCGACCCCTGCTTTCATATAATTATTTATGTTGAGTAAGAAGGCTGGTTCTACTAGGATAGATAACTAATAAATATTTTGCAGGGATCAGGTTATTAAATGAACGAATTTTGCTTAAAAGGTTTCTTTATTGATCTAACCCATAAAAAGGCAAGGTTGGAGACTCTATCGCCGGATATATCCAGAACATACCTTGGTGGAAGAGGTCTTGGGGTATATTTTCTCAGCAAGG
>JAYEFR010000230.1:0-4600 GCA_034716155.1 Thermodesulfobacteriota bacterium
ATCCAATTAAATATAAGTGTTATCTAAGAGAAATAGTTAACGATTCTGGTGAAAAAATTGATTATGATCAGTTCTATAACGACGCGTTTCTGAGACAATGTCTCAAATCAAGAAAGTATTATACTGCAAGGCATAAGCAAAATTGTTTTTTGAAAATACCATTTTTTTATTGGTTCCTTCCCAGACCCGCATTGGTACAATAAAAGTACATACCTGTTACGGTTCTGATAGGTATGAATCTAGGCTTTTCCATATGTCGTCATTTATAGCCCCCCTCACCTACTAAGCAAATAACAAACCTTTGCCTGCGCTCAAATTAAAAGGGTCGAGTTTTTAGACAGCTTCGTAAAATTTCATTTCCACAATCTATTTGACTTCGGCCGGAGTTGAATTGTAATATTAGCGTTAACGTTGAAATGCAAAATAAATGTGTGCGGAGCTTGAGAAATGGGTAGAGAGGAATTAATATACAACTCCTTGGTTGATATAGCGGGTGAAGATTTCGTCTCAAATGAGCCAGAAGACCTTTATATTTATTCCCGCGATGGAGGGACCACGAAACCTCGCAGGGTGGATTATGTTGTATCGCCCAAGACAGTGGAGGAGGTTCAAAAAATTGTTATCCTGGCAAATAAGGAGAACGTTCCTATTACTCCAATGGGAGGGGGGCTCACGCTAAATGGTTTGGTCATACCTGTTCGTGGTGGAATTGTGCTGGACATGAAGAGAATGGACAGAATAATTGAAGTAAATGAAGCGAGTAGATATGTAATAATTGAGGCAGGTGTTTCTCAGGGCGCCTTAATGTCATACTTAAAGAAAAATTATCCCGACCTTCAGCATTCAATGCCTGAAGCCCCTAGTATAGCTACTGTGGTGGGGAATCTTCTGATTCGTGGCCACGGTTCTTTGTCCCAATACGGGGATAACTCTAATATGCTTAATAGTATAGAAGTAGTATTGCCCACGGGCGAAATATGCCAAGTAGGTTCCTGCTCCACTTCCCCGCATTGGTTTAGTAAAGGTCCACTTCCTGATTTAGCCGGGCTATTTGTTGGATGGTTCGGCACTACAGGCATTGTTACTAAAGCCTCGCTTAGGCTTTACCCCAGACCGGAAAAAAGGGATATGGTGTTATTCGCCACGCAGAACCCGGACCTGATTCCCGATGTGATATACAAAATCACACAGACCAGAATGGCAGACAATATTGGTATGATGGAACAGGAAAAGCCGGAATATATGAAAGGGTATCAATTCATTGGGGTGATTATATCCGGAGATTCGGAGGAAGAGATAAACTATAAGAAGAAAGTGCTTGGTAAGATACCCCAGGCGTGTGGGGATAGCGAAAATAAAGTTACTCTCTTAGAAGAGATCCCACCATCATCAAAGGAAAGATTCCTTGAGGAGCCTCCTTTTGCTGCTGTGGCGGCAGATTTTAGAAAGGGTGGCGGGTTTCAATACTGTGGGATCATGATGCCTATTGAAAAAGTCCCTGAGGCCTGGAGAAGAGGCATAGAAATCGCTCATAAGCATGGAATGCTGTTTCAATGTGCAAATCAAGTTATGAGTGCCGGCCATGAAGTTATGTTTGGTTTTAATTATTCCTTCAACCGCGCCGACGAAAAGGATGCTGAAAGAGCAAAAGAGGCAATGGAGGACACAAATAAACTAGGTTTGGAGCTAGGAGGTATACCGTGGAAAGCAGACCTTCAGGCACAAAAACAAATTGTTGAGAAGATGGATCCCAACACATTTGAGTTGATGAAGAAGGTTAAGAAACTTTTGGACCCTAACGGTATTATGAATCCCGGGAACTGGGAGGGTTAGATAGATTTGCATCTTTCGATGTCTTTTCAAACGGCACCTGCTTCGTGTAACCTTACATTGTGAGGAGGGAATATGGATATATATAGTTCTTTAGTTGATATTGTTGGAGAGGATCTTGCCTCCAATCACGAGGAGGAATTATACATTTATTCTCGAGATTCCGGGGCACAACAACCTCGCAAAGCAGATTATGTTGTAGTGCCAAAGACAGTGGAAGAAGTGCAACAAATAGTCAAGTTGGCGAACAAGGAAAAAATTCCGATCACTCCGATGGGCGGCGGTCTTACATTAAGCGGTTTAGCTGTACCTATTAAAGGTGGGATTGTCTTAGATATGAAAAGAATGGATAGGATTATCGAGGTAAATGAGAAGAGTAGATATGTCATACTGGAAGCAGGTGTTACTCAAGGTGCACTCCAATCTCATCTTGAAAAAAATTATCCCCATCTTGAACATTCAATGCCTGACGCTCCTCCCATGGCTACTATTGTTGGAAATGTTGTAATTCAAGGGCATGGTCACCTTAGCGTGGCATGCGGGATTAATTCGCAAATGGTCAATGGGATGGAGGTAGTGTTACCTACCGGCGAAGTTTGTAAACTCGGCTCTTGTTCTATTTCTCCATATTGGTTCACCAGAGACCCACTTCCGGATCTTATGGGTTTATTCCTTGGCTGGCTTGGAACAACCGGTATTATTACCAAGGTTTCACTTCAGCTTTTTCCGAAACCGAAGTTTAGAGATTTATTGACATTCACCTCTGCTGACCTTGATTTGCTGCCGGATTTTATATTTGACCTTACTCAACTTAACCTCATGGACAATCTGTTTATCATATCGCAGGAATGGCCACCATGGGCACAGGGTACACTTTATGTCCCAATTGTTTCCGCCCAAGATGAAGAGGAATTTAAACTGAAAATAGAACTTCACAAAAAACTTTTACGGAAATATGAAGGAAAGATCACGCTTGTGGAAGGACGACATGCCGAAAGAATGCGAGAAGCCAGATTACCTGTACCTCCAATTACCTTGGGCGTAATGGCGGCAGATGCAAAACAAGGAGGCGGTTTCGAATATACGGGAGGTATATTGCCGATAGAGAAGGTTCCTGAAGCCTCTTCCAAGGCGGTGGAGATCGCCCACAAATATGGGCAGCCTTACCTACTTGGGCATCAACTCCTCACAGGTGGGCATAGCATGATGTTTGGTCTCGCATATTGTTTGAACCGTGCCGACGAAAAAGATATTGAGAAAATAAGGAAAGCCTTAGACGAGTCAAATAAATTGATTCTAGACATAGGGGGTGTTTTATGGAAAGCTGAAGCGCCGGCACAAAGGTTAATGGTGCAGAGGATGGATCCCAACACAGTAAAATTAATGAAAAGGGTGATGAAGGCATTAGATCCAAACGTTATTATGAACCCTGGGAATTGGAGTGATTAAATGGCAATTAAAGATTATAAAGATATAATACATAGATGTTTCAGATGCGGCTATTGCAAATTTACCAGTGATTATTCTTATCTGGGTTTTAATTGTCCTGTGTATAGCAAATATCGTTTAGAAAGTTATTCTCCTGGTGGAATGATGTGGCTGATATATGCCTCTCTGGTAAAGGGAGAGCTTAAACCCAGCAAACACCTATCCCGGATTCTGTATTCCTGCACTATGTGCCGAAATTGTAGCCAGGAATGCAAATTTAAATTTAATGAAGATATCGTGAATATTTTGAAAGCAGCAAGGGAGGAAATGGTAGATAAACAGCTTGTGCCCCCGATGGTCAACCAGTTCTTAACAAATGTTTACGACTACGGCAATCCTTATCGGGAGCTGAAGCAGAACAGAGATAATTGGGCTGAAAATACCGGAGTAAAGCAATATGAGAAAGGCGATGAATTTCTATATTATGTCGGGTGCGTAGGATCATATGATACAGTCAGCCAGAAAGCCGCCAAGGCATTGGGAAGTGTATTATTGAAATCCGGTCTTCCCTTCGGCTTTTTAGGGAGTAGGGAGGTTTGCGATGGAAATGAAGTAGATATGCTTGGTGAAAAGGGATTGTTCGAGTTCCTAAAGGAGGAAAATACTCAGACATTCAAAGAGCTTGGAGTGAAAAAGATCGTCACTCTTTCACCTCATTCGTATAATGCGTTGAAAAATAACTATTCAAATGGATTTGAGGTATTCCATTACACGCAACTCCTTCGAGATTTAGTCAAAAGCGGCAAATTGGATGTCTCCAGAGGATTCAAGGCAAAAGTCACTTATCATGACCCCTGTTTTTTAGGCAGGTATAATAATGAATACGATGCGCCAAGGGAAATTTTGACTGCCATTCCTGGGGTTGAGCTGGTAGAAATGGAGAGAACCAAGGAAAATTCTTTTTGCTGCGGTGGTGGAGGCGGTAACTTTTACACTGATATCCTGGGCAGCGGGAAGGATAGCCCGAGTAGAATCAGGGTCAGGGAAGCTCACGATACTGGCGCAAATATCCTGGCTGTGGCGTGTCCTGTTTGTATGATGATGCTGGAGGATGCCCTCAAGGCAGAGAGGCTGGAAGACGAGTTGGCCATCAAGGATATCTCTGAGATTATGAACGCAGCATTGTTGTAACCTTTAAGAGGTCTCTTAGCAATGAGCATTTTGGGTTGTCTTCCCCCTTAAAGGGGTTAATTCCTCATCCTTCCAAGTAATTGAGCTGTAACAAGCGGGAGAAATTCTTTTTTTATGTCTATTATTTCGAGCACCCTTTCTGTCATTTCGA
>JAYEFR010000230.1:4700-37604 GCA_034716155.1 Thermodesulfobacteriota bacterium
GAAATGACACAGTATGCAAGTTATTTTCCATTATGATGCCGACGTGTCGGCATAGCGAAGCTTTTTACGAAGGCATATCTTTTTGGTTGTTGGATAAAATTTCCTGCAGTAAATCTCCTATTTAAGAAATGGTTGAATAAGTAAACACCAACAAATCCAACCAGTTTAAAAACCTTAATGCAAGCATCTATGTATCAATATATTTCTTAATGTCCTTGCGTATTTCCTGTTTGGCTATTTTACCGATTAGAGTCCTTGGTATATCCTTTTTTATTATGATTTCCTTTGGTTGCTTATAATCAGCTAGACCTTGCTTACAATATTTCTTTATTTCCTCAATATCAAGGTCAACGCCTTCTTCTGGTACTACAAAGGCATACCCTACTTCGCCCCAAATCTCGACAGGAACTTCTATAATAGCAGAGGTATTTATTCCTGGATACGCATTCAAGTAAGATTCTATTTCTAGCGGGTAAACATTATAACCACCACTAATATACATCTCTTTTGAGCGCCCCACATAATGCAGGTAATTATTTTCATCCATATACCCCAAATCTCCGGTTTTCAGCCATCCCTTGTAGAATGCGTCCTTATTATCATCTTTATCCATGTAACTTGATATAACACTGTCTCCTTTAACTAATAACTCGCCGACTTCACCTGCCTTGGCCCATGACTCATCATCTTTTAAGGTTTTCATCTCAAAACCTTCGCCTGGTGCACCCTCTGTGTTAGCTACGACTTCCAACTCATCATCAGGCTTGGTAAAGGTAAAAAATCCTGCTGTCTCGGTCATCCCCCAACTCGCTACCACGTTTGCATTGGGGAAATCATCCTTTATATTGTGAATTAATTCTGGGGGTGAAGGTTCACCAGATACTACCAATGTTCTTACAGAAGATAAATCATAGTCTCTTACATTACACTTTTTAAATATGAGGCGGTACATTGTTGGGACTCCTCCTGTGAAGCTTATTTTGTATTTACCTATGAAGTCCAACATTTCTTCAGGATTAAAGGTCGGAGTGAGAATACCTGTTGCACCTGCATATAGCTGTACTGTGATCAGGTCATGTGTACCACCTACATGACTGGTAGGCAGATTTACCAGAACGCTATCCTCATAGATAATTCCCCAGGCCTCCACGGTTGCTTTTGAAATGGCATAGGTGTTTTTGTGGCTTATCATAGCTCCTTTTGGTTTACCTGTGGTGCCGCTGGTAAAAATAATAATAAGAGGGTCATCAAGGCAGGGATGAATGCTTTCAGGTACAGGCACAGAAGATGATTCCAAAAGGATTTCATAAGGCTTGGATCCTTCATAATCAAGGGCTCCAAAATATGAATAAACGTGGTCAAAGTGCACTTGCCTAACCAAAGACTCCGCATTAGTCTTTATATTCTCTGGATAGGCAAGGCTTACCAATAGTTTGGGGTTTGTCCTTTCACAAAGTGTCGCCATTTCAGGTGCTGTAAATCTTGGATCTAAAGGGACTACGATTAAACCCATTGTAGCGGCTGCCATATAAATATTCATAAAGGCAGGTGATTGTGGCAAAAGAGTAGCAATCTTATCTCCTGGCTTTAGGCCTAAATCCAAAAATGAATTAGCAACCCTATTGATATCATCATTATACTCTTTATAGGTTGTTTGTTTACCCATAAATATATATGCCAGATGATCGGGCCGCGCCTTTGCATTGTCCTCTACAACCTGCGAAAAATATTTTACCATAATATAACCTCCTTTTATTTATTGGTTTATTAATGGAAATTTCATATCATGAGCTTTCCTATTTCCTTAATCTCTAAATATTTTGTTTTTTATCCTTACATCCTTGTTCTTCCATTTTTCTACCTTATCAAACCCTGACCCTCAAATATCCTATTTTATGCCCAAAAGTCTTTTGGGATTTTCACTTATTAATAGCTCTTTAATTCCGTCCTTTAGCGGCAACTCATCTAGCTCCTTCATAATTCTTACCCTAGAGATTAAAGGATAATCGCTTCCAAATAAGGCTTTGGTGGAAAGGGGACCATTTATCTGGTGAATAACATCTATTGGTATCCTTTTAGGCGCCCAACCTGCTATATTAAAGTATACATTTGGATTCCTGAGAACTACGGCCATGCCTTCATAAAACCATGGATATCCAAAATGGGCCATTATAATTTTCATCCGGGGAAAATCTACTGCCACATCATCTAAGTAGATAGGCATACAATTCTTAATCTTTGTCCCTGCATGGAACTGCGTGCCTGTATGAAATAATACAGGGATATCCAAATCCTGGGCGATCTCATATAGAGGATACATGGCAGGATCGTTGGGATTTAATTTAATGAGATGTGGTAGGATCTTTAACCCTTTCAAACCGAGTTCATTTATAGCCCTTTTTAGTTCCTCTGCTGCCAGTACCCCCTTATGAGGATCTACACTCGCAAAACCAATAAATCTATCAGGATATTTTTTTACTGTCTCTGCTACCAAGTCATTTGATACCTTATATTTAAAGGTGGTTTCTGCATCTATTGCCACTATTACAGCTATATCAACCCCTGCATCGTTCATGTCTTTAATTGTGTCTTCAATCTCTGGAAATTTTAAATCCTTAAACATAGATTGATAACTGCGAGCCATCTCTTCTGGAAAATTTTCTATTGCCTCTTTTGTAAATAACTGTGAATGTGTATCAATGATCATCTTTAATCTTCCTTTTATTTTTATTCTTTTTGATCTAGATGTAATATCTCTTTTGGGCTGATATCTCTGCCACTAGCTGCATTTATTGGGATAGATGATCTAAAAACACTATTAAACATTGAATACGACAAACCTTCAAACCTCTTCATATTAAGTACCAATATTGATCTCTCATTTATAAGAGGATATATACAATCTTTCATATTATTAAATACATCAAAGATCAAGCCCTTTATGGTCAGTAGTTATCCCAAGACTGTATATATAGTAGAGTTTTTTCTTTTTTTTATCTTGAGGAGTGTAAAAAACGGGTCACCCAATGAAGAACCCTGCAGCAATCTGCAGGATTCTTCATTCTCAAATCTTCTGGCTCCTTTTGTCTAAACCCTCGTGGCTCATACCAGAGATAGATCAGGAAGCAAAAATATATCCTGCTGGATTTTTTAAAGGCAGAAAACGGTGGATCAATCAAATCTTATGGTTATGAGCCAATATCTTAAAAGGTTCATTTGTATATATAACATTTTGATATCTTGATCATTCAATTCATCCCCTGTTGTAATATCCCAAAGGATTTTATGTTTTGTAACATCTGGGACCCAACAAAAAATAGATGAAATAAGCATATGATAAATTCCGAGTTTAGTATAGACAAAGCCGCCACATTCATTGGGGGTAGGGAAAATCAAGAACTTGCCGATGGGTTCTTCTACCGCATCGCAGTGAATTAATGCCAATTCTCATCCGGCGACTTGTCCGTCGTAGCCAAAAGCGAAGACAAATTGAATAAAGTGCTGAAAGCACCTCAAGGATTAGCTATAGAATAAAACACATCCCAACCAGGCTTGTGGGTTCCATCAGATCGAATAAGGCCCCAGTAAGGCTCCACGGACCAGATTACATCTAACAACTGATTTTGGATGTAGTCCATATTCCACAGCGCAAACCATAACAGTGGTAAAAAGTTTCCCTGTTCGAAAAGGCCGCCCAGATATGCAAGGTTGTCCAGATCCTTTTGAGTGATCTCTACGCTATGGGACTCTGCTGTTCGGACTCCAAAAAAGAAGAACCCTTGCGCACCGCCACGTACAGCCGCGTCATAAGCATCCCGTATAAACCGGGCCTGAAGGTCCTCGGTATAACCCCTCTCGGCAGGTCCTGAGGAATAGCAGGCCTCGATGACCACTACAGGCTTCCCGCAACCCATCTCGGATGCTTCTATGACCTTTTGCTCAAGGACATCACCTTTGACAGGCTCAGCATCGTAATAGTTTGGAAGGGCAGTGATACCTATAATGTCCACAAAGCTTACCCATTGGCGGATGGATTCCTGCCAGGAAGGAAGCAGAAAGCCATGATTGATCGCAGCAGGGATATCTGTGTGAAAGTTTACCGTGGTAAATGCATCAGGATCCTCAATCTTTACGGCGTGCGATAAGGTTTGAAGTAGCTCAGTGAGAAAATCCCAACTATTCCAAGCGCTTCCAACGGCATCCAGAAAACTCGGCGTCCTCCATCCCCAAAGGGCTTCGAGAAAAGCCTGATTTAATTCATTTTCCAACTGCCAGTATTTCACCACAAGGTCACCGGGGGCATCGTATTCTCCGTCCCCGTTATATCGCTCCACTGTAGCCCTGGCATAAAGGTAAATATGACCCAGATAATTATCCCGCCCCAACCTGTCAGGCGTCACCCGCTCGCCCTGGAAATAGGGGAGGGTGCCAGTATTGCCAAGACCAACAACCATGATGGGCTCAAGCCCGTAGGCCTTCATTTCTGCAAGCAGGCTGTCCGGGGCAGACCAGTTGTGGGTAGCGATATATTCAGTGATCATCTCGGGATGGGCGTCTACATCTTCTACGGTAAGTTCCCGTGTGGAAATCTCTCTTTCGACATTAACCCAGGATACCTGGCCCCGCATCCACCTTGCACCGAGCTCTGCCGCGAGGGGAACCTCGTTGATACCACCCTGGGATGTCCCTAGAAGGAACTCAGGAAGCTCCACCGGATCATGAGGAGGACAGGGAGGAATACAGGCGGAAATCCCCATGATAACCATCCCTGAAGATAGGATTAAGAACCAGAACAATAAAGCAGCTCTAATTTTCTTTCGCATTGCCTTGTCCTCCCTTAGGGTTGGCTCTATCAATATCCTTCTTCAAAAAAAGACTTGATTAGCTACCCTATATATTGAAGCGAAGCAAGATTGTAATGCGCTTAGGTCTCTCAATAACTCTTTAAAAGGGTAACACTGGCTTGTCAAGAAAAAACTATGTTTGATAATGGCCTAGCGGGATTCAAGATCCCAAGGACATGATTCTGTCTTTAAATTGGCATAAAAAAGAGGCTAAGGATTGATTTATACCAAGTTGCATTCAATCAGTTAGTTTACAAAATTGTCATTGCGAGCTTTAGCGAAATAATCTAAAGCCTAGATTGCCACGTCGCTAAAGCTCCTCGCAATGACATTGATTGCAACTTGGTATTAGATTGCAACAAAGGGCAGATTAATCTATTATTACAGTTCCCGTATTGCCATATATCTGTACTTGGTCTCCAGTGCCAATCAGGTTAGTAATATCACCCTCAAACCTGTCCATCATCGGGATATCAATAGTAATGGCGCACAGGGCCAAAATAGGATCAGCCTTTTGACATAAAATGGCAATGGGAGCAATTTTTTTCTTCATGGCCTCATAGGCAATGTAAGGAGCTACTGTACCACCTTTGCCAGTGGGACAAACCAAAATCTTTCCCGCTAGAACCTTACCCTCCATAGGATGGCCCTTGGATAAACACCCGGATGAGAGATCAAAATCTCCGATAAAGGAAAAGGGAATGTCTATCACTATGGCTTCACCGCTAGCGCTGCCATCATTTACTACACGACCTTTTAAAATTCTTTTGCTCATCTCTTCCACACCCCTGTTATAGCAGACTCAACACAATCCTGGGTAGTTCCATATATCACCCTAGCCCGGGTTAGCCTACTTATATAATGAGCTGCCTTAATGGAATTGGTGGCTAGAGTCCTGGTCCCATTGGGCAGCCTACCAAAGGGCACACTCGCCATACAGCAACGGGCAAAGATGCCTCCTGCCTGCTCAATGATATCAATAAACCCCATTCTTCCGGCCAGGGTAATTATCTGCTCTGCCGAACCTAACCATAAGCGGGTATTGCTGCTTACTTTCCTTCCATGTAACAATGTAACAACCTGACCGATTTCGGTCACAGTCAAATGGGGACAGCCAAAGACCACCAGGTCAACATTTTCTCCATCCTGACCAGGATATTCGGCATAGGATTCCTGCATTTCTTGTTTCCCCACGATTATTTCATCAAGGGCTTTCTTTCCTCCCAGAGCCACTCGTGTTGTTGGTGCTTCTGGAGTAACACCTGCTATATGGCTTATTCCAACTGCTCCAGATACCGCAAGAGGTACGAGCAGGCTTTTAAGTGATTCAAAGGCAAGGCTGTTCGGCAAGCCGTCAATAACTATGTTTTTATCCTGTGCCTTCTCTCCTATGTAGTAGCTTACGGCCTGTAAATCCGTATCAGTGCAATTGGTTATATTAATACCTTTTAGCCTGACAATGATCTCGGCTAGCCTGTTTTGTGGTTTTAATAGACCCATATATGGGGTTCTACCTGTTATAGCTGCTGCTAAAACAGTCGTAATCCCCTCACGGTTAGCCCTAGCTCCGATCAAAGAATTGGCCATCAATTGGACCCCAGAGCCCATCCAGGAGATGATCTGTCCCTTAAAGATGGAATTGCCGACCAGTGTGGGCAAACACGTAAAGGTTTGAAGAACATTCAGGCGTTTATAAATAGGTAGCCGTTTATTAAATAACTTGGCTTCAGCCTTGGCAAAGCTATCAGGCACGCCCATTTCCTGCCATTTATCCATATCAAAAAACCCTGAGAGGGGATGAGTGGTTGTAATCCCCACCCCTAGTTTATCCACCCCATCTGTAATATCCAGAAGAAACTCGTAAGGGTCAATTGCCCAAATGTGCGATGAGGTAATAGGGACTAGCCTCTCTGCATTAAAGGCTTTCCCATACTTTACCAGTATGGATATGGCCTTCTGGATCCCCTGGCCTTTTTTACCAGCCAGCATAGCCTCTTCTTCTTTAGTTAGGATCATCGTGTCCTCCCTACCTAATCAGTGTAATCTGATTTCATGTGAACCCGCATGAGCTGTGCTCACAACGAAGGATGAGATGGGGTCTGTAGGGGCAACCCCCTGTGGTTGCCCATTGCTTGTTGCCATTCACAGACAGGACAGACACATAGGTCTGCCCCTACGGGTTTGTGATTGGATATAATTCGAATCTTGACCTTTTTTCCATATAAACCCTGACCCTCTAGAACATGGATTTACCAGGAACCTGGCTGTCATCCCGCCGGATATTGACCCCCTGCTTTTTTAAGGCTTCTTGCACCAGCCTGTAATCCAGTGCTCTCGGAGTGACATTATGTTTTACAGAGAGCGCTGCCGCGGTTCCTGCTGCCTCTCCCGTGCTCATACAGGTCCCCATAATCCTCAGGCTGGACTGGGCCACTTGGTCGCAAGAGATGCATCGGCCAGATACTAAGAGATTGTCCATCTTTAGCGGTACTAGAGACCTGTAGGGAATATCGTAAGGAGGATGAGGTTCATAGCGGTGGACTGTCGGGTCGTCAATGGGGTGGATGTCAATGATGTAGCGGCACTCAGTCACTGCATCATCGAATTTTTTCCCATTAACTACGTCTTTCTCCTTGAGTATATACTCTCCAAGGATACGCCGCGTCTCCCGAACATAGATATGTGTTCCTGTCTTTGCCAGGTGAGCCTGGGCAAAATAGGGGTGGTGTTTCAGCACCTTTATTGCGTTCATAACCTGTGGCCTCAGTTCCAGATGGGCCCGCGTCAGGTCTTCCCCCTTTGTTCCGTCGATTCCCTCTACATGGGCCAGGTTGATAAAGATATTCAGCTTTCCGAAAGGCAGAGGAACAATGAAACCGACCAGGTAGGGGAGGTCATAGTCTAAGTTCTCTTTTTCTGCGATTTCCTTCAGTAAAGGGCCTAAAAGGTGAATGCCTCCAACCGGTATTGTGGGAAGAGCAGAGAGGTCCCAATCGCCATCTAGCTGAAAGAGGAGCGATACTGTCTGCATCTTCTCGTCTGGGTCGCGTCCCTTTTTAAAGGGCACTTCGGCGCGCGCTGATATGTCTCCGTCGCCTGTGGCATCCACTACCCGCTGTGCCGGAATTGCCTGCCTGCCGGACTTATTTTCGATGATAACGCCTCTGATTTTATTGTCTTCCAATATTGGCTGAACCGCAATGGTATGCAACAAAAGTTTAACCCCAGCCTTATCCAACATCTCAAGGGCAACAAATTTATAGATCTCTGGGTCAAATGCATTGGCCATAGAGAAATCATAAGCCACCTCTGAGGGGTCATGCTTTATATATCCACCTAATTTTGCCATTTGATCCAAAAAGGTCTCGATAAGTCCTCCCTTGCTAATGACTTCCGGCAAAGGGTTGATAAGATTTGCAGTTGCAGAACCACCCAAAAACCCTTCTTGCTCCACCAAAAAGGTCTTGCCGCCATTTTTTGCTGCTGCCAGCGCTGCCATAATACCCGAAGGCCCGCCACCACATACCAAGACATCTACATCGTCAATAACAGGCGTCTCCCTCGCTGGTTCCCGAACCATACTTTCCATCTGAAACCTCCCTTCCTTTTTTGGAGCATCATACTTGCCTGGGTCTATTTGGTCAACAAAAAGCCCAGAAATGGTATGACTCCAAAAGCAAGCTTTTGCCTCTTATCCGCAGCAAGAAATCGGGGAATTAAACCCAAGCCTTCTTGTCCGCAGACTTGTCCGGCGTAGCTGAAAGCGGAGACGGAAGCGGACGTGAAGGCAAATTAAAGATAGTATAATGTTTCCTGCCGGTTCTGCCGATAAATAGTAAAGTGTCTGGGATACACGATGTGACCAGAGACCTTGGTGGGTAACTAAAATAGAAAAATTATTGAAAAAAAAGCACCTCGCAAGGCTGGCTCATACGGTATCCCGGATATTTCTTTATTATCTAAACTCCTTATTGTCTCTAAACAGCCTACCTGTAAGCCTCTCATAGGCCTCTATATATTTTTCAGAAGTCTTTTCAATAACGCCCTTTGGCAAGCTGGGGGAAGGTGGTTTTTTATCCCAATCAAGGCTATCAAGGTAATCCCGCACAAATTGTTTATCAAAGCTTGGCTGGGGATTGCCTGGTTCATAGCTCTCAAGAGGCCAGAACCTCGATGAGTCGGGGGTGAGCGCCTCATCGATAAGGATAAGGGTATCGCCTATAAGACCAAACTCAAACTTTGTGTCAGCTATTAATATTCCCTTTCCCAAGGCAAATTCACAGGCCATGCGATATATCCGGATTGATATATCTCTTATCCTTCTTATAAGCGAGGCGCCAACCGTCCTGGCCGCGGTATCCATGTCTATGCTTTCATCATGCTGACCTATCTCAGCCTTGGTTGTAGGTGTGAATATCGGTTCTTCTAACTTCTGGGATTCTACCATGCCCTCTGGAAGCTTTATTCCGGAGATAGAGCCCTTTTGTTTATATTCCTTCCAGCCAGACCCGGCAAGATAACCCCTCACAACGCACTCTACGGGTAATGGCTTTGCTTTCTTCACGAGCATAGACCTGCCTAAGAGCCTGCTGTCACTATTAAAGGGAGCAGGGAATCTTTCTATTTTAGATGCTACCACATGATTGGGTATAATAGGGCGTATCTTCTCAAACCAGAACAGTGATAATTGGTTTAATACCAAACCTTTATTTGGTATGGGATCTTTTAGAACCACATCAAAGGCGGAAATCCTGTCTGTGGTTACTATCAACAACTGCTCCTTATCTATCTCGAATATCTCCCTAACCTTTCCGCTGGTTTTTTTATTGACTCCTGAAAGATTTATATCCGTTAGGATATTCATGTTTGACTCACCCCCACCTAGAACCTGATTACCTTGCCAAAAAAGTATTGAAAAAGTCAACATGTTATTATAGATTACCTACCCTTATGAACGTTGAAGAAGGTGTAATAACTATTTGTAAGCATATGGATAGCTACTTCCTTGTTTTAGAAGGGGATTCTATTCACACTTGGAAATTTTGCCTTTGAACTATAACTACAATAGGGAGGCTCGTAAAGGTATCGAGGTGAAGTAATGGGAACAGATTACATGCCAAAGGTTGGTGGCAACCTTGTTTATAGATGTATAAATTGTGGTAACACATACGATATATATAAATTTATCTACACATGCCCAAAATGCGGCGCGCTTTTAAAGGTAGAAAATACCACGTTTGATCGCCTTAAGACCAGACCAGGCAATGAATGGGCAAAGACATTTGATGCGAGAAAGACAACCACTTGCCTTGCACTTTCAGGTATATTTAGATTTCATGAGCTGATATTGCCTATGCTACCCATGGAAGACATAATCTATCTAGGCGAGGGCCATACACCAATAGTAAAGGCAAACCAGGAATTAAGTGCATGGGTTGGCGCAGAGTTTCTGGTAAAAAATGATGGTCTTAATCCATCTGCCAGCTTTAAAGATAGAGGCATGGCATCGGCTACCAGCTTTTTAAATCATATAATAAGGGTAAAAGATTTGGATAGTGTCTTAGGAATATGCGCATCTACTGGGGATACGTCTGCAGCAGCATCTCTCTACCTAAGCTATCTGCCAGAATCAAAGATCAAGTCAGTTGTATTGCTCCCAAAGGGCAAGGTAACGCCACATCAGTTATCTCAGCCTTTAGGCTCCGGGGCTAATGTTATTGAGATCCCCGGGGTCTTTGATGATTGTATGCGTGTGGTCGAAGAATTAGCCCAGGATTATAATGTCCTTTTGCTAAATTCGAAAAACCCTATAAGGATATTAGGTCAGAAGTCCTATGCATACGAAATAGCACAACAATTAGGTTGGGACACAACCGATCTGGTAGTTGTAGTCCCTATCGGTAATGCCGGGAACATCACCGCCATTATGGATGGATTTATCGATCTATATGAGCTTCATATAATAGATAGCCTGCCTGCAATCTTAGGTGTGCAGAGCCTTCATGCAAATCCTGTTGTCAGGTGGAAAGATACGGGCGAATATACACCTGTTAAGGTCTCTCCATCAGTGGCACAGGCCGCTATGATAGGTGATCCTGTATCCTTCCCAAAGGTGAAACAATTGGTAGAGGGCTATTTTAGTGATAGATTTTATACCATCTCTGTAACAGAAACAGAGATCATGGAAGGAATGCTTACGGCAAACCGGCATGGCCATCCGGTATGCACTCAGGGGGGAGAGTCAGTAGCCGGTCTAAAAAGGGCTATCAGCGCTGGTATGATAAATAAGACAAAACGGTTTGTGGTGGATTCCACTTCCCAACAGCTCAAATTTGCAACATTCCAGCAGATGTATTTTAACGATTCCTTTGATTCAGCATACGGCATAAAAACCAAAGATGAACTTAAAAACAGGCCCATCTCCATGGAAGCGGATCCTACAGCCATTGCAAAGCACCTTGGCTTGAAGAGGAAATAGCATGTATCCTTCAACCCTCTGGAAAAAGCTCAGGTCCTACTTTCTTACAGGAGCCCTTATCCTGGTTCCGCTCTTTATTACCATATATATAATACTGGTTATAATACATTGGGTTGCTCAAAGCGCAGGGCTTGGCCGTGGTCCGGGAGCTGATATCATCGGCATTTTTATAGCCATCTTAGCAATCCTCCTTGTTGGGGCATTTACACAAAATATCATCGGGGGTAGAGCAATAACTTGGCTCAACGAAATACTAGCAAAGATCCCTATAGCAGGCGCCATCTATTCTGGAATAAGGCAAATCATGGAAGGGTTTATGATCAGAAAAAGTGTTGCCTTCCGTAAGGTGGTGATAATAGAATATCCAAGAAAAGGGCTTTACTGCCTCGCCTTTGTCACAAAGGAAGGGTATGTAAACAAAAACGTCTCAGAAGAAGGTCCTATGATTCACGTGTTTTTGCCTAGCACTCCGAACCCTACATCCGGCTTTTTTCTCATGGTCCCGGAAAAAGACGTAATACCACTAGATATATCCGTGCAGGCGGCCTTTAAGGTGATAATATCCGGTGGAATAGCTTCATACCAGTCAAACAAATAAATATTAGGAGGAACAAGTAATGACCGGCAAAAATTTTTTATTCTCATCTGAGTCTGTTACAGAAGGTCACCCTGACAAGGTAGCAGATCAAATATCTGATGCAATCCTAGATGATTGCATAGCGCATGATAAAGATGCGCATGTGGCCTGTGAAACTATGGTTACAACTGGCTTTGCTATAGTATCAGGCGAGATTACAACAACACACTATGTGGATATACCTGTGGTAGCGAGGCAAACCATAAAAGAAATAGGATATACCAATTCCGATATGGGTTTTGATTCGGAGACATGTGGAATCATGGTATCAATAGACTCTCAATCTCCTGATATTGCCCAAGGCGTAAAAGAAGGTTTGGGCCTATATAAAGAACAGGGGGCAGGTGATCAGGGTTTAATGTTCGGGTATGCATGTGATGAGACAGATGTACTCATGCCGGCCCCTATACATTATGCGCAGATTCTTACAAAGAGACTGGCCACCGCAAGGAAGACAGGTGTGTTGGATTTTCTTAGACCAGATGGCAAGTCCCAGGTGAGCGTCCAATATCAAGATTCAAGGCCAGTGAAGATAGATACTATTGTTATCGCTGCCCAGCACAGTCCGGATACGGATTATGATGTGATAAAGGAAGGGGTGATGGAAGAGGTAATAAAGAAGGTTATTCCGTCTCATCTTCTTGATAAAGATACAAAGTATTATATAAATGCAACAGGCCTTTTCGTCGTAGGAGGACCGCATGCTGATTGTGGTGTAACCGGACGCAAGATTATAGTGGATACATATGGTGGGTATGGCTCTCATGGTGGGGGATGCTTCTCAGGTAAGGACCCATCCAAGGTGGACAGAAGCGGATCATATATGGCCAGATACATAGCCAAAAACATTGTAGCAGCAGGTCTTGCAAAGAGGTGTTTGTTACAGCTGGCCTATGTAATAGGGGTTGCAGACCCTGTATCTGTGATGGTGGATACATGTGGCACCAGCACTATATCGGATGAGAGGCTTGATGAGTTGGTAAGGAAAATATTCCCACTAAAGCCGAAACAGATTATAGAAAAGCTGGATCTTTTAAGACCAATATATCAAAAGACGGCTGCATATGGTCATTTTGGAAGGATAGAACCTGAATTCTCATGGGAAAAGACTGATATGGTAGATACATTGAAAGAAAAGGCAGGTGTATGATGGAATATGATGTAAAGGATTTGAGCCTCTCTCATGTAGGGAAAGGCAGGGTTGAATGGGCCGCGAAGGATATGCCTGTCTTAAAGAGTATAATGGACAGATTCTCAAAGGAGAAACCTCTTGCAGGGTTTGTGATTGGTGCATGCCTTCATGTAACAACAGAGACGGCAATGCTTGCCATTACCCTAAAACAGGCAGGTGCAAATGTGTTTTTATGTGCATCAAATCCCTTATCAACACAGGATGATGTTGCTGCATATCTAGTCTCTGAACATGAAATACCTGTATTTGCCATCAAGGGTGAGGACAATGATACATATTACAAACACATAGAATCTGTATTGAAAGGCACCCCTAACATCACTATGGATGATGGTGCTGACCTTGTGTCTTCGCTTCATACAAAACGCAAAGACCTTATTGAAGGTGTCATTGGGGGATCGGAAGAGACAACAACAGGGGTAATTAGATTAGAGGCCATGGCAAAAGATGGGGCACTTGCATACCCTATAATCGCGGTCAATAATGCAAAGACAAAATTTTTGTTTGATAACCGTTACGGCACAGGTCAATCGTCCATAGATGGTATAATAAGGGCTACTAACAGACTTATCGCAGGGACCAACTTTGTAGTCTCAGGATATGGCTGGTGTGGTAAAGGGCTTGCCAGAAGGGCTCAGGGTATGGGGGCAAACGTAATCATCACAGAAATAAACCCTTTAGCCGCACTTGAGGCAGTAATGGATGGGTTCAGGGTGATGCCAATGGAAGAAGCAGCCAGAATAGGTGATTTTTTCTGTACAGTATCAGGGGATTGCAGTGTCTTAAGAAAAGAGCATTTTTTAAGCATGAAGGATGGAGCAATTATTGCTAATTCCGGGCACTTTAATGTCGAAATAGATATAGAAGACCTGAAAGATATATCAAAGTCCACAAGAGAAATCCGACCATTTGTAGAGGAATACACGCTCAAAGATGGGAAAAACATATATCTTCTTGCCCAGGGAAGGCTTGTGAACCTGGGTGCTGCAGAGGGACATCCTTCTGCTGTCATGGATATGAGCTTTGCAAACCAGGCCCTGAGCGCTGAATACTTAAGATATAATTCTGATAAACTCAGACCCGATGTCTATTCTGTCCCAGAGGACATCGACAAAGACATCGCAAGACTAAAACTTGGAAGCATGGGCATAAAGATAGATACTTTGACTAAAGAGCAGAAAAAGTATCTGTCGTCATGGGATATGGGGACATAACAATAAAGCTGTCAGTCCATCTGTATTCAGCCAAAGGATAATCAATGACATGAGCCCCAGAGTGAGCTTTTGCCTCTTATCCGCAGCAAGGAATCAAGGGATCAAACCCAAGCCTTCTTTATATGAAAATAGGGGTCGGGAATCAGGGGCGGGGGGGGGTCCCCGATAACATCCCCCTACCCCCTTCAAAGGGGGAATTAAAGGGGCGTCACCCCTTCAAAGTAGGAATTGCGGGGGACAAAGGGAAAATCTGTCCGTGCAGATTAAGGGATAGAGGGGTTCTTGAGATATACCTTCTATCGCGATTTGCTAATACATCCTTTGGCGGAGCTTAAAGGGGAACCGCTCCCTTATGTTTGAGCCCGAAGGGCGAGTTAGGGAGCGCCCGTAAGCAAGCCAAAAGGATGTATCAAAGAGCGATACAATGCAAGCGAGAGAACCCCCATCCCGAAAGCATTTTCATCCTTGGTTGTGTCCGTCTTACAGGCATGGGGGTTTGTATATACTAGATCCTTGGTTTGGCATCCTGTTTGCATCTTGAATTGTGACTAATTACATGGTAATTTTCGTCAATCATAAGGTATCTTATTAGGAGCGTAACGATTGGGAATAGATGCCATACTTACTCAGAAAAAGGCCATCTTTGAGGATTTTTCAGATGCATATCTGAGACAAAACGATAATGGATCAGGGATCTTTAAGGCCTGTGCATACAGTTTAACTGCGGGGGGAAAACGGATTCGCCCTATTCTCACTATGCTTGCGTGCGAGATGGTGGGGGGGGAGGCAGAAGATTGCCTGCATGCAGGGCTTGCAATAGAGATGATCCATACCTTTAGCCTGATACATGACGACCTGCCTGCGATCGATAATGACGACCTAAGAAGGGGGAGGTCTACCTGTCACAAAAGGTTTGGAGAGGCATCTGCCATACTTGCTGGTGACGGCCTTATATTTCTGGCATTATCTGTTTTGAGTTCTTCTCCATATCCCCTGGATGTAAAAAATGACATTATTAAAGAACTCGCCTGCACATGTGGAATAAACGGACTCATACTTGGAGAATATCAAGATATCATGGCAGAAGGGGGAAAGACTTCCTTAGAAGAAGTAAAAGAGATACACCGCCTAAAGACATCAAGGCTCTTTGAACTGTCTATGTACGCCGGTGCGAAGATAGGAGATGGCACTAAAATGCAGATAAATGCACTTGTTAACTATGGGACCCACTTTGGGCTGGCCTTTCAGGCCATAGACGACATCATGGATGTCTCTTCAAACGAGACTACATTAGGAAAGGCATCCCAAAAAGATGATATTAAAGGCAAGGCTACTATAGTAAAGGCCCTTGGCCTGGATGGGGCGCTGCAAAGAGCAAGAGATGCCGCACATAAAGCGATACTCGCATTATCCGAGATACCAGGGGACATAAAAACCGCCCATATACTTGAAGAGCTCGCACAAAACATGTTAGAAAGGGTGAGGTAAAAATGGACATCTTATCCAAAGTATCTTCGCCAGAGGATTTAAAGACTCTTAGTATATCAGATTTAGAGATTCTTGCTAAAGAGGTAAGGGCCTTTATCTTAAAAGAGGTGAGCCAAACAGGTGGTCATCTTGCTTCCAGCCTAGGCGTTGTGGAGATGACTATAGCCCTGCATTATGTATTTAATGCACCTTTTGACAAGATACTCTGGGATGTTGGGCATCAAAGCTATGCACACAAGATACTCACTGGAAGAAGAGATCAATTTTCTACCCTGAGACAATTAGGAGGGCTTCACCCTTTTATTACCCCGAAGGAAAGCCCGTATGATGCCTTTGTTTCAGGACATGCGGGTAATGCCATCTCAGCCGCAAGCGGCCTGTGTGAGACCATAAAAAAGGCAGGATCAAAAAACAAAGTGCTAGCTGTAGTAGGAGATGGTTCTCTTTCCTCTGGTCTTGCACTTGAAGCCTTGAACTTTGTAGGAGAGAAAAAACAAGATCTGATCGTGGTATTAAATGATAACAAGGTGTTCATATCAAAGACAGTAGGGGCCATAGCAGATTATCTAAGCAGGGTTATGACATCAAAGGCTGTAAGGGATATCAAAGAAGGTATAAAGCCGACCCTGAGAGACTTACCTGTAGTAGGTGGAAGACTGTTCAGAGTAGCAAAATTTATAGAAGGGAACCTTAAAGGAATGGTGGCTCCAGCCATGCTGTTTGAAGAGCTGGGGTTTCGCTGTGTTGGCCCCATAGATGGACACAGCATACCACATTTAGTGGAGGCCTTTGAAAATATATCAAGGATGAAAGGCCCTTTACTTATACATGTACTTACCCAAAAGGGGTATGGGTATACGCCTGCATTGAAAGACCCTGAACACTTTCATGGCATAGGCAAATTTGATCTGGAAAATGGTGAGGCGGCAACTACAGACAACCATCCTACATACAGTAGTGTGTTTGGAGAGACACTGGTATATCTGGCAAAGCGTAATCCCAGGATTGTTGCAATTACTGCTGCCATGACTAGCGGCACTGGGCTGAAACCCTTTGCCAAAAAATTCCCTGATAGATTCTTTGATGTAGGGATTGCAGAAGGTCATGCAATAACCATGGCTGCCGGGATGGCAGTAAACGGTCTGCGGCCTGTTGTGGCTATATATTCCACATTTTTACAGCGCGGTTATGACGGAATTATACATGATGTGGCCCTGCAAAATGCCCCTGTTATATTTGCCATTGATCGGGCTGGGATAGTGGGCCCTGACGGTGCCACACACCATGGTATGTTTGATATAACCTCTCTACGAAGCATACCTAATATGACACTCATGATCCCAAGAGATCACATTATGCTCGGCAAGATGCTTGAGCGCGCGCTCAAGATGCATAGCCCTGTTGCCATTAGATACCCAAGGGGAGCTGTGGTAGAAAAACCCTTAAAATACAGGGGGTTGAAAAAAGGCAAGGCAGAGGTCTTAAAGACAGGATCAAAGGCAGTTGTATTTTCTGCAGGGCCCTTGTGTTACACGGCACTAGAGGCATCTAATATGATGGATGTGGCCATTGTAGACCTTGTATATGCCAAGCCCATAGATTCTTCTACCATACGGGCCATGGTAAAAAAGTGCAAAGGAAAATTTCTTGTCCTCGAGGACGGCTCAGCCAAGGGTGGTGTGGGTAGTGCAATACTAGAAGCCTTAAATGATATGGCTATACCTCTCAGATTCAAGCTTTTAGGTGTCCCGGATAGATTTATAGAGCATGGTTCTACTGATCAGCTGAAAAAGGCTGTAGGGCTTGATGCTTACAGCATAAGAAAGGCTATAAAACAGATCGTATGAAGGCGCGCCTTGATAATCTGCTTGTAGAAAAGGAGATAGCAGATACGAGATCAAAGGCTGTAGCCCTTATCATGGCAGGTAGCGTTATAGTAAATGGCAGAGTTGTCACAAAGGCAGGCACTCAAATTGATTTAGAATCCACTATAACACTAAAAGATACCTTTCCATATGTAGGCAGGGGTGCCCTGAAATTGGAGGCAGCCTTGGATTTCTTTAAAATAGATCCACGGGATAAAGTTGCCGTTGATATTGGGGCATCTACAGGGGGGTTTGTGGATATACTTCTTAAAAGAGGTGCAAAAAGGGTGTATGCAGTGGATGTGGGCCATTCTCAACTCCACTGGAAGCTCAGAAATAATAAACGGGTTGTAAATCTGGAAGGCATAAATGCCAGAACACTTGATAAGACATTGATCCCTGAGTTATGTGATATAGCGACATTTGATGTATCCTTTATATCACTAAAACTTGTAATACTCCCCGCACTTGAAGTATTACACCCAAATTCGGATATTATTGCACTTATAAAACCACAATTCGAGGCTGGAAGGAAATATGTTCAAAGAGGGGGGATCGTTAAGGATGAGGGGGTAATTTTACAGGTCATCTCGGATATAAAGAGGTTTTTGATAGATAAAGGTCTTTATGTTTCAGGGGTAATACCATCACCCATAAAAGGCGCCAAAGGCAACCAGGAATACCTTATCCATGGTATTATATAAAAAGAGTTGTCAGTGGTCCGTGGTCAGTTGTTTGTGGTATATTGGAAGGTGATAATCCTTTACAACGGACAACAGACTACTGACAAGTATAAGTACAGAGCTAAAAGACTACTCATGGCTAAATATGTTTTCATCTTTGGTTGTGCCTGCTATGCAGACATAATGGTTTATGAGGTAGACATATGAAGATCACTGTAGCACAGAATGCAGGGTTTTGTTTTGGTGTAAGGCGAGCAATAGATATCACCTTTAGGGTAAGACAGATGAATCCAGGGGGGAAGATATATACCCTGGGCCCGATAATCCATAACCCACAGGTAATAAAGGCGTTTTCAACGCGTGGAATAGGTATCATAGAAGACCCCTTAGATCCATCCCTGGAATCCGGCAATATCGTAATAATAAGGGCCCATGGCATTGCGCCAGAAAAAAAGGCAGTCTTAAAGAAAAGAGGGATAAAGGTCATAGATGCCACCTGTCCCATGGTATTGAAGGTTCATTCATTTATAAAGCACGCAGCAAAATCGTGTGATGTGATAGTAATTATTGGAGATAAAGATCACCCTGAGGTAGACGGCCACCTGGCTATGGCAAAAGACAAAGGAAGGGTAATCCAGGGGATAGAAGATGCTCACAAACTTGAGAATGTAGAAAAGATGGCAGTGGTTGCACAGACCACCTTTGATGTATCCTTAAGTAAAGAGATCGTAGCTGTCCTAAGAAACAAGGCCCATACTGTCGATGTGTTTGATACCATATGCGAATCAACAACTGGGCGTCAGAAAGAGGTCGGGACTTTAGCAAAAAATCATGACACTTTTATCGTAGTTGGAGGGAGAAACTCTGCCAATACCTCAAGACTTGAAAAAATAGCCCTTTCTTATGGGAAAAGAGTGCTAAGAATTGAAGCGGCATCTGAATTGGAAGGCATTGATACAAGATTAATACGCAAAGTCGCTATCCTTGCTGGGGCATCTACCCCGCAATGGATCATAGAGGAATGCGTATCCATGCTAAAAAAGGTAGAGGCCGGCCCAGGCCTCAAACAGACGATCCTTGATTATATTGCATATAGCCCTTTGTGCCCAGCGCTTGGCAGTCTTGGTCTTGCAATGGCTGCTCTAATATTCTGTGGTCTTGGATATAACTGGTATATACTTTTATCTGTGTTCTTTCTTACATTCTCTTCTGCCAACAAGATAACGGAACCTTCTCACTGGCTACGATGGGGCATATATTCTTTGGTTGCAGTCATCTTTGCTTTTATCGCCACTGGCTCAAAGGGGTTCATCCTCGTGGCAAGTGTAGCATTTTTAAGGCCTCTGTTTTGTCTTAGGGTTGTTGAAGACTATGTGCGTTCTATCTTTGGCCTTATCGTATTTATCATTGTCTCCATTATTGTGCCTTTAAGTCTTGCTAAGGCCACTATGCATTCATCCATCCTCATCTTAGGTACTTATACTGTCATACACTACTTAGGGATTGAGATACTTAAGGGATTAAAGAATGTCGAAAAGGATTCTATCCAGGGAATAATGAGTATGGCCAGATACATCGATGAGCCAAAGGCTATACTTATGTTGGAATATAGTATCATGATTATGGCCCTGGTATTGTTTTTGAGTTTCCCTTTAGGAGTTACTCCAGTGCTGGCCTATGGCCTCATTCCCCCTCTTTTTTTCCTGGCAAAGGGTATCGATATATGTACTGAGCGCAGGATTTTTGATAACAGGGTCTTCAATATCTACTTGCAAGGCCTATGGTTGATCCTCCCGTTCATGGGGATCCTGTGGCTCTTTACCATGATGTAACAAAAAGGATCTTTCTGCAACAAGTTGCAGAAAATCAGCACGTTAAAAACCAACCAGTTGGTTGATCTTTGTTCTTGACACCCGCCTCATTATTATCTAAGATATTAATCTTACTCAGTGGTGAGTGAACTTAATTGGTATAATTTTGAGGAGATGTATCTATAAAGATCATCTATCAAAGAGGAGGTACTATGGAAAGAACAAGATTATTTACATTTACAATTACAATCTTGGTGTTTGGTTTGCTGGCTCAGGGTGTGCAGGCCGATGTTGTGCCAGGAGATGTGATCGATAAGAGCAACTATCAAAAGATCGAGGGCCTTGTGCCTGATTACATTGTAACCTGGGTAAAAAACGGCGATATGACAATGAAGATCGGAAAACTCAATTTCGATCCGAAAGAATTTTGGCCTCAAGAGGTCAAGGACAACTGGAAGGCAACTATCGGCAGGTATAAGATTGATGAGAATAACGGCATCATTGATGTAAAGACAGGAGAGCCTGCCCGGGGTATAAAGGGGTTACCATTTCCTGAGCCGGATGTAAAAGATCCCAAGTTTCCAGTAATGCTCATGTACGCTAATATCTTTCAGGAGTATTTTCTATCAGGTAACGTCCGTGGAAAGGCGCCGTGGCTTTCATGTACTCGTAAGGGTTTTGAGAAAAAACTGCTAATGGAGAACTATTCGTTTATTTTAGATCCGGCCAAATCCAAACAGGATTATGCCCAGCTTTCTATTTTCAGGGAACCTTTCTCTATGGCTGGGACAGGAACACTGGCTCTCTATCCGTTATATCCTCTGGTAAACGGCGTGCGATTTGCCTGGGCCCCTCAGTTGAGAAGAGTGAAACGATTATCTCATAGGTTATCAGGCTCTGATGTGCACTTTGGTTTTGATGCGGCCCCGGACGATAGCTGGGCAGGCGGCCCAAAGACATCCTTTGAAAATGCCAGGTATAAATTCCTGGGAGAAAAAGACGCCCTGGTACCATATTCCAGCAAAGATCCAAGAATAGTTCACTGGAATAAAAAAAGAACATGGATTGGAGTCGGTAACACGTCAACCGGGTTTGAGGTTAAGGCAGGATATGAAACACCTGGCTGGACTGGTGCTCCCTGGCATATCCCAGATATCATCTGGGTGAAATCAAAGGTCTATGTTATTGAATCAACAAGCATATTGCCAAATTATGCATACGGCCCATGTCAAGGCTGGATTGAAAAGGGAACATTTAAGCATATCTACAAACGTAATACCGACCCAAACGGCAAGCTGTGGAAGGGATCATACTGGGTCATCGAAGCGATTGAAACCCCGGATGGCAAGTACCGTATGACTGATGGTAATCATGTATGTGTGAATATGAGACGTGACCATGGAGAATTATATCCCGGCCCATGCCGGAAAGGCTGTTTTAGACAAGTTATGGTACAAGATATGAATGAGAAATTATTTACAAGGGCTGGTTTTATTAAATTTTCCAAGTAACCTGGGATAAAAAAGATAAAGAACTATTTGGAGAAAAGATGAGTTCTCAATTTATTATGGGTTTAGACATAGGTGGCGGTAGTGGACGCTGTATGCTACTTGATATCGAAAGCGGACAAATCTTCACCGCATCCAGATCTTGGACTCATCCGGTTGCCCCAGGTACCGGCGGTTTTGGATTTGATTTAGACCTCAATGACATCTGGCGTAAGATAGGCATGATAACAAGAGAAGCGCTCACCAAGGCTGGCGTGAGCCCTGATAAGGTGCTTGGCATTGCAACGACAAGTATGCGGCACGGTGTTGTTGTTACTGATAAGAATGGGAAGGCGCTGATGACTTTTGCGAACAAAGATGCGCGTTCTGCCATAGAGGCCTTTACACTGGCTGCTGATCATGGGCAAAAACTCTACAATAGAACCGGGCATTGGCCCTGCCCGGTTTTTGCAGCATCACACCTTACCTATATGGCTAATAATGTACCAGATACCCTGAAAAACGTCTCTGCTATATTAAGCGTCAGTGATTGGGCAGGTTACTGCCTGACCGGCGTGGCTGCAGCAGAACCGTCACAGGCTGGTGAGACAATGCTGCTGGATCTTGAATCCCGTGACTGGGCAGATGACATAATCAAGGAACTCAAATTTCCGAGGGATATCTTTCCTAAGGTGATGAATGCTGGTGAGAGACTCGGCACACTTACAAAAGAAGCTGCAAAGCATCTGGGGCTGCAGGCTGGAACACCTGTTGCCGTGGGTGGAGGAGATACTCAAAGCGGTCTTTTGGGGTCAGGGGCTGTTTCCCCTGGGCAGATGTCAGCAGTAGCAGGGACGACAACCGCGGTTCAATTAGTTGTTGATCGTCCAATTATCGACCCCGGAGCACGATTATGGACAGGACAGCATGTTGTACCTGGAATGTGGGTATTGGAAAGCAATGCAGGCTCAACCGGCCGAATGCTTGATATGCTTGCCGAAACCCTGTATCCTGATGCTACATCCCCGGTAGCAGCCCTTATGGCTGAAGCAACAAGTGCTGCGCCAGGATCAAACGGCATTATATCGACCATGGGAGCACAGGTCTTCAATGCCAAAGAGTTGATGAACGTCCCTGTAAACAGCCTGACTCTCTCGCCTGTGATTGCCGATAAGAAGGGCGGCCGGGCCAATATGTGCAGATCGATCCTGGAAGGGATGGCATATGCTCTGGTAGCAAATATCGAACAGATCAAGAAAGTCGGCGGCGAAATAAATGAATTGAAACTCTGTGGCGGGATGTCGAGAAGTGCATTGTGGTCACAGATCAACTGCGATATTCTGAATATTCCGGTCAATGTGTTCGAACCTCAGGCAACCGCGCTGGGGGCGGCAATTTGCGCGGGTGTTGGTGCAGGTGTCTTTAAGGATCTTATTGAGGGGGCTGGAAGGCTGGCCCGTGTAGTCCACGAGCATACTCCTGATGAAAAAGGTTCCAAGGTCTATCAGAGACTTTATAACGACTGGTCATCGCTTATGGCCTCTCGAAAGGAAGTTGATGACAAGGCAGGAAATATGATCCTGCAGGAAATAGCAGGTGGCCAGGGGGAAGCTGAGACCAAGGCTGTTGCTACTGATTTCAGGCCGCACATACTGGTGACTGCAGAACTAGATAAAAAGGCGATTGATGCACTGCGCGAAATGGGTGATGTTGAGTATGCAAGCTATCGTGAAAAAATGTGCCTACTCACAGGCGACGATCTGGTAAAGGCGCTTCATGGGATTAATGTATTTATTACCGAGATCGACATAGTTGATGCCATGTCACTGACCAAACTCCCTGATCTTAAACTGATCGCCACCTGCAGGGCAAATCCTGTAAATGTTGATATCAAAGCCTGCACAAAACTCGGTATTCCTGTAATTAACACGCCTGGCCGTAACGCAGATGCAGTCGCTGATTTGACTTTAACCTTTATGCTGATGCTGGCACGTAAATTCCCTGCATCTGGAGAATTTTTGAGAGAACCTGGCAGTGAAGCTGGAGACATGGGCCGTATGGGCATGGCTCATAAAAGATTCCAGGGCAGTGAATTGGGGGGCAAGATAGTAGGCCTTATCGGAATGGGTGCTGTTGGCAGAAAAACAGCGAAGCGTGTACGTTCCTTTGGTGCTAAGCTTATAATATACGATCCTTGCATCACACAGGATATAGCGATCCTGGCCGGAGGGAAGCAGGTATCCTTAGATACACTTCTGGCTGAAAGTGACTTTATCTGCATGCACGCCCCTGTGACAAAAGAGACTAAAGGCATGCTCAATGCAGATGCCTTTGCAAAGATGAAGGCTGGCGCATTTCTTATAAACACAGCGCGCGCAGCATTGATCAATGAAAAAGCCTTATTTGATGCATTAGAGTCCGGGAAATTGAGTGGAGCAGCCCTGGATGTATTTGATGTGGAACCTCCCGCCTCAGATGACCCGCTTTTAAACCTCCCGAATGTAATCACCACACCGCACATTGGTGGCAATACCATCGAAGTAGGTGCACATCAAGGCCAGATTATTGCTGATGAGTTAAGCCTAATGCTTGGTGGTAGAAGGCCACACCATGTTTTGAACCCAGATGTGCTGGATAACTTTAGCTGGACAGCGGCGCACAAAGAACTTTCTGCGAAGGAGATCGAGGAGCTTGCCGGTAGCGTGGCCCCGGGCGTGAGCGATCTCGAAGTAGAGGCAAAAAAAGAGAAAAATGAACAGATCTCCTACTCCAGGAATATTAAACGGGAGGATATACAAATGACGTCTACTGCAGACATAGGACCTGTACGCGATAACATGACGCGCCTGCTCCAGGCATGTATAGATAAAATTGTAAGTGATGAGACCCTGCGCTCCTTTTCAGAAGGCAAGGATGTCACCATGCACTTCGTTATAACCGATCTTGACCTTGAGTTTTTCCTTGCTTTGAAAGGTGGGGCGGCCGAGTGTACCCTGGGGGTCCCGCCTGAAGCAGATGTTGTCTTGAAGATGGGGGCAGACACCCTTGATGGCATATTTACAGGCCGCATCAAAGGTATGAGCGCAGCGATGAGCGGTGATCTTTCGTTCAGCGGTGATACCGCAAAGGCTATGACCTTCCAGACTATCCAGAACGATTTGATCAGGCTGTATAGTAAAGCCCGTGAAGAGGTTGGCGACCCTGGAGACCTGACGCAGATCGGAAAAGCCCCACAAGCACAGCAAATCCCAAAACAGCAGGGTTTCGAGCCTACAGTAATCAAGGCCGGTGATATCCGCGATGAGATCCTGGAGGTTATAAACGAGTTATATGCCAAGGAATTGATCACAGCGACCGGTGGTAATGTCAGTGCGCGTATACCTGGCAAGGAAAATGAAATCTGGATTTCACCCAGCCAGATATTTAAAGGCGATCTTAGACCTGATATGATGGTGCGTATTGATTTAGATGGCAATCCGCTTGATCCTGATGCGCTTCCAGCTTCCAGTGAACGTAATCTACATGCCGAGATCTACCGAAGGAGACCAGAGGTTAATGCTATTGTCCACACGCACGCGCCGATGGCAACTATCCTGGACATGGCTAATATACCTTTTGTTCCTATATCAACCGATGCAGCATTTATGGGTGAGATCCCAAGCGTTCCGTTTTTCATGCCGGGTTCTATTGAATTGGCTAATGCCGTTGCAGATGCTATAGGCGACAAGGGCATCGCTGTCTTTATGAGGAATCACGGATTAGTAGTTACCGGCACCAGCCTGAGACGCACAGTGGATATGACCGATATGATCGAAATAACAGCCAGGGCGCTTATCTCTTGTCGCAGTCTTGGTATTAAGCCTTCTGTGCTACCAGATAATATGATTGAGGATCTGAAGGAGATCGGTAAAATGATGGCATAGCCAAAAGCGGATTAAGTAATTAAGAGTAGAGAATCCATGCACGTGAAACGTGGGACATAGGACGTCGCTAGTGCTGGTCATTTAAAGGGTACCTTGGAGTAGTGGAATATTGGAGTAATGGGAGGGAATGGTTGATCATTAATTGGGCTATTAGAAAATATATCTTGCTCTTGTCATTTATCCCAATACTCCAGTTCTCCAATACTCCAACACTTTTTGACAACCTTTTCGATCAGATCTAATCGATTCTGGCCACGTACGTGGAACATGGGACGAAGGGCATGGTTTTTCATGATGAAATAAAGAATTAAAATACTATGTACTGGAGGACCAATGCAGACCAAAAAGATTTTTTTATTTATGTTGTCGGCCGCCTTTCTAGTATACTTTATCCTGGCACCTGCCATATCTTATGCTGATAAAAACGCTTCTATACCTCTCAGCGGGAATCTGTTCGCATCAGCGGTTATCTCCGAAGGCAGCTATATTATAGTCGGTGATCGAGGAAAAATTTACTTTACAAATGATGCGGCCGAGACCTGGAAGGTGGTCGATAGCAAAACAAAAAATGCCCTTGCTTCAGTAAGTTTTTCAGATGATAGGAACGGCTGGATTGCTGGCCAGGATGGTGTGATTCTTCATTCCGCAGATGGCGGTAAAACCTGGGAACATCAGGTCTCCGGGGTCAATAAATACCTCTTGGCCGTTGATTTTCTCGATGCAACAAATGGTGTTGCAGTCGGTGCGGACTCTGCGGTTATAATGACAGCAGATGGTGGAAAGACATGGACAAAATCACCTTTTAAACTACCCTCTGATTTCGAAGAAGATTCGGATATTTCAGAAGAATTTAATCTGTTCACGGTCAAAATGATGGATGCCTGGCACATATGTATTGCAGGCGATGGCGGTAGGATTTTTATCACAGAAGATGCCGGTAAAACATGGATTACTGCGAAGTCTCCCCTTTATGATGAAGAGATGATGGAGGGGAAGATCCTGTATTCCATGGCCTATGATTCCGGCACCATTTATGCGGTCGGTATTGACGGTACCTTTATTTATTCCAAAGATCAGGGAAAAACCTGGACAGAGGCTAGCTCCGGTATTACAGAACCAGAGATCTATTGCATTGATGTTGCAGGCGGCATTGGCTTGGCTGCAGGCTCTGGTGGAAATATCATCCGCACGTCGGATAGAGGGGAGACTTGGCACACGGTCAAAGTGCCTGAAGAGGTCACACAGGCCTGGCTCTCTGGTATCACCCTGAAAAAATGTGATTCGGGAACGGTAAAAGGCTTGATTGTCGGGCAAAACGGCACGGTCGGTATTATTACCGATTCCAAATTGGTCTGGCAATAACATGCATTCCAATGAAAATGGGGATAAATAAATGAGTGAGAAAAAGATGATAGACTGCTCTTTTGACAGGGCTTGTGATGTGAATTTTATCTTAAGGTATCGCACCATTGCGCTGATTGTGCTTTTAGTGCTTACAGGGTTCTTCTGCTTTCAGTTGAAAGGCATCAAGATGGCCGCAGATCCAATGGAGTCGATGTATTTGGCCGGGCATAAATTCTTGCCGGCACTCCATGCGATCAATAAAATGGCTCCCGCGCCACGTATGCTGATTTGTATACTTGATGTAAAAAGCGGGGATATCTACAATTACGAAACGATCAGAAAAATCGACAGCATTACCCGGGGATTGATGGGTATAGAGGGAATTCTGCCAACTGGAATTACATCACTAACCATGGGGATAGACCATTATAATAACACAGCCCAAGGGCTTAGTATCGAGTCGATTCTGGGAAAGAAAGTGCCGGAGACAAAGGAAGACTTTGAGGTCCTAAAGCGCAAGGTTGCCGTCAATCCAATGGGCCCTGGCAAATATGTTTCATATGATGGTACTGCAGTGATGATTACAGCCCCGCTACTAGATATCGAGCAAAAGGCTCAAAATTCATACGACAGGCTGACTGAAAAGGAAAAAGCCGGACTTGCCTTTGAGAAATACAAAGATCAGGAAAAAGCAGCGTTCAATGCAAATCTTGTAAAGAGTATCTATGAACTTAAGTCAAAGGAAGATGATACAAACCATACTCTTTACTTTATGGGAGAAGAAGTTATTACGGCGCAAATGACTTCAATGGGAAAGCTGCATATCCCCATTGCCGCATGCGTGATGATGGTGTTCATCCTCATTTTTTTGGCCGGTTATTTCAGAACATTCCAGGGGGTCTTTATCCCTGTTTTCTCCATGATTGTACCACTGCTGTGGGGGATGGGACTCTTGTCTTTAAGGGGTATTGAACTCAATCCTATGGCCATCCTTTTCCCCCTGATACTGGGAATTCTGTCTTTGGCCTACAGTATTTTGACCATGAAGCAATATTACCTGTTATACGATAAAGTAAAAGATAAAAAAGAGGCAATTGCCACTGCCTACAGAAATGTTCCGGTCTCTGTATCCATACTGACAGCCGGACTGGTGACCATGGGTCTGTGCGTCTCTGATGTCCCCATGATAAAAACCCTGGGATACCTCGGCCTGTTCTGGTCTATAGGTGCTTTTGCAGTTGTAGTGCTGATCAACCCGATTCTGATGTCATTTTTCCCACCTCCTAATCAGGCCAAAAAGTTCCATAAGGTAGGGATATGTCAATCCATGGCAGATGTTCTGGTCAGGCCTTCTTTGGGCGGCACAAGATTCGTTATGCTGATTATCCTGGCCCTTATTCTTGCGATAGGCGGTTTTTCAGCCAGAAGACTTGCAATCGGCGATAATATCCCCGGGGTATCTTATATCCGCCCAAATCATCCCTGGAACCAATGCTTCAATCTTTTCTCTAAAAAATTTATGGGGCCTTATCAGCTTCTTGTCTATGTTAAGGCAAGAGATAAGGGTGGTCTTCTGGACCCTGAAGCATTAGGTGCCATGGGAGATTTCAGCAACTATCTAAAACATGAATGCGGTGCTCGGGACAGTATCGCATTTGATTATATGGTCCGGATGGCCCGCGTGATGCTAATGGACGGCAACCCCAAATGGCAGACTATCCCCGTATCAGAAGAAAAGATTGAGGGCCTTGCCGGGATGGTTATGGAGGAAGGAGGCGTAGAGAGTTTTATGGATAAAACATTCACACAAGCAACCATTTCACCCTTTTTCCCAGAAAGTGACGCTAAAAATATAGATAAATATGTATCAAAGATGCAGGCGTATATCGACAGCCATCCATTTGATAAGGTCGAGTTTAGTCTCGGTGGCGGTTTGCTGGGTATGACAAAGGTACTAAACGATGGCATCCGGGACACATATCCAAAAATCTTGACGGCAGCCTTTATCGGTATGTTCATTTTAGGAATTCTGGCAAGCAAATCATTGCTTTTAAGTTTAATCATGGGCCTTCCCATTGTAGCGGTTCAAGTAGTTTTATGGTTGATAATGACCTCTTTAGGGATGCCGGTAAGTCTGCCTGTTGTTCCTGTTACAGCCGTGTCTATAGGTTTTGGTTTTATGTTCGGTTATTATCTGCTTCGGCAGATTGCTTTTGCATATCAGGAGTCTGCTGACCATGATACAGCCATTAGAGATGGATTGGGAAATATAGGAGGTGTAGTCATATTTATGAGCATTCTTATATTCACCACTTGTCTGCCATGGTTTTTTATCGGTCTGAAATTTCAGAGCAATATGGTCCTGATTTTTGGGATCACATTGATCTTGGAGAGCATCACAGCCTTGATATTCGTCCCAGCACTTATAAGCTGGGTTAAACCAGATTTTAATCTTAACATCTAAGAAGAGGAGGCAGAAGATGAAGTTAAAAAAATATATCTTTTGGGTGTTACTGATTATGGTGACCATCTGCTTGTATGCAGGTGCGGCCTGGGCACTTATGACTGACCAAAAACACGGCAAGTGGAATCTCATAGGTAAATTCAAGCCGCAAGTCACATTCCGTACGGAGGGTGTTCCACCCAATAATCCGATTCCGATTAAAGCCGGCGACATAACCAGTCAGCGCAACCTGCTGATGTTGGAGTTTAAACACAATCTTGGAGACGTTCTGTCTAATCTGCAAGTAGAGTATTATCTTCAGGGTAGGACCTTTTACGACAGTGCATGGGATTATGGCCCGGATGTATTATCTGATGACGAAACGCGACGCGAGTATTGCTTTGACAACAGGCATCAAATTGACGACTTAAAATGGGATGCAGACCTGTTTATGGCCTATGTTGACCTGACCAGTGGATCCTCTTTTACACGTATCGGCAGGCAGGTCATGGCCTGGGGCGAGATGAGCACGATCCGTATCCTCGACGGGACCAATCCTATGGATACCTCCTCGCTGGCCGTTGATCTTATGGAAAGGCTGATTCCCCTCTGGATGGTACGCTCAAACCTGGCATTTGACTATGTAGGCCCGTTTGATTCGATCTCACTTGAGGCATATTATATACCCGGGAAGATTGACAACACAAACAGTGAGGATATGATTGACGGGTCCCCTATAATCCCCAATGTGGGCCGGGATCTAAAGAAAGATCTTGAAGATCCTATGTCACTGGCCAGTTTCAAACAGATAATGAACATGGCTGATGATGATATAGATTCTGATCGATACGGTATCAATCTCGGTATGATGTTCAAGGGTCTGGACTTGCATTTTGTCTATTACCGGAGGTATTCGGACGTGCCGGTGCCTCGTATTAATGCGGATGCCTTAAGCCCTATTACAATAGACACTGATAATATAGACATGAACGATATTATGGGATCTGTTCTTGGTGGTCAAAAATTGGAGGTTGTACTTGATTTGGATGAAGTCGATGTTTATGGCACCAGCTTTAATTATTACTGGGATTTGACAGATACGGTTATACGCGGTGAGGTGGCATTATGTAAGGATGTACCAAAGATGCCACCTGGGAATATAAATAAAGTGATAGCTGCATTTGCGCCAAAGGTTACCATAAAAGGCATGGGCAGTATTGATGAATTGCTTAACTTATTTCCTCTTGGTGATGTTGAGAAGATGACTCTGCCATTCACAGCAGGCAAGATTCCCAAGTATGATGTCTGGAAATACGGCATTGGCTTTGATAAATGGATGAAGATCCCATTTCTCAATACTGAGGACTTCATGCTTACGTTTGAGTATGTGGGAAGCAAGATCATGGACTATAAAAAAAGGGCCATAATGTCACCATGGCAGGCCCCATGGGATGATGACCGTGATGGCCAATATGATACGGTCTGGGAACCTGAATATAGCAATACCTTTGTTTTCATTACAAACACCTATTATCTTAGCGGCAATCTGACGCCGCAACTCGTGGTCATGTATGAAGTGGAGCCGAAGGCCCTGGTCCTGATTCCCTCGCTGGAATATGACTGGAAGAACCTGCAATTCGAGGTTTCATATTTTTGTACTGAATCCGACGAATATGAGGGGATATTGGGGATGTTGGACTCCCGTGATGAAGTAACATTCAGCATTACGTATAACTTCTAGGGCTTTATATGAGAATGGTTGTCCGTGGTCCGTGGTCAGTTGTTTGTGGTATATTGGAAGGTGATAATCCTATCTGGAGGTTTTACAACGGACAACGGACTACTAACAGGTATACGTACAGAACTAAAAGACCGCTCAGGGCTAAATATTTTTCCATCCTTCATTGTGAGCGCTGGCGCTCATGCGCATTTATATGAAAAAGCGAATAGTGATGAACTCGCAAAAAGTCGTCACTCCGGTGAAAACCGAAGTCCAGATGATTTGTAACTACTTGAAAAGACTGGATTCCGGCTCTCGCCGGAATGACGGTTAAGGAGTATAATGGACTTTTTGCGAAACCGTCAATAGTGAATAGACTTATTTTTATACAACTCATCTTTTTGGGGGGCTGGCGATGTCGAATAATAGTCATAAGCTTGAAATGGAAATGAAGACGTTCATTAATGAAATATGTGAAAGAATAGGGCCCCGAGAGCCTTGCAGTGATAAAGAAGCTAAGGGTGCAAAACTCTTTTATAATAAGCTCAAAAGTTATCATGATGATGTTACTATTGGAGAATTCTCCACACATTTAGGCGCTTTCAAAGGGGGCTTTCGCATACCTATGGTATTATATATTGTCTCAATAATCTCTTACTGGTATTATCCCTGGTTGAGCTTCATCCTGAGTACTGCTTCCTTTATAATTCTGATCGGGGAGATGACCATGGCGTGTGAGGTCATCGATTTTCTGTTTTCTAAAAAAACATCTCAAAATGTCATAGCAAAGATCCGACCGGAGGCTGAAGCAGATAAAACAAAAAAACTTGTTATTATCGGCAGCCATATGGATTCTAACTGGGAATTTCCCCTGTTCAGAAAGCTTGGATATGGATTTACAGTAATCATTGCTGTCAATCTATTTCTCAATGGGATTTTAATGATTGTATCAGGCATAAAACTGGTTTTAGTAATAACTCAAAATCAAGAGATCTTTCATAATGTGGAAACCATCTTTTTCTGGATTTTCATCTGCGGCGTTCCATTTGCCCTGGCCCAGTTGTTTTTCAGTATTTCCAACCGACCCGTAATGGGAGCAAATGATAACCTATCTGCAGTTGCAATATGCTATGAACTGGCAAAATATCTGAGTGTCCCTGAAAACCGGCCAAAAAATACCGCGGTATGGATAGCTGCGTTTGGTTGCGAAGAAACAGGTTCCAAAGGAAGTAAGGCATTCGTGAAAAAGCACTATGATGAAGTTAAAGATGCAACGGTGATCAACATAGACATGGTAGGCAATAAAAACGTCCCGCTATTTATCGGAACATCGGAAATCGTCGGGTCTGTAAAGATGGATAAGAAAATAATAGCTTTAATTAAAGAATCAGCTAATAAATATACCATTCCTGTAAAAACAGGGCCTTCAATGGCCTTTACCGATTCGTTGAGCTTTGCCAGAAAAGGAATCGCCTCAGCTTCCATACTCAGCATGCCAGCCTCTTCCAAAGAATTTTATTATCACACCAGAGAAGACACCATTGAAAATATGGATTTTAAGAATCTGGTTGATACATATAAAGTTATCATCGATGTGATTAAAACAATTGATACCATGGAGATACTAGAATGCAAGAAAGCATAGCATTAGATGGGAGAATTCTATTCGGACTGATCCTTGGTATCATCTCTTATATTAGCCTTTATACAGGCAAAGGGATTCAAAAGTATGCGATTGAAGGCTTCAAAGCCGACAAGAGAGTAAAAATAAAGAG
>JAYEFR010000231.1:0-8641 GCA_034716155.1 Thermodesulfobacteriota bacterium
TATGGCCTTTGCTTTAAGATCCAAGGCCTTTTTAAAGAGGTTTCTAAAATTATTACCTTTGCCTCTTACGCCTTTAGGGGTGGATAGATACATCTTTGGAATCCCATGGGTGTCGGCATTCATAAACGCATCTTTCGTTCCGTCAGGGCTAAAGTTATCACAGTTTATTATGACCGAGTCCACATTCGGGAAATATTGTCTCAGCCCAAGGGCTGCCTGCTGGGCAGGATAGACGATGGTGGCTGCCTCATTGTATGATGGGATACCAACGACGACATCGGCCTTAGTTACACCCTTGGGATTTTCTTCATGCCTTTCCATTTCGTCCCCTTGGTGAAATCATGCTACAATAGTTTGTTTTACTTGACAACAAATAGCAACAAAAATCTTTTGTTTTTAGTGCAGGTAAAACTTGATATCCAGGTGGTGTTCGTTGAGGTTTGTTTCGTTTAGATAATGCCATCCGGGCTTGTTGATTACTGGAAATAGGCCGCTGACATTGCCAAAATACAGGTACAAAAACTTATTTTCATATATCTATACAAAACTGCTCTCTTTGACTTGACACGCAACGATTGCTTTTTTATAGTCCCAATATATCAGTAGTGGGTTTATTTTGAATTTTGGACTGCTCTAGATAAATATTAATGAATGAAAGAGGGAAGGAATAAATTTATATGCCAAGACGTGATGATATAAAGAGAGTGATGATTATCGGCTCAGGGCCTATTGTCATAGGACAGGCCTGTGAGTTTGATTATTCCGGAACACAGGCCTGTAAGGCACTTAGGGAATTAGGATATGAGATCATGCTGGTAAATTCTAACCCTGCAACCATTATGACCGATCCTGGTATGGCGGACATTACCTATATTGAGCCGCTTGATCTTCAGGCTGTGACGGAGATAATCGAGAAAGAGAGGCCAGATGCAATACTGCCGAATCTTGGTGGGCAGTCCGGACTTAACCTTACCTCAGAGCTGGCCAGAAGCGGTGCGTTAGACAAATACGGTGTAAAGGTGATCGGTGTTAATGTAGATGCTATCGAGCGCGGGGAAGACCGGATCGCGTTTAAAAAAACTATGAACAGGCTTGGAATTGAGATGCCTGAGAGTAACCCTGCCTACAGCGTGGAGGAGGCTGAAGCGATCGCTGCTGAACTTGGCTACCCGGTGGTTGTTCGCCCTGCATATACCTTGGGTGGAACAGGAGGTGGCCTGGTTTATAATGTGGAGGAGCTGCGGATTGTTGCAAGCCGTGGTCTTTCAGCAAGTCTTATCGGCCAGATACTGATAGAAGAATCGGTCCTTGGATGGGAAGAGTTGGAGCTTGAGGTAGTGCGGGATGCAAAAAATAATATGATAACGGTCTGCTTTATAGAAAATGTAGACCCCATGGGTGTGCATACTGGCGACTCTTTTTGTACTGCCCCTATGCTTACTATCTCCCCTGAGCTTCAGGATCGTCTTCAAAGATATTCCTATGACATTGTTGAGGCTATCCAGGTGATTGGCGGCACTAACATTCAGTTTGCCCATGATCCCGGGACAGGCAAGGTGGTTGTAATCGAAATCAATCCAAGGACCTCGCGATCTTCTGCACTGGCTTCTAAGGCTACCGGCTTCCCGATTGCCCTTGTATCATCGAAGTTGGCAGCAGGCATAACATTAGATGAACTCCCGTACTGGAGAGAAGGGACCTTGGATAAGTATACACCGTCAGGTGACTATGTGGTAGTAAAGTTCGCCCGGTGGGCCTTTGAAAAGTTTAGAGGCGCCAAGGATGTACTTGGCACCCAGATGCGTGCTGTCGGCGAGGTCATGAGTATAGGGAAGACTTATAAGGAGGCACTGCAGAAGTCCATCCGATCATTGGAGATAGGTCTATATGGGCTTGGCTTTGCCAAGGGCCTTCATGATAAGACCCTTGATGATCTCCTCGACCTTTTGGGTGAACCATCTTCTAAACGGCAGTTTATTATGTATGAGGCCCTGCGCAAGGGTGCGAGTATAGATACACTTTATAAAAGGACTTATATCAAACCCTGGTTTATTGAACAGATGAAGGAATTGGTGGGCCTAGAGGAAGAGATCCTCAAATATAAGGGGGAGATGTTACCTGATGAACTATTGGTACAAGCAAAAAAAGGCGGATTTTCAGACCGTTATCTATCTGAGCTCCTTGGAATCCCTGAAAGGAATATCAGGCAAAACCGTATCTCGTTAGGCGTAGTTCAAGGATGGGATGCAGTGCCTGTAAGTGGCGTAGAAAATGCTGCATATTATTTCTCCACCTATAATGCTCCTGACAGGGTTAAGGTCAGCACAAGGCGCAAGATAATGGTCTTGGGCGGGGGTCCCAACCGGATAGGGCAGGGTATTGAGTTTGATTACTGTTGTGTTCATGCAGCCTTTGCGCTCCGAGATGAGGGGTTTGAGTCGATTATGGTCAATTGTAATCCCGAGACAGTCTCAACCGACTATGACACATCAGATAAACTTTATTTTGAGCCACTTACTGTCGAGGATGTATTGAGCATTTATGAAAAGGAAAGGCCCGAAGGGGTGATTGTACAGTTTGGTGGACAGACCCCGCTCAATGTTGCCAATGAACTCGCCCAGGCGGGGGTGAGGATCCTCGGGACATCGCCGGAGACCATAGACTTGGCTGAGGATCGTGATCGTTTCCGCCGGATGATGGATAAGTTGGGCATCCCCATGCCTGAATCAGGTATGGCTTCTACATTAGAGGAGGCCTTGGAGATTGCCAAGGCTATTGGCTATCCCTTGATGGTAAGGCCGTCTTATGTACTTGGCGGGCGCGGTATGGAGGTGGTCCACGATGAGGAGATGCTTAAACAGTATGTTGCTGCAGCTGTGGATGTGACCCCGGACAGGCCTATCCTGATTGACAAGTTTTTAGAAAATGCCATTGAGGCGGAAGCTGATGCCATTACTGATGGTAGTGATGCATTTGTCCCTGCGGTTATGGAGCATATTGAATTAGCTGGGGTTCATTCTGGCGATTCTGCATGTGTGATCCCGCCTATCAGTATTCCGGCCAGGCACATTCAAACCATCCATGAATATACCAAAAAGATAGCAGTGGAACTCGGCGTGGTTGGCTTGATGAATATTCAGTATGCCATAGCAGGCGACATTGTCTATATCCTCGAGGCCAATCCTCGTGCTTCTCGAACCGTGCCATTGGTTTCAAAGGTCTGTAATATCTCCATGGTACGTATTGCCACACAGATTATGCTTGGTAAAAAGATTGCCGACTTTGATCTCAAGCCCAGGTCAATACCACACTACGGCGTAAAGGAGGCCGTATTTCCATTCAAGATGTTTCCAGAGGTTGACCCACTCCTGGGGCCCGAAATGCGATCTACAGGGGAGGTTTTAGGTATGGCAAGCTCTTTTGGCATGGCCTATTTCAGGGCCCAGGAGGCTGCCAATCAACAACTTCCTTTTGAGGGGACCGTCCTCATCACTGTGTCTGAAAAAGACAGGCCGGAAGTACTCGAAACTGCCAGATTGTTTTACAACCTTGGATTTAAGATTAAGGCAACGAAGGGGACCCACGGTTTTTTGGCTGAATGTGGTATTGAATCAGAGCCTATACTCAAGATGCACGAGGGGCGCCCCAATATCGTCGATGGGATTAAAAATAAAGAGATTCAATTAGTTATCAATACCCCTAGCGGCAAGCTGAGCAAGCATGACGACTCCTACATTCGTAAAGCTGCTATTAGGTACAAGGTGCCTTATATCACTACTTTGGCAGCGGCTATTGCTGCTGCTAAGGGTATTGCTGCTGGACGGCAAGAACATTGCAGCGTCAGGTCATTACAGAGCTACCATGCAGGTATCAAGTAAATAAGGGCTTCGCACAAATATTTCACATGTTCTGCCAAAGACGGGGCAAAGAGAACATGATTGCAACAAATGGGCTGCACCAAGTTTCCATCAATCAGAAAAGAGATCCGTCTCCATTTCCACAGTCAACCCATCGCCATTTAACAACCGCTTGGCCAATCCTTCTATCTTAGGAAGTTCGTAGCCAAAGAAATATCTGAAGGCATACATCTTTCCCTGATAGAACGTGGAATCTGCCTCTGCTGGAGTATCCTTCAAGGCCTTCCGGATTGATATGGCCTGAAGCAGCCATTGCCATGCAATAGCGATGATGCCAAAGAATTCCAGATAAAGGGTTGCATCAGCAAGGAAAAACTCCGGGCCATCTTTTGCTGCCACACCTATCAAGTGCGAGGTGACCTCTTGGAGCTTCTCTACTACATCTTTGAGTTCTATGGCGTAGGTCTTGAGTTCAGGGGTCTCCTGGGCTTTCCTTATGACATCTTGAACCTCTTCTAGGTATAATTGAAAGGCCTTGCCATCTTTTTTGATGACCCCCCTCCCGAGAAGGGTAAGACCCTGGATGCCCGTAGTACCCTCATGAATGGGATGGATCCTGGCGTCTCTGTAATATTGCTCCAAAGGAAATTCATCGCAGTAACCATATCCCCCCAGGCATTGTAAGGCCTGAGATACGGATAGTATACCCATCTCCGAGGGGTAGCTCTTTGCCACTGGTGTCAGGAGATCCAGTAAAAGGGTATATTTCTCCTTTTCCTCTCCTTCTAAGACAATCTCCAAATCAGTATAAATGCTGCACTGTAAGAGAAGGGAAAGAGAGCCCTCTATGACAGAACGTTGGAAAAGCAGCATCCGTTTCACATCAGCATGTTCAATAATGGGTATCTGAGGCAGGGTAGGATCCTTGGCGGTCAATCTTCTCCCCTGGGGCCGCTCTTTAGAATATTCTAAGGCGGCATAATATGCAGCCGAGGCAATGGCCGTTGCGCCAAGGCCTACATCAATCCGGGCTTCATTCATCATCTGAAACATATAGGCCAGGCCCTTATTGGGCTCTCCTACCAGGTAACCGCGGCAATCGTTGTTTTCTCCCAGGCTCAGCTGATTGATTGGAGCCCCCCTGTAGCCTAGCTTATGATAAATTCCTGTCACATTGACATCGTTAGGGACCAGGGTGCCATCTTCATTGATTCGCTTGTTTGGGACTACAAACAGGGAGATACCCCTTACACCTGCCGGAGCCCCTTTAATCTTGGCGAGCAACAGCTGGATTACATTTTCCACGCCATCATGCTCTGATGCGGAAATGAAGATTTTTTGCCCTTTAATTTTATAGTAGCCTTGATCGGTGGGTTCAGCAGAGGTGGTGATATCAGCGAGAGAGCTTCCGGCCTGGGGCTCTGTCAAGGCCATGGTCCCTTGCCACTCGCCAGCAAACATCTTTGGGACATATGTTTCTATCAACTCCTTTGTCCCAAAGGATGTGATGAGGTGGGCCGCCCCAGTGGTGAGACCAGGGTAGACGCTTGCAGAATAATTGGCTGCACCAAAGATAAAATTGGAAGCAAGCCCGATTGTACCGGGGAGTTGCTGCCCTTCAACATTCATGGGTGCAGTTGCAGCAATCCATCCCCCTTCGCCGCATTCTTTCATAAAGGTCTTTACCATCGGGTGGACCTTTACCTTGTCATCAACAAATTCCGGTTGATTTTTATCCATTTCCTCAAGACAGGGGTAGAGCATATCTTTTCCTATCTTTGCAGCCGTTTCCAAGACCATGTCAAAGATTTCATTAGAGTGTTCTTCATAATAAGGATATTTAAGAAGTGATGCTGTATCAAAGACCTCATAGAGCAAAAATTTCAGATTCCTTTCACTAAAAAACTTTTCTGCCACGATTGTCCTCCTGGTTTATTTTGAAATATTTTGTGTAGTTATGTAGAGGTTTTCTATTCCGATGTCAATTTGTATTTCAAAGCAGAAAGATATCCGCCTAAATTTTCTTTTGGAGTTACGCTTATAGGCACATCAAATATGAGGCGACCCCGAGGAAGGGGTCGCCTTGGATTTCCGAATGTGATGTCTTGTGCTTATTCCTTTCTCAACTTGGCAGGGGGTATATAATTTTTCGGGTTAAAACACTCAAACTTCTTGTAAAACTTTTCATTCTCCTTACAAGAGCCCCATAGATACACTATCTTCCCGTCTTTCTGGAATTGGACTATGGGCTGATAATAGTATCCGGCATAAGTCGTATTCAGGGGGTCATTTGGATCAACCCGAACCCTGGAGTGGTAGAATGGTTTTATCTTCTTTGTTTGATACTTCATCTTTCCAAGGGAATAGGTTGTCTCCACCTCTTCCATGGCCTTGATCAACTTATTGATGTCATCTGTTCCCCCAGCCTTTTCGATGGCTGCCTTGAAATGGTAGATATCGGCATAGCCAATAACGATGGGCTCCCCCTTTGGCGCTGCGAATGTCATTGGTGATAAAGCCAGCAACACCAACAATACTGCTGCGAGAATAATGGTAAATCTTAAACCTTTTCTCATTACCGTACCTCCTTTGTAAAATTATTTTATTGGAATCCTTCCAATCAGGATTTCAATTTAAACTATTTGGACAATCTTAGTCCCCACGAAGATACTTTTCCCTGATGTAGTCATTGTCCTTCCCGATATCGCAAGATACCCACTTGACTCTCGGAGGCGACTCAGACATCTTTACAAAGCCTGAGCTGATCACATATTTTCCGAGGGTTCCATCCTCGACCTCCTGAAAGGCCTTGCGGATAGTCCACTGTATGTTTCCCATGGTTTTATCCGGTGTCATGACCTTCATGATGATAGGCACCCCGCCACCCCGCCATTTGGAGCGTGCTGCTTTCTTGCTGTAAGCCAAGGCCTTTTTCACCAACTCATCGCTGGTGTACTGCATGGTCTTCTCTTCAATTAGCTTGTGCAAGGCCATTGCCTGATCCAGGGCATCAGGGATTCGATCCGACGTGTATCTCCAATCATCCTCTATCTTCCATAACCCCAGGATTTTAATCAAGGCCCGAAAATCATGATCCCTTGGTGCTGCGATCGCCACATATCCGTCTTTGCATTTCCAGTGTCCGTAAGGATAAAGGATAAAGTCCAATATCCCGATTCTTGGCCGCGCCTTCTCCCATGTATAGCCAATGGATGCAGGAAACCCGACCATTGAAGAGTATGCATCCATACCTGCAATGTCTATCATCTGTCCTTTGCCTGTATTTTGACGATAAACAAGGGCTATACTCCCCCCTAAGGCCGCGCTTAATCCGGATATGTACCAGCCCATCCACGTCCCGGCCCTAAGCGGCCAGTTGTAAGGCTCCGGAGCCGTCGCAGGTGCCCCTATCTGGGCAGGAAGGCCGGATCCTGCCTGAGTGGTGATATCAGAATCCGGAAGATTGGCGAATTCTTTGGCCTTGTCTGTATACTGTCCGTAAGGGGTAACAGCAATGTATATGAGGCCGGGGTTTTCATGTGAGAGCTGCCGGAAGCCTATGCCCCAGGAATCCATATCCCCGGGGGCATAGTTCTCGATAACGATGGTGGCCTGTTTTGCCAGCTTACCGAAAACCTCCCGGTCTTTTTCATTATTATTGAGATCCAGGGTCATGTAGCGTTTATTCCGTCCCTCTACCATAAAGGGGATGCCCACCCCTTTGACGTTGGCGCCAAAAGGTGTCATCTTACGGGCAGGGTCACCCTCATTAGGCTCGATCTTGATCACCTCGGCACCAAATTCCGCAAAGAAGCTCGAGGCAATGATTCCCGAGAAATTGGCATGGCTGGCATCTAAAACCAGGACATCATTTAATACTTCTGGTTTCCCTTCGGGATTCATGATCTCGGCCAGTGTTTCGCTCCAGGAAGCAAGGTGACTAATGGCCTTTTTTGAGGCCACATATCGAGCGTATATCTCGTCTTTGTTCTTTTTAGGATTCATTTCATGGCCTCTTTTCCGTAGTTGTATATGGGGTCCTCATTCATGTTATAATATACAGGCGGCTTCAGCCCGGGTTTGTCATCAAAGGTTCCGATAACCTTTTTTTTCTCCAGATCATCGATTTCCTCTTCTTTCATGCCAAGAAACTTTTTCAGTACTATCCTGTTGTGATAACCAAGAGGACGGGCAAGCCATTTGTTTCTCGAAGGTGTTTCGCTCAGTTGGGCAGAGGGTCCTGCCAGCACAAATTCCCCGTACATATCATCGTTGAACAGGATTACGCTTCCACGCTGACGGCGCCATGGATCATGACAGATCTGATAGTCATCAATCACCTCAGCGGCAGGGAAGGCCTTTGAATTGGAAAGTTTAACTATTTCCTCGCAGTCATGAATTTTCACCCAATCAGCAACGATACCTGTCAAAGCCTCGGCATTTTCCGGCTTGAGTCTATCGAAGGTATTGGTAAAACGCTTGTCTTTGCGAAGATCTTCCCTGCCCATGGCGTCTAAAAGCCTCTCGAACTGGTCTTTGGTGGCACATGCCAGTGCCAGAAACTTTTCATCCTTTGTCTTGAAAATGGATGCCGGCACCATTGTCGGGTCGGAATTTCCGGTTCTCCCGATCTCTTCTCCAGTTAGGTTATGATAGGTATGATGGAATAATGTCCGTATTAGGGCCTCGGACTGGGCAAGGTCAATATACTGTCCTTTCCCGGTCTTGTTTCTGTAATAAAGGGCCATGAGGATCGCAAGTGCACCGATATTACCCGGGACAAA
>JAYEFR010000232.1:0-1669 GCA_034716155.1 Thermodesulfobacteriota bacterium
TAAAAAGCTCCCGGACAAGTGTCCGATCTGTGGAGTACCGAAAGATAAATTTAAATCCATAGAAGGGTGATTTTACCAAGATTGGTTGTGAAAATAAACCACCGTTTATTTCCGGTGGGTTGTAAATGAGGGCTTAGGAGACGTAAATTAGTTTATCAACACTGTTATACTATAAAGGAGGACTATTATGGCAGCATTACCAGAAAAAGTGACTAAAGCATGGGAAGACAGGGAAGGTCCCATCATTTTATCAACTGTAAATGGAGATGGAATTCCTAATTCTATATACGCCACCTGCGTGTCAATATTCAGCGAAGATACTGTAGTGGTTGCGAATAACTATTTTTCTAAAACACTGGAAAATATACTTGCCGGCAGCAAAGGAACGATTCTCTTTATAACAAAAGAAGGAAAATCCTATCAGATTAAGGGAAGTATCGAATACCACAAAGAAGGCAGTATCTTTGAGGATATGAAAAAATGGAATCCTAAAAAGCATCCAGGTCATGCCGCAGCAGCATTGAAAGTGGAAGAGGTCTATACAGGAGCAGAAAAACTTTTATAGGTATAACCTTAAATGAGTAACCCATCGGAAGGGCTTCACGCACATTAGTTTTATAAGTTAAATTAGCTGTTCAATGTGTCAACAAATTTAGGACAATTCAAAAGACAGTATGAAATTGGTAATGTAAAAACACTCTCTAAGAAAAAACGCGGAGGCTTCATCAATTATTTTTTTTACATGTCAGACTTTCCCAAATCTGGCTTGAAATTGGTGGGCACCCTGTCACTTTTATACAATCATTCGATTCTGCAACCATACAGCTGCAGTTACCCACATAGATAGTTCCCGGAGAGCAATTTCGTACTCCTTGACCGATTGCCAAATGGAGCTTACCATCTGCGCCCCGGTATGGCTTCAGCGCTTTATGATATTGTTTCAAGAACAAAAAAATTGTCGTTAAACATGCACTGCATGATTCTTCATCGTATATTTCCACATCAGGATAGTTAAAGGATATCTTGTCCGGTGAGGGTGTAAAGTCCGATTTCAGATTTAGATAATCGGCAGGCGATATAGAAATATCATCATATTCCGTATTACGATGGTCGGCCACAATTCTCAGGTGTGGAACATCATACGGATTGATCCCCATCAGCCTTGAAGCGACCATGTCTGCGGCAACGGCATTCTCGCCGGCCACAACAATACCTGCTCCCTTGGGTTCACCACCACCTGGACCCATCCCCTCCATTCCGATAGTACCATCAATAATTACAAAGTCGGGATAAAGTACGGTGGCCATATCGGCAATGGCAATGTTAAGCTCTTTTTCTCCATCTGTTATTTCTTTTGGAGCCTGTATTTGATGAAATACAATTTTTTGGCGTCGCCACAGCATTCCTTTCATGTTTTTAACAGATAATGTTACTACCGTGTGCATGTGGGTTTTCATAACAGGGATTGAAACGACATAATCATATTCATCAACAAAACAGGTCACTTTTATTTTATTGATGATTCTACCTTCAGGCACAGGAATGACTTTATAAGGGTTTTTGTCAAAATCCAATAAAGGTACACGCTTTTTTTCCGCTACCTCCCGGATACCACAGATATCATAGGACTCTGAAACTTTAACCCCGATTATCGGACTTTCTCCGATCG
>JAYEFR010000233.1:0-1648 GCA_034716155.1 Thermodesulfobacteriota bacterium
CTCTTCTTGCCATAACCTAAAACCTCTCTAATCAATAATCTCTATCCCCATATTTCTGGCAGTCCCGGCAATTATCTTCATTGCAGCATCTATATCATTTGTATTTAAATCGCTGAGCTTTGATGCTGCAATCTCTCTTAGCTGTGAAGAGGTAACCTTACCTGCCTTCTCAGCCTTGGGATTAGAAGATCCCTTCTCGATCCCTGCCATCTTTAATAACAAAGTAGACGCCGGCGGGGCCTTTGTTATAAATGTGAAAGATCTGTCTTTATACACTGTTACAACTGCAGGTATCAGATATCCCTTTTGTTTCTCTGTAGTTGCATTAAATGCCTTGCAAAACTCCATTATATTCACTCCATGCTGACCTAAAGCCGGCCCAACAGGAGGAGAAGGTTTTGCCTCTCCTGCAGGTATTTGAATCTTTATCTTTGCCAATACTTCCTTTGCCATTTTTTGCCTCTTACACTATTTTTTAGTTATCTGATCAAAATTTAACTCTACAGGCGTAGACCTTCCAAATATACTCACCAAGACCTTTACCTTTTCTTTATCAGGCCTGACATCATCCACAACACCATTAAAGTTTTGAAACGGCCCTTCTATCACATTCACCTGGTCTCCACATGCAAATTCACACTCAAACTCGCGGGCTGCAATCTTACCTTCTATTTGAGTCTTTAGTCTCTCCACCTCCTCATCAGATATAGTTGAGGGGCTATTCTTACCACCTACGAAGCCTGTAACCTTGGGAGTTCCCATTACCACATGCCATGTCTTATCCGTCAATTCCATCTTAACTAGTATATACCCGGGAAAACATCTCCTGGAAGTGGTCTTCTTTTTCCCTTGCACCAAATTTACAAACTGCTCTGAAGGCACTAAAATCCCGGAGAATTCGTCTTCACACGTATAGGCCTTGATCCTCTCTTCCAGAGATCTCTTGGCCTTATTCTCGAAATTCGAGTATGTATGTACTACGTACCATTTATGTTCCATATTCTATCAACCCAGCACAACCCGTACTAATTGAGACAAACCAAAGTCTACAAACCACAAAAAAAGTGCCACAATGCCGGATAGGACTAAGACGGCAATGGTTCCAGACCTTACCTCTTTATATCCGGACCACGTCACCTTTCTCATCTCGGCCCTTACTTCCAAAAAGAATCTTTTTAACCTTTCCATACCCCTATCCAAATTGGCAGGCCAGGAGGGACTTGAACCCCCAGCATCCGGATTTGGAGTCCGGCGCTCTACCAATTAGAGCTACTGGCCTGTATCAATTACTTATCTTATCTCTTTATGTAAAGTATGTATCCTGCAAGAGGGACAATACTTCTTCAGTTCAAGCTTCTCTTGAGTCTTCTTCTTATTTCTCGTTGTTGTATAATTACGCCTCTTACACTGAGTACATGCTAAAGTTATAATATCCCTCATCTACGCATACCTTACTCTATAATCTTTACTACCACGCCTGCGCCGACAGTTCTTCCGCCTTCTCTGATAGCAAACCGCAAACCCTCTTCTAACGCTATCGGCTGTATTAACTTCACTTCCATCGTAATATTGTCTCCGGGCATCACCATCTCTACACCCTCGGGCAACCCGATATCCCCTGTAACATCCGTCGTCCTAAAATAAAACT
>JAYEFR010000234.1:0-36015 GCA_034716155.1 Thermodesulfobacteriota bacterium
AGTTTTATTTTAGGACGACGGATGTTACAGGGGATATCGGGTTGCCCGAGGGTGTAGAGATGGTGATGCCCGGAGACAATATTACGATGGAAGTGAAGTTAATACAGCCGATAGCGTTAGAAGAGGGCTTGCGGTTTGCTATCAGAGAAGGCGGAAGAACTGTCGGCGCAGGCGTGGTAGTAAAGATTATAGAGTAAGGAAGTGTGAATGGATACACCAAGGATACGTATAAGACTTAAGGCATACGATTATAAGCTGATAGATCAGTCTGTACAGGAGATAGTTGAGGCTGCTCGCAGGACAGGTGCGAAAATCGCAGGCCCGATTCCACTGCCTACCAGGATAGAAAAATTCTGTGTATTGAGGTCTCCCCATGTGGATAAAAAATCCAGGGATCAGTTGGAAATTCGCACATACAAAAGGCTTGTAGATATCTTGGAACCCAATCAGCAGACTGTAGATTCATTAATGAAGCTGGATTTATCAGCGGGTGTAGATGTGGAGATAAAGCTCTAAATGGAAGCGGGGGATCGTATGATTAAGGGAATGTTGGGTAAAAAGCTGGGAATGAGTCAGATATTTATGGAAGATGGGGGTTTGGTTCCGGTGACACTTTTAGAGACGGGCCCTTGTTTTGTAATCCAAAAGAAGCTAAGGCAAAAAGACGGATATGATGCTATTGTCGTCAGTTTTTGTCCTAAAAAGGCATCAAGGGTTAATAAACCCATGAGGGGTCATCAGGACAAGGCGGGCAAGGGCTATTTCTATTACATAAAAGAGATCAATTGTGATGATATGGCATCTATTAATATAGGAGATGAGATAAAGGTTGGAGATGTCTTTAAAAAGGGAGAAAAGGTAAAGGTCACAGGTATATCAAAGGGCAAAGGCTTTGCAGGGGTGGTCAAGAGACACGGGTTTGGTGGACTTCCTGCGAGTCATGGTTCCCTTATACATCGGGCGACTGGATCTATTGGTTGTTCGGCTGACCCTAGTAGAGTGTTCAAGGGTAAAAGGATGCCAGGGCGTATGGGTGGCGCAAGGGTGACTCTAAAAGAGTTAGAGGTTGTAGATGTGAGGGCTGAAGAGAATTTATTGATATTAAAAGGTGCTGTTCCAGGAGCGAAAGGGCATCTTGTTATCATGAGAAAGCAAGGAGAGTAGTCGTGCCTGCTGTTGACGTGTATAACATGACTGGAGAAATACTCAAGAAGATAGACCTTAGAGATGATATATTTTGCTGTGAGGTAGAGCCCTATTTGATCCATGATGTAGTTGTGTGGCAGCTGTCAAACCGCAGGACAGGCTCAGCCAAGACTAAAGGCAGAGTAGGCGTTTCCGGGGGGGGTGCAAAACCATGGCGTCAGAAGGGGACAGGCAGGGCTCGAGCAGGGACTATTAGATCTCCCCTATGGAGAGGTGGTGGTGTAACCTTTGGACCTAACAATAGAAAATATGCCAAGAAATTACCCAAAAAGGTGAGGAAGGTAGCTTTGCGTTCTACCTTAAGTATGAAATTAAACGAGGGTATGCTCAAGATAGTTGATAAGATAGTCTTGGAAGAGACAAAGACAAAGGTTTTTTTAAATGCCTTGCACTTATTGGGGATGGAGGATGCTCTGGTGGTTATGGGCAATATCGATAGAGCAGTATCCGTGGCTTCGAGGAATGTGAGTCGTAGCAAGGTTTTAGATGTGAAAGGGCTTAATGTGCATGATATCATTAAACGTAAGGGGTTGATACTGGATCTTGGTGCCATAGCTTGGATCGAGGAGGCCTTGGCTAAATGAAAAATTTTACAAGAATAATTGAAGCTCCGCTGATTACGGAAAAGGGCACGGCTATGCGCCAGGAAGATAATAAAGCAGTCTTTAAGGTGGATAGAGATGCCAATAAGATAGAGATAAAAAAGGCAGTAGAGGGACTTTTTAATGTTCACGTAGAAGATGTACGGACTCTTAGAGTAAAGGGTAAGAAAAAGAGATGGGGACGCCATGAATACAAGAGACCTACCTGGAAAAAGGCCATTGTAAAGATAAGACGCGGCGAGAGTATTGAAGTTTATGAAGGAGTATAAGGTATGGCTATAAGAGGTTTTAGCCCTACATCAGCTGGAAGACGGACTATGACGGTCTCTGGATTTACAGAGATCACGACAGATAAATCCGAAAAGTCCCTGACCCGGTATATAAAGAATAGGGCAGGTCGCAATAGCACTGGCCGTATTACAGTGCGTCAGCAGGGGGGTGGGCATAGAAGGCTTTATAGGATTGTGGATTTCAGACGTGATAAAGCTGGTGTGCCTGGAAAGGTTGCAACCATAGAATACGATCCCAATCGTTCTGCGAGAGTTTCTTTGGTTTGCTATGCAGATGGAGAGAAGAGATACATTCTCTGGCCGGAGGGTTTGAGTGTAGGGGATTTAGTGATTACATCGGATGATGCTGATATAAAGCCAGGGAATGTGCTTAAATTGAAGGCAATACCACTTGGCACATTTGTTCACAATGTAGAGATGAGACCTGATAAGGGTGGGCAGATTATAAGGGCTGCCGGTGCATATGGCCAAATTTTGGCTAAGGAAGGCAGATATGTTCATATAAGAATGCCTTCCGGTGAAGCGAGGAAGATATTTTTTGAATGCAGGGCCACCATTGGTCAGGTAGGTAATGTGGATCACTCTAATATTACTATAGGTAAAGCTGGCCGGTCTCGCTGGCTGGGCATCAGGCCTACGGTAAGGGGTGTTGCGATGAATCCTGTGGACCATCCGCATGGTGGAGGAGAAGGCAGGGTGAAGGGTAATCATCCGACCTCCCCGTGGGGAGTTCCTACAAAGGGGCACAAGACCAGGAAGCGTAATAAGGACTCGAATAAGTATATTGTAAAGAGGAGGAAATAAGTAGTGTCTCGCTCACTTAAAAAAGGGCCATTTGTAGATGAGCATCTTTTGAAAAAAGCGCTTGAAGCTGGTCAGGCAGATAGCAGGAAGGTAATAAAGACGTGGTCCAGGCGATCAGTAATATTGCCTGAATTTATAGGCATTACCTTTGCTGTACATAATGGCAGAAAATTTATGCCGGTTTATGTTACAGAGGAAATGGTGGGTCACAAATTAGGTGAATTTTCTCCCACCCGTACATTTTATAGTCATGCTGCGGATAGAAAGTCTAAGAGAAAGGAGCGGCGCTAAGGATGGAGGCAAAGGCAGCACTCAAATATTCGAGAATTTCACCTAGAAAGACTAGATTAGTAGCAGATCAGGTAAGGGGGAAGCCGATAGGAGAGGCATTGAGGATCTTGATCCATATGGATAAGAAAAGGGCAGCTATAATATTGAAGGTGCTCAATTCTGCTGTGGCCAATGCTATGTCTACAGGGGTTATGGATGTAGACAATCTCTACGTGAAGTCTATTATGATAGACGGAGGCCCCACTATAAAACGATTTAGGCCACGGGCAATGGGCAGGGCAAGTCATATATTAAAAAGGACGAGTCATATATCAGTAGTATTAGAAGAGACTTAAAAGGGAGGATTAGTGGGTCAAAAAGTTCATCCATACGGATTTAGGTTAGGTATAGAAAAGGATTGGAAAGCCAAGTGGTTTGCGGGTAAGGGGTTTTCTGATATGTTTCTAGAGGATGTAAAGATACGGCGATTTATATTTGAAACGTTGAGGCACGCAGGCATATCGGATGTTATAGTTGAAAGGGCTGCCACTAAGGTTAAGGTAGTTATCTATACAGGCAGGCCTGGCCTTGTGATAGGTCGAAAAGGGCAGGGTACGGAACAACTAAAGAATGATTTAGCCAAGTTTGCCAGCAATGATATTATGTTGGAGATAAAAGAGGTAAGAAGGCCAGAGACAAATGCACAGATTGTTGCGGAGGGTATTGCCAATCAGTTGATTCGAAGAGTGGCCTACAGACGCGCCATGAGGCGAGCAGTAACTCAGGCCATAAGAATGGGTGCGCAAGGGATAAAGGTGGCCTGTGGCGGCAGGTTGGCAGGGGCTGAGATAGCCAGAAGAGAGTGGTATATGGAAGGAAGAGTTCCACTGCATACATTGAGGGCTGATATAGATTATGGGTTTGCAAAGGCCCTTACCGTATATGGGGTTATAGGTGTAAAGGTCTGGATTTTTCATGGTGATGTAATAGAGAAAGAAGAAGGGGTAAACACATAAAAGGAATTAAGCTATGTTGATGCCAAGCAAGGTTAAATACAGAAAAAAACAGCGGGGACACATAGTGGGTTCCAGAGAGAGAGGGACAAGGGTAAGCTTTGGCCGATATGCATTGCAGGGCCTAGAATCCTATTGGATTACTGCAAGGCAAATAGAGTCTGCCAGGGTTGCTATCACGCGTTCTGTTAAGAGGGGCGGGAAGATATGGATCAGGATCTTTCCTGACAAGCCAACTACCAAGAAACCTGCTGAGACCAGGATGGGCAAAGGCAAGGGCGCCCCGGAGGAATGGGTTGCCGCAGTAAGACCAGGCAGGGTTCTGTTTGAGATTGATGGTGTGACTCGTGATCAGGCAAAGGAGGCATTTCGTCTGGCTTCTCACAAACTTCCTATAAAGACACGATTTGTAGCACGGGAGGGTCTTGATGAAGTCGAATGAGTTAAGAGAAAAATCAGCAGATGAGTTGCTTCAAGTAAAGGTTAAGATTGAAGGAGAACTCATGGATACCCGGTTTAAAAAGGCAACAGGTCAATTAAAAAATATGACCCTCATTCGAAAATTGAAGGGTGATATCGCAAGGATACATACTATTCTTGGAGAAAAAAGCAGACAAGGGAAGGCTTAAAGAAATGGAGCTTGAAGGCTTAGTCACCAGTGACAAGATGGACAAGACAGTTGTTATAACTGTGGAGAGGTTAAAAAAACACCCTGTCTTCAAAAAATATATTCGTAAGCGTCGATTTTTTAAGGCGCATGACGAGAGAAATGAATGCAGGGCGGGAGACAAAGTCATTATACGGCAGTGTAGGCCATTGAGTAAAGGCAAACGCTGGCGGGTGGTAAGTATTTTGGAGAGGCAAGATTAGGCTCGCTATAGGCGGAGTGGAGGCAGTACATGATTCAACAGCAGACAAGACTCAGAGTGGCTGATAATTCTGGTGCGAGAGAGGTGATGTGTATAAAGGTTCTTGGTGGTACTAGACGGAGGTATGCCTCTTTGGGAGATGTGATAGTCGTGAGTGTCAAACAGGCTTTGCCCCAGTCAAGGGTCAAGAAGGGGGATGTGTGTAAGGCTGTTGTGGTAAGGGTAAAAAGGACATATAAAAGGAAAGATGGTTCATGTGTAAGGTTTGATGAAAATTCCGCAGTACTGCTCAATAACCAAATGGAACCTGTCGGTACACGTATCTTCGGGCCAGTTGCAAGAGAGCTCAGGGCTAAGAATTTCATGAAGATAGTCTCCCTTGCGCCTGAGGTGATTTAAAAGGGATAAAAGATGGCAAAGTATGGATCCAGCAAGATAAAGAAAGGTGATACTGTAGAAGTTTTGTATGGCAAGAACCGTGCTAAGAGGGGAAAGGTAATAAAGCTCTTTGAGAAAAACGATAAAGTGATTGTAGAGGGCGTTAATATGATAAAGAGACATCAAAAGCCAACGAAAACAGCTCAAGGCGGAATTATTGAGAAGGAATCAGGTATCCATATCTCAAATATAGCGCTTGTGTGCCCCAAGTGCGATCGAGGCGTAAAGGTGGGATACAAGTTTCATGCAGGTGGTGAAAAGGTAAGGATCTGCAAGAGCTGTGGAGAAGAGTTGGATGTATGAGGCAGGTAAAAAATGGCTAGGTTGAAGGACTTATATAATCGAGAGGGAATACCCGCGCTTACCAGGGAGTTCGGATATAAGAATATGCACGAAGTGCCCAGGGTTGTGAAAATAATTATAAACATGGGGCTTGGGGATGCTGTGCAGGATATAAAGGTAATAGATAGGGCCATTGAGGAGCTATCCGTTATTTCAGGTCAAAGGCCAATCGTTACCAGGGCAAGAAAGTCTATTGCTGTATTTAAGATCAGAGAGGGGATGCCTATAGGTTGCAAGGTGACAGTGAGGGGTGAGAGGATGTATGAATTCTTGGACAGGTTAATCAATGCAGTCCTTCCTCGTGTAAGGGATTTTAGAGGCTTAGTACTTAAGGGTTTTGATGGGAGAGGCAATTATACCTTGGGCCTGAAGGATCAGGCAGTATTCCCAGAGATCGACTATGATAAGGTTGATAAGGTTCGTGGTATGAATATAACAATCGTAACTACTGCTAAGACAGACGAAGAAGGTGGATCGCTTCTTAATTCCTTTGGGATGCCATTCAGGAGGTAGAAGGATATATTATGGCCAAGAAATCTATGGTAGCAAAGGCAAAGAGAATACCAAAATTTAAGGTGAGACAGCATAACAGGTGCATTATTTGTGGAAGGCCAAGGGGATATTATAGAAAGTTTGGTATTTGCAGGATATGTTTAAGGACATATGCAATGAGGGGAGAGATCCCTGGTATAAGAAAATCCAGCTGGTAGAGGAAATGAATAATGATTACTGATCCTATTGCGGATATAATTACAAGGATAAGGAATGGAGGGCAGGCAATGATGCTAAGTGTTGATGTGCCTGCATCCAAGATGAAGATAGCCATTGTGGATATCCTTAAGAGAGAAGGGTATATAAAGGGGTATAAGGTAGTAGAAGACGGGAAGCAGGGGGTCTTACAGCTAACCTTAAAGTACTATAATGGTAAACCTGTGATTAGTGGTATTGAGAGGATATCTAAACCAGGTCGCAGGGTATATAGTGGGGCTTCAGACATCCCAAGAGTCAGGGATGGCTTAGGAATAGTCATAGTGAGTACATCCAAAGGGGTTATGACGGATCGATCCGCCCGGGCAAAGATGGCAGGTGGTGAAGTATTATTGAGGGTATGGTGAGAAAAAATGTCTAGGGTTGGGAAGATGCCTATACCAGTACCAGATGGTGTAGATGTGAAGATAAGTAACGGGATTGTAGAGGTAAAAGGACCTAATGGTATACTCTCAAGACCTATTGTAGGTAATATTGAGATAAAAAAGGAGAAGGGATATTTATTTGTAATGGCCCTGGATGAATCGGGAGAGACAGGGGCGTATCATGGTCTTGTAAGATCGTTGGTGAACAATATGGTTGTAGGTGTAACTCAGGGGTTTAAAAAGACGCTTCAGATAGTGGGCGTAGGATACAGGGCTGAAATTAAAGATAATTATCTGATATTGACAGTTGGATATTCACATCCTGTGGAATTTGTACTACCAAAGGGCATTTCAGCTAAGGTCTCGAAGGGGATTATAGATATAGAGGGTATTAATAAAGAACTTGTTGGGGATGTAGCTGCAAGGATAAGGAAGATACGGCCTCCAGATGCATATAAAGGGAAAGGTATACGGTACTTAAGAGAGCAGGTGAGGCTCAAGCCCGGGAAGAGCGCTGTTGCCAAGGCTTAACCTCGAGGAGGTATATTATGCGTAAAAAAAGAGCTAAGGAAGAGGGAAAGGATCTTCGTCATTTGAGAATACGCAGGAAGATAAAAGGTAGCGAGACCTGCCCCAGGGTTTGTGTTTATAGGGCCAATAGATATATATATGCCCAGATTATAGATGATACCCAAGGGAATACTTTAGTGAGTGCATCTAGCCTGAGTTCAGAGATTAAGGACAAGATTAAAGGTTTTACTATGGATGCCGCCAGAGAAGTAGGTACGATTTTAGCCAAGAAGGCAAAAGAAAGGGGAATAGAGAAGGTAGTGTTTGATAGAGGGGGATATAAATATCACGGTAAAGTAAAGGCATTGGCCGAAGCTGCAAGGGTTAGTGGTCTAAAATTTTGATCAGGGAGATGAGAGTTGGCACAGAGAGATAGAAGAGGAACACGAGAACGGGAAGATGGGCTAATAGATAAGGTAGTATTTGTCAATCGTGTGGCCAAGGTTGTCAAAGGGGGAAAGCGTTTTCATTTTAGCGCAATGGTAGTGGTAGGAGATGGTAGTGGTAAGGTAGGTCATGGTATAGGTAAGGCAAAAGAGGTGGCTGTAAGTATACGTAAAGGGGTAGAGGTGGCGAAAAAGGCCATGATAGATGTCCCTATAACAGGTGGAACTATTCCTCACAAGGTAATAGGTGAATTTGGTGGGGGAAGGGTTTTACTAAAGCCGGCCTCGCCGGGTACGGGGGTCATTGCAGGGGGCGCTGTTCGTGCGGTAATGGAAGCAGTAGGGATACGCAATGTAGTGACCAAGTGTTTGGGTTCCAACAATTACCATAATGTAGTAAGGGCTACATTTGATGCATTTCAAAAGATAGAGCCGTTAGAACATGTGGAAGCAAAACGAGGGATAGAACTCGATTATTTAAGAACTCATAAAGGGGAATAGGTTTTGGATCGGTATATAAAGGTTACCTTAAAACGGTCTATTATTGGTCGGACCAAGAAGGTGCGCGCTACAGTGAAGTCTTTAGGGCTGAAAAGGCGAGGCAGGTCAAGGGTCTTGAAAGATAGCCCTGGCCTACGTGGTGCTGTAAAAAAGATACCACACCTATTAGAGTTGGAGGAAATCTGATGTTGAATTTGTCTAACTTGAGCCCGGCTGGGGGCTCTAAGAAGGTGGCACGTCGCGTAGGCAGGGGAGAGGCGTCCGGGAAAGGGAAGACTTGTGGCAGGGGGATGAGAGGTCAAAAGGCCCGTTCAGGAGGATCGATTGCTCCCTGGTTTGAAGGTGGGCAGATGCCTATATATAGGAGACTGCCTAAACGGGGGTTTAAGAATAGATTTCGAAGGCAATATTCTATAATTAATATACAAGATCTCTCAGGCTTTGAATCTGGTGGTGTTGTTGATATGGCGGCATTAAAAGACAAGGGGAAGGTAAAGCAGGCCGAGATAGAAGTTAAGCTTTTATCAAAGGGTGTAATTGATTTCCCACTTGTTATAAGGCTGCATAAGGCATCGAAGGCTGCAATAGAAAAGATTGAGAACGCGGGTGGAAGGTTTGAACCCATAGAGGAAGAAGTATAGGTGGCAGCTGCTTTAGAAAATCTTGGTAAGGTACCTGAACTCCAAAAACGCATTCTATTTACCTTATTCATGCTGTTTGTTTACAGGATTGGTATACACATACCTACACCTGGGATTGATGCGGCTATTATGGCCGAGTGGTTTGATCAGCAACGCGGTACGCTTTTGGGGATGTTTGACATGTTTGCCGGTGGAGGTTTGCGAACGCTATCTATCCTGGCCTTAGGCATTATGCCATACATCAGTGCATCTATTATTGTTCAATTATTGGGTATAGTTCATCCCAAGTTTGAACAGTTACAAAAGGAGGGGGAAGCAGGCAGGCATAAGCTCACACAATATACGAGATACGGTACAGTGCTGCTATGCCTTGTTCAGAGTTATTTTATCTCTATGGGAGTGGAGCAGATGACAGGGCCAGGTGGTGAGGCAGTGGTGTTGTACCCGGGATGGGGTTTCAGGTTGATTGCCATGGTTACCATGACCACAGGGACATGTTTTCTTATGTGGTTGGGTGAACAGATAACAGAAAGGGGAATAGGAAACGGCATTTCTTTGATCATATTTGCAGGAATTGTGGCTAGGATGCCCGTAGCTGTATATAATACCATGCGTCTTACACGGACAGGCGAGATGCCGATCTTTGGTGCTTTGATTATGTTAATATTCATGCTGGCTGTGATTGGGGGGATTGTATTTGTTGAAACAGCTCAGAGAAGAATCCCGATACAATATCCAAAACAGATAAGGGGACGCAAGGTATATGGCGGGCAGAGCACACATCTACCTTTGAAGATAAATACCTCAGGGGTAATCCCTCCGATATTCGCCTCATCTATTATTGTCTTTCCTGCCACCATTGCCCAGTTTTTTCCACAGATCTCGTGGATGAAGATTGCAGCAGATGTAATGAGGCCCGGAGGGGCTATGTATAATCTTATATATTTAATAGCTATTGTATTTTTCACATATTTTTATACCGCAGTTGTATTTAACCCGGTAGATGTGGCGGATAATCTTAAGAAATATGGCGGATACATTCCAGGCATACGGCCAGGGAAGGCAACTTCGGAGCACTTAGACAGGGTGCTGTCAAGGCTTACATTTGTGGGGGCTATATATCTATGTGCAGTTTGTATATTGCCCCAGATACTGATCAGTAGGGCAAATGCCCCGTTTTATTTTGGAGGGACGTCACTATTGATTGTGGTGGGGGTTGCTCTGGATACTATGAGTCAGATAGAATCACATCTGATCTCAAGACAATATGAAGGTTTTTTAAAGACAGGACGTATTAAACCTAGACGTTAATAGCAAGGGGGATTTTGAAGGGATGAAGATTATTTTAATAGGACCGCCTGGTGCAGGTAAGGGAACACAGGCAAAAAGGTTTGTAGAGCGTTTAAGCATACCCCAAATATCTACAGGGGATATGTTTAGGGCTGCTGTCGCCAAAGGGACGCAAATGGGACGTAAGGCCAAGGAATACATGGATAAAGGGGAATTAATTCCTGATGACGTGGTGATCGGGGTCGTCAAAGAGAGGTTAGGCAGTCCAGATTGTAATAACGGGTTTATATTAGATGGATTCCCACGGACATCGGATCAGGCTAAAGCCTTGGATAAGATATTGGGAGATATGGAAAGCCATCTTGATCATGTAGTAGAGATTGAGGTGCCTGATAGCGTCTTGGTTGAGAGATTGACCGGCCGCAGGACATGTAGACAGTGTGGTTACATGCATCATATAAAGTTTGATGTACCTAAGAAGGATGGGATATGTGATAAATGCGGGGGCGAGCTCTATCAGCGAGATGATGATAAGGAGCAGACCATAAGAGAAAGGCTTAAGACTTATCACTCTCAGACAGCACCTTTGGTGGCATATTATAGTGATCAGGGCATTGTGAGAAAGATAGAAGGTAAAGGCTCTATGACAGATGTTGAGGATGCTATTGCTACTGCAATAGGGTTTGAATAAGAATGGCAAAGGATGTAATTGAGACGGAGGGTATTGTAGTAGAGCCACTACCAAATGCTATGTTCAAAGTAGAGCTGGAAAATGGGTATCAGATATTGGCCCATATATCAGGCAAGATGAGGATGCATTATATAAGGATTTTACCAGGTGATAAGGTGCAGGTAGAGATTTCGCCCTATGATTTAACCAAGGGCAGGATTGTATATAGAACAAAATGAGGAGATAGTATGAAGGTAAGAGCATCAGTGAAGAAACGTTGCAGGAAATGTAAGATTATTAAACGCTCTGGTGTGATAAGGGTCATCTGTGAGAATCCTCGTCATAATCAGAGACAGGGTTAAGGAGGGCTGGCTTGGCAAGGATTGCAGGGGTAGACTTACCACGAAATAAACGGGTAGATATAGCCTTGACCTATATTTACGGAATAGGTAGATCTCGAGCTAAGGATATGCTCTCTGAAGTAAAGATAGATTCGTCTAGGAAGAGTGATGAGCTTACAGAGCAGGAGATCACAGAGATCAGGGATTATATTAACGATAATTTTGTCGTGGAGGGGGAACTCAGACGAGAAGTATCCATGAATATAAAACAGCTTATGGATATAGCGTGTTATAGGGGATTGAGACACAGGAAAGGTTTGCCGGTACATGGACAGCATACTCATAACAATGCAAGGACACGCAAGGGCCCCAGACGGATAATTATCGGCAGGAAGAAATAAGGTATAGGAGTGTTTTATGGCAAAACCTAAGGGGCGTTCAGCCAAGAAAAAGGTTAAAAAGGATATTCCGGAAGGAATTGCTCATATTCAGGCTACTTTTAATAATACTACCATCACAATAACAGATCCTCAAGGGAATACCATTGCATGGGCTAGTGCGGGGACTCATGGCTTTAAGGGGTCCAGAAAGGGCACCCCCTTTGCTGCTCAACTTGCAGCAGAGAATGCATGTACGAAGGCTAAGGAGTATGGATTAAAGACAGTGTTTGCATGCATTAAAGGGCCAGGTGGTGGCAGAGAGGCTGCCTTAAGGGCCATACATGCTTGTGGGATAAGGATAAATGGTATAAGAGATATAACACCTGTGGCACATAATGGATGTAAGCCACCAAAAAAACGCAGGGTTTAATTGAGATATAAGGGGGAATAAAAATTTGTCAAGATATACAGGGCCTGTTTGCAAAATATGCCGCAGGGAAGGTGCAAAGCTCTTTTTAAAAGGGCAGAGATGCTATACCGATAAATGTGCATTTGAACAGAGAAATTATGCCCCTGGTGAACATGGGCAGAGACGGACTCGTATGAGTGAGTACAGGATCCATTTAAGGGAAAAACAAAAGGTGCGCCGTATTTATGGTGTCTCGGAAAAGCAGTTCAGAATTTATTATGAGATGGCTACAAAGAAGAAGGGAGTAACCGGGGAGACCCTCCTTGTTTTGCTTGAGAGGAGATTAGATAATGTAGTTTACAGGATGGGGTTTGCTTCTTCCAGGCAAGAGGCAAGGCAACTTATTAGCCACGGTCATTTTTTGGTGAATGGGAGAAAGACAGATATCCCATCTTTTCTTGTGAAGGCAGGTGATGTAGTAGAGGTGAGAGAAAAGAGCAGAAAGGCAGTACCGGTTGTGAATGCTTTGGAAGATATGGAAAGGCGGGGGACTCTGGAATGGCTTGAGTTAGATAAGGAAAATATGAAGAGTATAGTTAAGGTATTACCGGAAAGAAAGGATATACCTATGCCCGTAGAAGAAACACTGATAGTAGAATTTTATTCTAAATAAGTTTAAGGCGGTAAAGATGATAGAGAAAAACTGGAGGGAGATTATAAAGCCTAAAGAATTAGAGGTAGAGGAAGGAACGCAGACTAATACCTATGTGCGTTTTAATGTGCAACCTCTTGAGAGGGGATTTGGGGTAACCATAGGCAATTCTTTGAGAAGGATTTTACTTTCATCTATCTATGGATCTGCGATAACAGCCGTAAGGTTTGATGACTCCCTTGGCGTACTTCACGAATTTTCCAGTATACCTGGCATTATTGAGGATGTAACAGATATTATCCTCAATATTAAAAGAGTTGTTCTTTGTATGCATACAGGTAAATCTAAGATCGTGAATCTAGAGAAAAAAGGCCCTTGTGAGGTAAAGGCAGGGGATATAGATACAGGTGGTAATATAGATATAATAAATCCTGACCAGACTATTGCTACTATTGAAGGTAATGTCAGCCTGAAGATGGAGATTCGTGTGGAATGGGGCAGGGGATATGCCCCTGCAGAGTTAAACAAGGAAAAGATTGATGTAGAAGGATGGATCCCTATAGATGCAAGCTTTTCCCCTGTAAAGAAGGTCTCTTTTAATGTTACCCCTACTATAGTAGGTCGCAGGACGGATTATGACAGGTTGGTTATAGAGGTCTGGACAAATGGCGTGGTAATCCCGGGAGAGGCACTGGCCTATGCTGCAAAGATTCAGAAGGAATATATGGATACATTTATAAACTTCCAGGAAGATGCAATTGAGAGTGAGGAAGAGGAGGAAGAAAAAGAAGAAGATCTGAATCAAAACCTCTTTAGGACCGTGGAAGAGCTGGAACTGTCTGTACGATCTGCAAATTGCCTCAAAAATGCAAGTATGATATACATATACGAGCTGGTACAGAAGACGGAAGCAGAGCTTTTAAAGACCAAGAACTTTGGACGGAAATCATTAGAGGAGATAAAGGAAAAACTGGCAAAGATGGGTTTACATATAGGGGTAAAAATTCCAAACCTGCCTTCTTCTGAGGAGATTGAGGAGAGAAGACGCAAGATGGAAGAAGAGGAAAGTAAATAGAGGTGGGGAGATGCATCATCGGATAGGTGGAAGAAAACTAAAGAGGAAGACAGATCACAGGGAGGCTATGCTCAGGAATTTGGTCACGTCTTTGATTCTCCATGAAAGGATAATTACTACTGAGGCAAAGGCGAAGGAGCTCAGGAAGTTAGCAGACAGGATGGTAAGTTTAAGCAAAAAAGGTGGTCTGGCTGCCATAAGGCAGGCTGATAGTATAGTAAAATCAAAAGAGGCTTTGGGAAAGTTATTCAAGGATCTCGGGCCAAGATTCAAAGAAAGAAATGGTGGTTACACCAGGTCTATAAAATATAAGACCAGAAAGGGTGATAGCGCCCCTATGGTGGTCATGGAGTGGGTAGAGGCAAAGATAGGATCTTCTGCTGGTGTGCAGCAGGAATCTTCATGACTGCCTAAAAATAGATTTAGTTTGTCTATCAGATTATCAAATTTATGTTTTTCGTATTCTGGAAGAAGGGTTCTTGAAGATATCAGCCTAGAGATTCCTGTGGGCACATATTATGGTATAGTTGGGCCAAATGGGTCTGGAAAGACTACTCTTGCCTATATTATAACAGGAATCTTACATCCTGAGGAAGGCAATATAGATACAGGCGGGGCGAAGGTAGGGCTCATCCTTGCCAATCCTGAGAATCAGATAGTAAGTCTTGTAGTAGAAGAGGACGTGGCCTTTGGACCTGAGAATCTTGGACTTGCCCCGGATTATATTTCTACCAGGGTTTTAGACGCTCTTGTTGCTACAGGCAGCCTTGGCTTGAGATATGCCCTTACCACAAACCTTTCTGGTGGTGAGCTTGCAAAGATAGCATTTGCCGGGCAGATGGCTATGGAGGTGGATACACTTGTTTTGGATGAAGGTACTGTTCACTTAGATCCGGCTGGACGCACTGTTTTGTTTGAGACCCTGAAGAGACTCAACCAGGATGAATCTAAGACGGTAATACACATATCGCACCGCTTAGATGACCTTGAGGCTGCAACAGAGGTGGTGTGTCTTGCAGATGGGCAGATTAAATTTGGTGCGCCTGGAGTTATGTCCTTGATTAGCACCCCCCATAAAGGATCTGTTTATGGTGTTGAGCTTGGATCGAGGTTGATTTACAAAAGGTTTCTTTCTGATGCAGGTATAGATGTTTTCCTTATAAGAGATGCTACGTATAGACTTGCAGAGGCCCTTAAGCAAAAGGATTAATCAGCTCTCAGTATTCAGCCCGGCAAGGAATGCTTTGCCGTCTCTTCATCCCCTGATCCCTGTTTCCCGATCCCTGACCCCTATTCCTATATAAAAGGCTAAGGGATTATAGAACAGCTATTCTTTAGCCCTTCGCCTTTAAGTTTTCACTGTGGGTCTCCCATCGGCAAGTTTTTCTTGTCATAAGAAATTTTTACCAAAGGCAGAGCCTTATATGCGAGCCAAAAGTGGGTTAGTAGCCGGCATAAGCACTCATGGCACCCAAGTTGCTCTTGAAAGGATTAACAAATCTTTGTGGAGAAGATATGAACGTACCTATACTACAGTTAATAGCCGGTGCTTCAGGGGCTGTAAACCTTTTACAAAAGATCTTTGGCGGTTCCACTCCTGATGGCGGCTTTGACTCCATGCTGGAGAATATCCTTGCAAAGGCAGAAAATGCAGGCAAACCAGGTGGGCTTTTTAAGGGCTTTTTATCCAGGAAAGGATCTGTAGATGATAATATGCCAGGGGCAATTCTTGCATCATCTGCTTCACCGCATTTTTTCCAGATAATATTCACCTTAAAGGGTATGGGGGTGGATAGCACAGGTATAAAGGCCATCCTTGCAGGTGACATAAAAGGGATCTCTGATAATGCATTGAAATCTATTATAGGTGCCCTGGGGTTTAGTGAGAAAAATATAGCCGCTATTATGGGCAGCTCAGATTTAAAATATGAGATCAAGGCCCAGATATCCGGTCAGTTAAAGGATGTTTTTAAGACTCAATGTGAGGCAAATGGGACAGATGTGGATGAATTGATCAAAGAGTTAGGTCTATTAAGCGATGAGGTTATGGATAAAATGGTCTCTGTTTTTAAAGAGCCATGTAACACGTTAACTGATACAAAGGATGTGCTTAGAGACATGATTGCTAAAATCCTGGTAAAGTCAGGCAACAATGTTATGTTAGATGCCCATCAGGGCGTCTATCAGGCACAGGCCCATTCAAAGGTTACACGCATAATAGATACGTTTAAGCACACCCTTGATATAAAACAGGATGTGATTAAAGAGATTTTTTCGGGTACAAACCCCGAACTCAGGGCAAAGGCAGTAGAAGCAGTGACAAAAAAGATTGCGGCATACTTAAAGGCCAACCAGGGAGGGGCGATACCCAATGAAGTAAGAGAAGCATTGGCCTTTATTAGTAGTATGACCAGCGAATCTGAATGGGCTGGTATACAAGATGTCATCAAAGGATTAAATCCCGGAATCAGTCTTGCGCAGGCACAGCCAAATATAGACAAAAACATATTTATGTCATTGGCAGAGAGGCTATCAAATGATCCCGGTTTAACACTTGATAAAACTTTAAGGCATATTATGAGCCAATTACGGGCCAGTCTCCCAAAATATGTGAGGAATGGTCAGGGTAAAGTAACTTTAAGGTTATATCCACCCATGCTGGGGAGGGTGGATGTAAACATAAACATGCAGGATAATAGCTTGCATGCTGCATTCAGGACAGATCAATCAGTTACACGGGATATTCTCCAGCAGAATCTACCTATGTTGAGGGAAGCGCTTGCCCAGCAGGGGATAAAGGTGAATCATTTTACAGTTACGCTAGGGCTTGACTCGGGGGATACGAATCCCGGCAGAGGATTTGCGTCCTCATATAACCATGGGTCTGGTCATGGTTTTAACTACCAAAGACAAAAGACATTCCCGGATCATATACCGTATGTATTTGAGGGATATCGTGGCTATATTCATGCCGATGGCCTGGATGTCTTTGCATAAAAAGAATAGGAGGTTATTATGTCTATAGTGGGTTTAGATTCTGTACTGGCGAATCAGGGGCAAAGCCTTAATTCGTCTTCTGCAACAGGGACCGACTCTTTAGGAAAGGATGCCTTTTTAAGATTATTAACCACACAGCTGCAGTATCAGAATCCACTGGATCCTATGGAGGATACGGAATTTACATCTCAACTTGCCCAGTTTTCTTCGTTGGAGCAACTTACGGATATGGGCTTGTATATGGAAAAGCTAAATAAGTTGCAAGGCTCTATAAACAACATACAGGCACTTTCCTTCATTGGCAAACAAGTAAGTGCAACAGGTAATATTGTAGAGTATTCAGGCCAGGATATAAACTTAAACTTTGAGCTGGAGGATAGTGCCGCAGAGGTAGTCGTGAAGGTATACACTGATGAGGGGACACTGGTTAGGACTATTAATATGGCAGATGCCCCGCGAGGAGATATTCAGTGTCTCTGGGACGGTAAAAATGATTCCGGTAATGATGTGTCTGCGGGCAGGTATGTCTTCAGCGTTGCAGCAACAGGTTATGATGAATCTTACGTAGAGAGCAAAACGTATGCCACAGGCACGGTCACAGGGGTAAGGTATGATGGTGGAATAACCTACTTAACAATAGGGGACAAAGAGGTCACCATATCCGACGTAGAAAAAATTTTAGGATAATAAGGAGGAAGATATGAGTATATCGAGTTCGCTGTTTTCAGGCATAAGCGGCCTTTCCACAAACGGGAACGCCATGAGCGTAATAGGCGACAACATTGCAAATGTGAATACTGTAGCGTTTAAGTCGAGCAGGACAACATTTCAGGATGTCCTTTCTCAGAGTGTGGCCACGGCATCAGGCACATCACAGATAGGAAGGGGTACGACCTTGAGTGATGTATCTACCATGTTTCAGCAGGGATCTTTTGAATCCACGCCTAATGCCACTGATCTTGCCATTGGAGGGGACGGCTTTTTTATAGTAAGCCCGACTGGTTCTAATACTGATTATTATACCAGGGCAGGTCAGTTCAGGTTTGATAAGGATGGAAATTTTGTTAATCCCGCAGGTTATGTGGTAAAGGGATGGCAACTGGATGATAATGGTAGTGATGTGGGTACTATCCAGGACATAGTCTTGAGTACATTTACATCCCCGCCTGAGCCCACAGCAGGGATAACAGCAATTACAAATTTAGACACATCAGATACGTCCCATGCTGATAGTTTGTTTAATACATGGGATGCCACTGCTGCAGAACCTATAGCTGATACCTCTTATGGATACCAGACTGCTGTAAAGGTATATGACTCTCTTGGAAACTCGCATGATATCACCATACTTTATGACAAGTTAAATGTTGCAAGCGAATATAACGATGGCTCGGTGGACCTTGATAATAGCTGGGAATATATAATTACGAGTAGTCCATCTGAGGATTTAAGGGCTGATTTCAGTGGCCTGGCAGAGCAGGGTATCCTCATGCGGGGAACCCTTACCTATTTGTCATCCACAGGTGCCCTGACAGACTTTTCGGCATTTACATATGATGATACAAGTGGTGACCCTACAGATGCAGCGAACTGGGTAAATGCCGGCTTTTCTACAGATGGGTATCCCCAGTGCAGGGCAAACTTTGTTACAGGGGTCAATCAGGATATCTCGGTGAAGTTGGGACTCAGGAGTACGGATGTCACATGGGTTGGTTCTACAGACGTTGCGGCTATAACTGGTGGTGGGACACTCCCTTCATTTGTTGGAAAGGAGCCGCAGGCAATGATCTCTACCCAGTATGCCTCCTCTTCTACTACCATTTATCAATCGCAGGATGGTTATGGCACAGGGTTTTTAGAAAATGTATCTGTGGATACGGATGGGATTATGGTAGGTCATTATTCCAACGGGCAGATATTGAACCTTTATCGTGTAGGCCTGGCCAGGTTTAACGATTCGCAGGCCCTTAGTAAGGAAGGTGGCAATCTCTATATATGCACCAGGGCGTCAGGAGATCCTATAACAGGGCATCCTGGTGAAAACGGGCTTGGCAGGATTGCTCCAAACTCCTTAGAACAGTCTAATGTAGATATTGCAGCAGAGTTTGTAAAGATGATTACCACACAACGCGGCTTCCAGGCAAATTCCAGGGTTATCACCACAACAGATGCCATGCTTCAGGAACTCATTAATCTCAAACGATAGCTACCGGCTTATAGGCATTAAACCAGGTATCCTGGTTTAATGCCTATAAGCGTCAATTTTATGACCACATAGAATACACATGCCCAGCCTTTTCCCCTGGTTTACTGGGCAAACATCAGGGATCCTCTGGTAAAACAAATATTTTTTCCCGTGGCACACACCTTGCTACCCCCTGTATAAAAATACTACTTTTAAGGGGTATGTATGGATTTAGCGACACTTATAGGTGTATTATTCGCCTTTGGCATGGTCCTTATGGGGATAACAGCAGGAGGTCCTCTTTCATTATTTATAAATCCACCAAGCGTTATGATTGTTTTAGGTGGGACCATTGGCATAATCTTTATAAATTATCCATTGAAGGAAGTATTGGGTGTTGCAGGGATTATAAAAAATGTGTTTTTTGCTCAGTTGCAGGATGTTCAGGGGTTGATCCCTAGATTTGTTGATTTTGCCACCAGGGCAAGACGCGAGGGTATACTTGCACTGGAGTCTGCTGCAACAGAGCTCAAGGATCCGTTCTTTAAGCAGGGTTTGGAATTGGTTATAGATGGTCTGGAGCCGGCCTCAATAAGGGATATACTGGAGACAGAGGTTGAACATATAGAGCAGCGTCATAAGAAAGGGGCCGCTATCCTTAATTCCGTGGGTGCATTTGCACCTGCCATGGGCATGATAGGCACACTTATTGGTTTGGTGCAGATGCTGCAATCCATGTCGGATCCGTCTTCCATAGGTCCTGCCATGGCTATAGCACTTCTTACTACATTTTACGGGTCTATATTGGCCAACATGATTGCTGTGCCAATGGCAGGGAAATTGAGTACGCGCTCGGAAGACGAGGCCATGGTAAAGGGTATGGTAATAGAAGGGATCATGGCTATATCCGCAGGGGATAACCCAAGAATAGTGGAGAGGAAACTTCACGCATATCTTGCTCCATACCTAAGACAGGCCGGAGAGGTGACAAAGGGTGAAAAGTAGATATGGCAAGGAATAAAAAGGTTTATATAGAGCCGAAGAGAGACATTGGAACACTGATGTATACATCACTGATGTTGATACTGCTTACCTTTTTTATAGTACTGTGTTCTATGGCAGTTGCTGATAATAGAAGAAAGATGCTTGCACTGAATTCTCTGGTAGGCAGCTTCGGCATACTACCGGGAGGGTTGAGCCCTTATATCACTGGGCGTGGTGGTAAGGATATCTTGCCGCAATCAGCCCCTATATCTCCTGGGGCTGCGGATTTAAAAAAGATAAAGGCATATATAAAAAAGAGTGGGCTCATAACCGGGGTAGGGGTATCCGAGGGTAAATTTGGAGTTGCTGTTACTATAAGATCAAATATACTTTTTATCTCAGGTAGTGACGAATTCAGGCAAGGTGGAGAGAGGGCATTGGATGTATTGGCCGGTTTATTTAAAAGCATGGATAATCAGTTTATCATAACAGGTCATACAGATTCCATTCCAATGGAAGGCCCGCCATATTATTCTAACTGGGGACTTTCTGCTGCCAGGGCAGTGGCCGTGATGAGGTATTTTTCAACCCGTGACATAGATCCGGTTCGTATGGCGGCCTATGGCATGGCATCCTATAGACCTATTACATCAAATGAGACGGAGTATGGGAGGAGACTTAACAGGCGCGTGGAGATCACTATAATAGGAGATATCCCAGGAGATAAGAAAGGGCTCGCAGGTGTAGAAGAGATAACCCCTGAGCCGGTAAGGACATTTACTTATAAGGGTTTCAAGTTTAGATTGGAAGAACAGTAATGGCAAAAAAAGGTAAAGATATAAAATATATAGAGCTCCCTAGTAGAGAAGGATGGATGACCACATTTTCGGATATGGTAACCCTTCTGATTACATTCTTTGTGCTTTTGATATCTATGTCATCTATGGATGATAAAAAATTTAAAGAGGCCTTTGGATTTTTCAGCTCCGCTATGGGCCCACTTGAGTTTGTAAGTGAGCGTGCAATACAAGCCCCACCTGAAGTAGGGAGTCCCAGTATCACTAAGCTTAGTCTGGATACGGTAAGATTAAGCAAGACGCTACTAAAGGCATTAGAAGGCCAAGGATTAGGTGGTGCAGGTGGCAGGGGGATAAGCAGCGTTGATGTGAGAGAAACAGATAGGGGCATTGCAGTTCTGTTGAGCAATGAGATCCTTTTTAATCCTGGTTCTGTTGAGCTGAAAGATGCTGCCATTCCGATTTTGTCCTCGGTAGCTAAAGTGATTAAAGATACGAAGCTTCTTATATCAATAGAAGGGCATACTGATAATACGGGAGATATCTCAGCTAAATGGAAGTTATCTTTTGCAAGGGCTATATCTGTGGTGGATTATTTTGTGTATGTCTCGGGTATATCTCCAACAAGGTTCTGCGTAGCAGGGTATGGCCCAACAAGACCTGTGGCAGACAATGACATTGCAGATGGTAGAGCAAGAAACAGACGGGTAGAAGTGATATTATTAAAAGATCGTTTTTAGGAGGGTAGCATGGCAGATGAGCAAGAGGAAGGAAAGGTCGAAGCTCAGGAAAAGGTAAAGAAATCACCTCTGATGCTTATTGTGATAATATTACTTGTAGTAATATTATTAGGTGGGGCGGCTGCTGGGTATTTTCTCTTTATTGCTCCAAAGGATGGAGATACTGCATCTCAAAAGCAGGTTGTGCAGCAACCAGTGCGGAAATCATATCCCGTGGCTCCCCGGGGAGCCTTTGCCGGACCTATGGGACCAATCAAGCAACTTGATGCGTTTATTGTGAATCTTACAGATGCTTCCGGGACCAGATATCTAAAGGTTACTGCTCAATTTGAGTTGAGCAGTGAGATGCTCACTACTGAAATAGATGCAAAGATGCCACAGATAAGAGACGGGGTAATACTGTTGCTTTCGAGCAAGTCATTTGATGATATTTCAACAATGGCTGGGAAGAGGACACTTAAGCGTGAGATTATAAACAGTGTGAATAGATGTCTTTCTACAGGACAGATCCTTAGGGTATATTTCTCTGAGTTTATAGTTCAATAGGGAGTTTGCATGAGCCAGATACTTAGCCAAGATGAGGTAGATGCTCTTTTAAAGAGCGTTGCAGGTGGGGAAGTAGATACAGATGTCTCTGTAGATGGAGGGGCCAAGGGAGAGATCAATTCTTATGATTTTACGGCTCAGGATAAGATTGTCCGTGGGCGAATGCCTACGCTTGAGGTGATAAATGATAGATTTGCCAGATTTTTTAGAAATGCCCTATCAACTATGCTCAGACGCATGGTAAATGTTACTCCCGTATCACTGGATATGTTGAAATTTAGTGACTTTATGAGGTCACTGCCGGTACCCTCTGGTATACATATAATAAGGGTTGAACCCTTACGTGGCAACGCCCTCGTTGTACTGGAGACAAAACTGGTATTTGCACTGGTAGATTGCTTTTTTGGTGGGAGGGGGACAAGTGGAATAAAGGTAGAAGGAAGAGAATTTACTGCAATAGAACAGAAGATACTCCACAAGGTAGTAGATGCAGTAATAAAGGAATGGGCCAATGCATGGCGCCCAGTGCATGATATCCGGTTCTCGTATGTAAGGGGAGAGATGAACCCTCAGTTTGCAGGGATTATTCCCAATGAAGATATCCTGATAACGATACAGTTTGAGGTGGAAATGGAGGAGACTACCGGTAATATGGTGCTGTGTATGCCATATATGATCTTGGAGCCTTTAAGGGAGAAACTCTATGCAACCTTTCAGACTGAGGAGAAGGTAGATGTTGATACGGATTGGCTCAGTCGCCTTAAGGAAGAGCTTTTGAAGGTGTATGCGGATCTAGTTGTAGAGTTGGGCAGTACTCGTGTTACCGGGAGAGATTTGGCGCTGCTTAAAGCAGGTGATGTGATACTTTTAGATAAAGACGTCGATGATTTGCTTTTGGTGAAGGTTCAGAGCATACCAAAGTTTTATGCAAAACTTGGGAAAGTAGGAGAAACAATGGCTGTGCAGATGGCCGGGGTTGTGAATAAATAGCTTTATTAGGAGGGGACAATATGGCAGGCAAGGTAGAAGAGGGCAAAGAAAACCAAGGGGCTACATCTCCAAACAAGGAAGATGGTCCAGGAGTAGAAGAAGCGTCCCAAGAGGAGACGACTCAGGCATCTAATGAAGCAGGTGAAGCAGAGGATATAAAAAAAGCGGAAGAAGGAGAAGATTTGGATGATGTAATAAAAGATGGTGAAGAATCTTCAGATGCAGATCAGGATTCACTTGCCCAGGAGTGGGAAGAAGCCATTAAAGAAGAACAGCCGGGAGAGGGTCCTCATCTTGAAGAGTTAAAGAAAGAAGAGAAAGTGCCTACCCAAAAGGCAGCGCAAGATCTTGATTTTATACTTGATATACCTTTAGATGTGACTGTGGAGATAGGCAGGACCAAGATGATTGTAAATGATCTTCTGCAAATGGGCCAGGGCTATGTTATAGAGTTGGACAAATTAGCAGGGGAGTCCGTAGATGTCCTTGTAAACAACAAGTTGATAGCTCGTGGAGATGTGGTGGTGGTAAGCGATAGATTTGGAATCAGAATAACAGATATAGTGAGTCCTTTAGAGAGGGTAAAGAAATTACGGTGAAACTTTGGCTGTGTATAACGATCTTTTTTGCCGGTCTTCTTTTTCCAAGGTGTTCTTTTGCTTCTGGGAGACCATTTGTAGAGGGAGGCTTCAAGATGCTCATTGTGCTTTTTGTTGTAGTGTTTTTATTGATCTTGCTGGCTTGGGCATTGAAGAGATACGGTCCTGTTGCCAAGGCAAAGAAGACATTAGGGCTCGATATACTAGGGCAGATAGCATTGAACACTAAGGCCAGTCTTGCCCTGGTACGGGTAAAAAAATCCCTGTTGCTTGTCGGAGTCACGTATAACAGCATAGTGCTTATAAAAGACCTGGGTAAAGACAAGTTTGACGACGATATCAGGACAGCAGGCGTAGATGATAAGTATGATGTCTAAGGTTTTTTACACATCTATATTTTGTATCCTTGGTGTTATTTTGCTTCCACATTTATTGTGTGCCCAAGGCATACCTATCCCCAGTGTAACCCTTGGAGTTAAGGATACGGATAATCCCAATGAGGTAGTAGGAGCGTTACAGGTCCTGTTTATACTTACTGTTTTGGCCTTAGTCCCCTCCATTATGATAATGGTAACCTCCTTTACCAGGATAATAGTGGTCCTAGGGTTTTTAAGGCTGGCTTTAGGGACCCAGCAGATGCCTCCTATGCAGGTGCTTACCGCCTTGGCCGTATTCCTTACGTTTTTTATTATGAGTCCAACAATAGGTAGGATCAATGAAGATGCAGTAATACCTTATAAAAATAACTATATTACGTTTAATCAGGCATTGAAGAGGGCAGAGGTCCCTTTGAGGGAATTTATGTTCAAGCAGACCAGGCAAAAGGATCTGTCTTTATTTCTTGGTATAACATCCGGGAAGAAGCCACAAAATAAGGAAGATGTCCCGACCAGGGCATTGATCCCTTCATTTATGATAAGCGAATTAAAGACTGCCTTTCAGATAGGTTTTATCTTATTTGTTCCATTTCTAGTAATAGATATGGTAGTGGCTTCTATTCTACTGTCCATGGGTATGATGATGTTGCCACCTATCATGATATCATTACCGTTTAAGATAATATTATTTGTCATGGTAGATGGCTGGAATCTCTTGGTGGGTTCTCTTATAGAGGGGTTTATGTAGATGACACCAGAGGCAGTGACTTCTATCATGGCCGGCGCAATAAATATGACACTTATGATAGCTGCTCCCATGCTTATTTTAGGGCTTATTGTCGGCCTTATAATAAGTATATTCTCTGCAGTGACCCAGATTCAGGAGATGACTCTCACCTTTGTCCCTAAGATCGTTATAGTGTTGGCAGCTCTACTCATGTTTTTGCCATGGATTATAGATAAGATGACAACCTATACCATCAATCTATATAGCAGCTTGCCTATGATTGTGAGATGACACAGGTAATAGGCATAGCATGGGATGAAATAATAAGATTCGTATTTGTCTTTGTAAGGATAGGTGTTATCTTTGCTGTAGTCCCTTTCTTTAACGTTGAGATTGTCCCTAGAAGGATTACCGCGATCATTGCGTTTATGTTTAGCCTGGTCCTTTTGCCGGTTGTGCCACCATTTTCGGTTGAGATAGGGGATATCAATACGATCTATGTGATATTTGTGCTCTTACATGAGTTTCTTATTGGACTTGCCCTTGGTCTTTCCATAAGTATAATATTTGCAGGTGTTCAGATTGCCGGCCAGCTTGCAGGTTTTCAAATGGGGTTTGCCATAGCAAATGTTGTAGATCCCATGACAGGGGTTAATGCTCCAATCACGAGTAATTTTTTATACATAGTGGCCTTTCTTTTGTTCCTTACCTTAGATGGTCACTATATCTTGATTAAGGCCATGGTAGAGAGCTTTAGTGTGGTACCAATAGGGGATATATTGCCGGCTAAGGGTTACTCATATGCAGTTATAGTATATTCAGCTCGGATGTTTATTATAGCCCTGAAGATTGCGGCCCCTATAATAGGGGTGCTTTTATTAATAAATATTTCCTTTGCCCTTACAGCGAGGGCAATGCCACAGATGAATGTGTTTCTCATGAGTTTTCCATTGATTATCTGTGCGGGATTATTCGCTATGGCCATTGTTATAAAGATAATGCCATTTTTATTTAGCGGGCTTCTTCAGGATGCATGGGAATTTATGAGGGCTTGTTTGAGGCTGTTCTGATGTAATCTATTCGCTTTCAGCAAAGGCAGTACATAACATATTGTTTTTATCTTACATATAGGGATCCTACTAAATCGCGAGGTAAAAAGTGAAGCTAATTTTCTTTGCCCCTTGATTGGCTCAAGATTGCTCATGATTTATAAAAAGATTTGAGATGCTCTAAAATAGCTGGTATATCTTAAATATGAACATAATGGTTGAGATAAGCTTGTATCCTTTACGGACAGAATTACTATCCGGACCGATAAAGGCATTCTTGGATGAGATTGCCTCTGTACCTGATTTGAAGATTCAGATGGGTAATATGAGCACTCAAGTAATAGGGGAGTTAAAGTTGGTATTTTCCTCTTTAGAGAGAGCATTTTCAAAGGTAGCAGAAAGTGATGAGTGTGTGATGATATTAAAGGTCTCCAATGCGTGTCCATATAGCCCGCCGGATCAGGAGTAGAATCTGAGACGGTCATGAAATGAGCCTTTGATCTTTACTCTCAATCAGTATAGGGAGAAAAAATTTACCCAATAAGTGAAGATTTTTTCAACTCCTTTTTCTTTTAGTGGTTGTCTGAAGATAAAAATATATATAATTTGGTTGGTTATGAGTTTAATCTCCAGGTATAATATTTGCTTTAAATGCGTTATTAATTCTTAACAATGCAGGTGAATTAGTATGAGGAGGGGGCAATGAATCGAGTATACCCATCTTTTATCTTGGCAGTTTCTATAATCTCTGTCTTGGCAATCAATGTATATGCAGATGTGCCATATCCAAAGGCACCAGAGGGTGCAGATGTATATGCCTATGAAGGATATTGTTATCTGGAAACAAGTGCAGGGGTACCTGTCTTACCTGAGAACTATACATGTGATGATTCTGAGTGGAAGTATTCATCTAATCAATCTGGGAATATATGGATAGATAATAGTCCTAAAGAACTTTATGGTGTGACAGGCATGAGTGTGGATAGGGCATGGGAGATCACAACAGGCAGGCCTGATGTTATTATAGCAATAATAGATAGCGGGATAAAATGGGACGAGAAAAACATTACCAATAAGTTTTATCTGAATAAAGGAGAGCTGATAGCCCCAAGGGATCTGGGAGGGGAATGCATACCTTATGATGAGGGGTCAAACCCCTTGGCCTATTGGGACTGCAATGGTGATGGGGTATTCAATGTCGAGGATTATGAAGGCCTTGTATCAGATAATAATGGCAATGGTTTTATAGATCCGGAAGACATTATCATAGCCTTTTCAGATGGGGCAGATAATGATGGTAATGGGTATGTAGATGACATATGTGGATGGGACATGGTGGATGATGATAATGACCCATGTGATGATGTAAGATATGGTCACGGCACAGGTGAATCTGAAGACTCCTGCGGAGAGGCATATTCAGATAGAGAAAATGGTTTTCCTGGGACATGCCCAAATTGTAGGATATTACCGGTTAGGGTGGGCCTTAGCTTTATGGCCGATGATATGGATTTTGGCAGGGCTGTTATATTTGCGGTGGATAGTGACGCAACCATAATACAGGAGGCATTGGGTACCATTAATGGGTCCAGGTTGGCTCAAGACGCCCTGGATTATGCATATTATAAAGGCGTGCCTGTTATTGCATCAGCAGCAGACGAAGAGAGCTTTCATCAGAACCTGCCTGCAGCGCATGAACATACAATTACTGTAAACTCTGTAACAAAATATGAAGATGGCATGTATCCTGAGTCTTATCTATATCTGAATGGATGTACAAACTATGGCGGCAAGACAGATGTGGCAGTATCTTCTACATCCTGTTCATCTGAGGCAACAGGAAGGGGAGCAGGTGTTGCAGGCCTTATCGTATCTGCAGCAAAGAATGAGAACCTGGATCCATTCCTTAATGCCAATGAGATAAAACAGATCATTACGATGAGCGCAGATGATATTGATTTCAGCGGTAATTACTGGAGCTTTTTCCCCTTATTCCAGACCAGGCGCTTCCATTCAGGGCCAGGCTGGGATCAGTATTTTGGCTATGGCAGGGTCAATGCAAAAAAGGCTGTAGGGATGGTAAGAGATGGTGAAATACCGCCTGAGGCAGACATAACCAGACCAGGATGGTTTGAAACCCTTGACCCAAGAAAGACACCAGAGGTGGACATTGTAGGCTCTGTTGCTGCAAGAAGGGCTGAAACTTATTCTTACAGGCTAGAGTATGGCTATGGCATTCAACCCAAACCTGATGAATGGAAAAATGTAACCCCTGAACCAGTTACCTTAGATCACCCCATCATTGATGACGTACTCTGCTCATGGGATATAAGTGATATAAAGTGTCCGACTTCTCCGCCTCAAGGGCTGGATGATTTTACTGTTACCTTAAGGTTGGTTGTTACTGACAATAATGGTAATGAAGGTGAGTGTAGAAAGACCTTATACATCCACCACGATCCTGATCTGAAACAAGGTTTTCCTATAGCGCTTCATAGTAGCGGCGAGGCAGCTGTTATTATGGTTGATCTTGACGGAGATAATATCGATGAGATGGTAGTATCCACAACTGATGGGATCATCTATGCCTTAAGATCTGATGGTACAAATATAGAGGGCTGGCCTGTACATACAGATCTGTTAAAATATCGATATGAGGGATCAGATGCATATAAAGATGGCATTGATAATCGCATCTATGAAGGGATAGCCTATGGAGGTGTAGCTATTGGTGACTTGGATAGAGATGGGGATCCGGAAGTAGTTGCAGCAACTCTATGTGGCAAGGTATATGTATGGGAACATGATGGAACCCCAAGAAAAGGTTTCCCGGTATCCTTGAACCATATGTATTCACTGAATCCTAAATATTCCTCTGAGGGGCGAGATAAGTTCAACAGGAGACTCTATGGGGCTGTATCTGCGCCTGTACTGGCTGATCTTGATAAGGACGGTAGCCTAGAGATCATCTGTGCAGCTCTGGATAACCATATCTATGTATGGAAGGCAAATGGAGAAATACTACCTGGGTGGCCTGTACTGGTTATAGATGAATCCAAGTTTTATTGGGAAGATGTGAGCACCCATAAGATTGTCCCATTCGAGCCTGACAGCACCTATTTTACAGGCAAGATCGTCTCAACCCCTGCAGTAGGGGATATCAATAATGATGGCTATCCAGAGATAATAGTTGGAACTACTGAACAGTACGATGAGCAAATGAATGTTACCTTATCAGATGGTCTGATTGGAATGATGGGTAAGCTCAGGCTTATGGGAGGAAACACCAGGCTACATGCCCTCCATCATGATGGGGATCATCATTCGGAAGGACCATATGTTGAAGGCTGGCCGGTAAAGATAGCCCTTTTGGAACCAGAGTTGCTCCCCTATGTAGGCAGTGGCATATCCGGATCTCCTGCACTTGCAGATGTGAATGGTGACGGCTATCTCGAGATAGCTGTATTTTCTGCAGCAGGGCCAATGTATCTGTTAAACGGGGACGGCACTTCATATTATGGCCATGACCTCTCTGGTAATTACAGGGCCATGGATATGGGCTCATTACTTAACCCTAATTATGACATGCCCACAATACCAGCTTTAGGTTCCCCGATATTTGCGGATATTACAGGTAGTGGCCATGTATCCTGTATAGCTCCATCAGCAGGGCTGAAAAGGCTTGCAGATGTGCTCTTGCCGGCAGACCAATTAGGGGATGAAAATCATATAACTGCCTGGGACCCGAGCACAGGAAAGATCCTGCCAGGATTTCCTATGTATATGGATGATCTGCAATTTCTCACCAGCCCTACTGTCGCAGATATTGATGGGGATGGAACCCCTGAGATCTTAGAAGGTAGCGGTGGATTTATTTTGAGGGCATATAATGCAAAAGGTGAAACCCCTGCAGGCTGGCCGAAATTTACCGGCAAATGGATTATATCTTCGCCTGCCTTTGGTGATATTGATGGTGACGGCATGTTAGAAGTGGCAGTAATGACCAGGATGGGAGACCTCTATGTCTGGGATACCTCTGCTCCGGCCTGTGGTAGCTTCAATAATCAGTGGAGAACCTTCCATCATGATACCTGGCACACCGGTCTTTATGGCATGGATACCATACCCCCTGGGAGACCCCTCGACTTTAAGGCTATAAAAAGGGATGATCATGTTATCTTCTCCTGGACAGGTATTGGTGATGATGGGATGTGCAGGGAGGTGTCATATTATGAAATACGGGGATATAATGGTGATATCACGAAGAACTGGGAAGATGCCACACTACTAAAGATTATTACGAAGCCACAAGGAGCAGGGAAACATGTAGAGATAGAGATGGAAGATTCCGGATTTGAGGCTTACGGTATTCAGGCAAAAGATGGTGCCGGAAACCTCTCTAAAATGGTGGCTACATATTTAGAGGGAGGTACAGGAGGTGGAGAGGAGACTCCTCCTGCATTCTTAGAGGACCATGACAAGTGGTATGAGTGCTTTATAGCAACAGCAATATTACCTGTAAGCACTTTAAATGTTTGGATTATCGGTCTGCTCGCATTGATGGCTGTTATAACAGACCTTTGGGGCTCACGAAGATAATCAATGGTATGAGCCCCAGAGCAAGCTTTTGACTCTTATCCGCAGCAAGCTTAAGGGGACTCAGCCCCAAGCCTCCTTGTCCGCCGAAGCGGACGCGAAGGCGGATTGAAGTTTAATTAAAGGCGAGTAAAGATATGGCAGGGTAACTACCTCATATTATGCGTCAAGGTCGTCTTTGTGTTCATGTGGATATTTGCCACCCTTGTGGATATGCGTATGGATGTGGGGTGTAGCCTCTTCTTCAAGATATATCCTGCCTTTTTCAATCCCATAGGTTTTGTTGGTTGTCTTTAAGAGGAAATCCATATTGTGGGATGTGATAATGCAGGAGAGATTTGAATTATTTAATACATCTATAATCCTGTCTGTTGTTGGACCATCCAGGCCTGAGTCTGGTTCATCTAATATGAGGATCTCTGGTTTCATGGCCAGGACTGTAGCTAGTGCCGCCAGTCTCTTTTCTCCTCCTGAAAGTTTATAGGCGACCCTGCCTTCAAGTCCTGCAATACCTAATTTGTTCAGGGTGTCTCTTGCAATCAAAAGGGCCTCATCAGGAGGCTTCCCTAAGTTTAGAGGGCCGAATGCCACATCTTCAATAACTGTTGGGCTAAAGAGTTGATCATCTGAATCCTGAAACAAAAGGCCTATCTTTTCTCTAACAGATCTGAATGCCTTTTCTTCACAGATGGTGTTTCCAAAGATCTCTATACGGCCAGATGTAGGTTTTAACAGCCCCATAATGATATAGAACAGCGTAGTCTTCCCACTCCCATTTGGGCCTATGAGGCTGATCCTCTCACCTCTGGTAAGGCTGAAGTTTAGTTTATCTAAGACAGGCCCATCATCGGGATAGGCAAATGAGACATCCTCAAGTCTTATGAGTGTATTGTTATCAGACAATTGCATACCACCAAGGTTGTTAAAATTATCAGGGCCATGATTATAGAGACAATATCATGGCCTTTGATGCAAAAATTGTTTAAGTGATAGAATCTACCTTTAAAGCCCCTGCATAACATGGCGGATCTAATCCTTTGTCCTCGATCATAGCTGTTAACAAGGAGCATACCTACAAGATATGCATAGCTTTTATATGTATGTATATTTGTGCCAGGTTTAAAGCCACGTATCTTCATTGCATTCTTTAGTTTATTGTATTCCATATAGATCACATGGGTATAGCGATATGTGAGAAATAGTAAATTCACCAGTTTATTCGGTACATACATGTGGTTTAAGGCTTGCCCTATCGATATGATAGATGTCGTGCCCAGCAGTGTCATCAAGGCAAGTATAATGGCATTAGACCTCAGTGTAATAAGCCCTGCATAGAGGATACCCTGGCTTGTAGCATGGAGAGGCCCTATAGAGAAGGTGATATTTCCTGGTACGGTAAATGGGAGGAAAAACCACAATAGTATGATCAGGAGATTGGCTATAACCATACGGGAAAAAACCTTTTTTATTGGAAGCCTGGCGCACAGTACCAGAATTAAGGCTATGAATAGACTTAGTATTATGGGGATAAAACTATCTAATATTGCTACAATCACAGAGAAAGAGACAATTATTATGACCTTAACCCTTGGATCAAGGTTGTGGATGACAGTATTTTTTGTTGTAAGGTCTTCTTCGATCATTTATCTTTGTTGGTATACTTGGCATGAAAGTACATGATAATACCCATGAGTCCGAAGATATAGCCAATCCCTCCTAAGATCTCTGTAAATGAGGGGCCTTTCCTTTGTGATTCCAGGATAGAATTGATAACAGGCTCAAGCCTTTTCTCAAGGGCATCATCTACAATGGTCCTGACCTGCTCAGCAGTCATATTACTTACAACTTCAGCCGTATCTCTTTTATCAGGTGCAGCAATATCTTTTTTAGAAAGGGGAGCGTCTTTAGGGATTTCTTCTTCTGGGATAGTAAATACGGCCCTGTGGCCCATAGATGCATTAAGCACGATTTTTATCCCTGTATGTTTTGGGGCTTTAAACGAAAATTTGCCGTCTTTGTCAGTCTTCCCTTCTAAGACTTTTTCACCTTTTGTACCAAATACTTCTACAAGTGAGTTTACCGCCTTTGTCCCGTCGCTGAAGTAACTTTCTGTATATACCCTGTCACCCTCTTTAAAAGCAAATATGCTTACTTTATGGGCTATGGCCGGGGAATAAGATCCAAGGGCAAGGATAATAGCAAAGGCAAAAATAGATCCCAATCCTATAGAGACAATATGTCTATTCCATGTCATGATCTACCTCCAATAACTCAGGTTTGACCTTTTTCAAAAAGGCTATGCAGAATGCAGTTATTATGCCCTCAATTACCATCACAGGTAGATGAGCAAAAAGGATGAGTTTTGCAGGCGCCAGAAATGCATTTTCAGTAAATATTAGAGATAGGGCAACAAGGATAGCACCCAAGGCAACAGCGGTAAACCCACAGACAAACGCTGATATAGCTGAGACCCAGTTATCCTTGCTCATTACGAAACTTCTAAATATATAGAAACATATCACTGCAGGTAGTGCCATGGTGGTGGTATTTACACCAAGTGTGGTAAGGCCTCCGAACTGAAAGAGAATGGCCTGGAGGAGAAGCGCTATCATTATAGCTGGAAATGCGACCCAGCCAAGTAATAACCCTATCAGTCCATTCAGGATGAGGTGAACACTAGATGGGCCTATAGGGACATGTATTAAGGATGCCACAAAAAAGCATGCCGAGAGTATTGCCACCTTTGGCATCCTATTATAATCTATTTTTTTAAGGCCAATAGCCACTCCAACTGCAGCGCATGCTATGCCTGTGGCCAAAACTGGGGCAGAGAGAATCCCTTCAGAGATATGCATGCCTTTCCTATTTCATCTCGTGAAATTTTACCCAGATAACTGCTCCAATCTCTATATCTTTACCATTAATCTTTTTCTCGTCAGTATTAAGGGCAGCAAAACCCCACCATCCATGCCTTGGTGCAGCATAGGTAAATACACCGTTTTTATCAGCCTTTATAGTCTGGGTAACCATATAGTCATTTGGAGTGATTGCTTTACCATCCTCATTAAAGTATTCCACCTCTACTTCGCAAAAAGGTACTGGTTTGCCATTTAGTTTTACAATTCCCTGAAATACATTCCCTGCATAGAGCCCGTATGGTTTTGAAAGAGGAACGATTTCTGTCTTCAGGCCTATCTCACTATCCCATCCTTCTTCAAGGTTATATGCGCTCACCACCACCTTGGTATAGTGGATGATATAGCAGTCTTCAGCCGGCTCCCAGTATGGTTTTGGCTCCATATAAAACATATATATACCGGGCCTTTTAATCCTGTATTTGGTCTCCCATGCCTTATGGTTCATGATCATGGCAGGTTTTAAGGTATTGAGGATATCCGTTTTTTTACCATTTATAGCAACACCAAATTCAGCAGGCCTTTCAAGGTCCATCCCCTTCCCTTCAAATGGATGTGCAAACATAAGCCTTAGATCCACAGTAGGTCTCTCACCTGCTGTAATCATCTGATCTGAGGGTATTAGCATGCCGAAATGGGCACTGGCCATACCTGGCAAAAAGGTGGAAAAAACAATGATTAACAGACAAAAAGACAACCTCTTCATTTTTAGATCCTCCTGGATATTTATTTTAGAGATCACTGTTTTAAGCAGCAAGATCCCTTAATTCTTAATATTTTATCTCATAACATATTAAAAACACAAGCATGAAATAAGGTGTAGGTCTTTTTTACTATGCCCTCTATGTCAATGGAGACACCTTCACTATGATGAATTAGTGTCGAGGGAGGGAAGGGCAAAAGCTGGATATCTAGGTGCTGATAGCTAAGCGCTTACAAGATTTAATAATAGCCCGATTATAAAGGCCGTATCTTTTTGGGTTCACATCTCTTGCAAAAAGTTATATGTTTAATGTATACTTACAATACATACCAAATGTTATAGCTGGGAGAAGATATGATTTCTCAAAAATTGGTTGAGTTAATAGAGAAAAATACGGATGAATTGTCTAGGCGTTTAATGAAGGATCTTCTTAGCAGGCAGGAGACAAAGCACTACAAAGATCTGCCAGAAGATCGTGTGTATGAACTTGTCCATGATGTGTATAGTAAATTAGGTGTATGGCTTAGTGGCTACAAATCAAAGGAGAGTATCAGGAAATACTACACTGAGCTTGGCAGGCAAAGACACAGGGAAGGCATTCCTTTGCATGAAGTTATTATGGCCTTTATGCTTATAAAGAGACATATATGGCTATATGTATTGGAAAATGAAATAATAGATTCTACATATGAATTTCAGCGATCGTTAGAATTAAACAACCGTGTAGTATTATTTTTTGACAGGGTGATATTCTTTATTATCTTAGGCTATGAAGAAGAAGTGAAACCTTTGCGCGACCCACAGCGAGGAGCCTTCAGGGTTTGAGTCAAGAACAGATATAACTATTTGATAATGGGTGATTAAATCGGTAGAATATGCTATAAATTTGGTTTGATTTCATTGAAAGAATTCAGGGCGTTCGAGAACTCAGAAGCTATTTAGTGAGATTGAAAATCACATAGACTCCAAGTCCCTTGAGTCAATTTTGTTGGTAAGTTCTCCTGTAGGGATAGTCGAGCTAGGCAATAAGGTCTATATTATATACATGCGTGGGATTAGGGCCAGAGACGCTCTGAAATTCTAGAGGTATCTTGATTGCGGTTGGACCAAAGAGAATGACACTTCTGTATTTAGCATGAAGGTGTATCCCAAAGATTGATGTAGAAAGCGGGCCAGTGTTGTCCAGTATTTTATCTCATGCATCAAAGCATGACACCAATTATTTTCAAGTTAGAGGTTAAACCCGACATCTATCTTGAATATACGTCTTGCGTGTAACTCTACTATATTGATACTGAGTCTATCTTTTATTTCACTGATGATCTCTGAAGCCCTTGTCTTACTAGGTGCTATTATAGTAAACCAGCAGTTTGGAGATCCTGAGCGCACATAATTATGTGTTACTTCCACGAATGAGTTTACCACCCGGGCGAATTCCTCTATCCTTTCAGGGGCTATGTCTGCAGCGCATAGAATAGAGTACCATCCTATGGCCTTGGGATCTATAATCCCTCCGATCCTGCGGATTATACCCTTTTGCTTCAATACGGATACACGTCTTATCACCTCTTCTTCTGTAATCCCAAGGGTGCGAGCAATCTTTTTATAAGGTCTTTCCTCGACAGGAAATTCCTTATTGATGATATTGAGTATTTTCTTATCTATATTATCCATCTTTATATAAACCCGCATGGCCTACCGGCCACAACCAAGGATGAAAATGCTCTCAGCCTCTAGCATTCAGCACTCAGCAATGTAGGGCATATTTCCCCTGAACGGGCCGATGAGGGCATCGGCCCGTTCAAAATTTTGTGCCTATTTTCATATAAACCAACATGTCCTGTCGGACACAACCAAAGATGAAAACATGCCCGAGATGAGAAAAACATCCATCCCTGAAAACTGATCCCTGCCATCTGTTTTCATAT
>JAYEFR010000235.1:0-8299 GCA_034716155.1 Thermodesulfobacteriota bacterium
GGTTTGTACATGTCATTGATAATAGCTTTATCGACTCTAATGCATGTGTGGGAGATGTTGAGGCTGAATTCGCCGGGATTACTACCCAAGGAGAAAAACTGGCTGTCTGGGATAATGGATTGATTCCATGGCCCAGATATACTCAAGCTGTGCTTAATGGAATCGGGATTGACAATCACTTCCAAGGCATACAGAGGCTGCGCAAAGGTCCGTATGTTGTGATATCAGGTAGCAACATCATTGATCGAGTAGGTTCTATCTTTATTGCAAGGTTAGGCTCAAGACCATCTTTCGGGCCATTCGGCTCAAACCTTGATGATTCATCTCTACCACCTATTGAAGATAAGCTGGTCAAAATGATCGAGCTGGAGTCAGATTCGGGTTTGTTGTGGCATGCAGGTGGTATGAGTGTGGTGGGAGATATCCTGGTTGTCCCGGATGAAGAATATAGAGAAGCCATTGTTTCTAAGGTATACTTCTTTGACATCTCAGATCCTGAGGCCCCAGTTATGTATGACTATTATATCGACCGAACCGTAGAGCCTCTAAAGGATAAAGCCGGTGCAGTTGCCATGACAAAACTCCCTGATGGGAAATTTATTTTGGCTACCTGGGATACAAGACTACTCCATTTCTATCTCTCGAATACTTCCGACATCACAGATGGCTTTGATTGTGAAAACGTGGTTACCTGGGACAAGAATGATGTTCAAGCCATTGGCGGCTTAGAGCCTTCCTTTGCCGGTCAAACCATCAATTTCATCTCTCAGTGCAATGGAGAGCTTTATTTAGTGGCACTCGATGGCAATAACGGTGACCTAGGCCCATACCTTCCCTGGCTTGATATTGAAAACTGGGCGGAACTGTTCCATGTGGAGTTTCCTGAAGGAGATTATACTAAAGTGCCTGTTATCACCAAAGTGGCATCTAGGCAAATGTTCTGTGACGAGGGGCCAATAGCCCCCTCATGGCGAATCCCTTCTTATTGCGATTTTGTAGCGGCTGCAGGTATTTATATAGACCCAGAAGGCGGATTATCCATATATAGCGCTCCCCATCATCGAAATGCTGGGATGATAAAACTCTCTGAATTTTCGGCGGAATAATCTAAGGGACTTTATTTATCGGCCAAAATCACTGACATCTACCAGGAGTTTATATGAAAATAGGGGTCAGGGATCAGGGGCCGGTTTTCAGGAATGGGTGTTTTTCTCAGCACGGGCATGAAAATAGTGAAGAGTGGAGAGTGTTATTTATATGAAAATGAATCGTGAGTAATCTTGAGGTAAGTAGTTAATAGTTGGGGAATTATAAATACTAAACTCTAAATCCGAAATACTAAACAAATCCAAATGACTAAAATAATAAATTCAAAACATACGAACCCAACTGGAATTTACGAGAATCATTAAGGGCATATTGGAAGAGGCAAAATAAGTCTAGATATTGTGATTTTGAATTTTGATATTGTTTAGGGTTTAGAAATTAGGATTTAGGTTTTTTCTACATTTTGGGAGAAAATATTACATATTTTCATCCTTGGTGGTGTCCGACAGGACATGCAGAGTTTATATGAAAACAGGCACAAGGCATTGCGAGACAGCACTCATGCATCTGTAATGCTGTCGTGCTAAGATAAAATGAGGCAACTCCTGATTTATTCCTTGGACAAGTGAGACTGATTTATTCTATAGAACATGCTTATAATAAGTTTTTTCTTGTTTCTGCGATTTGTGCAAATATAAAGGAGGATCTAATATGGTCAAAAATGATGCAGTCCCGGTTAAAGAAAAGCTGGCCTATGGAGTGGGAGATTTTGCTATTAATATCGCCTACACCACGCTGAATTTTTATATCCTCTTCTTCCTGGTCAATGTTGCAGGCCTTAGGGTCGAAATAGCCGGATCTATTTTCCTTGTAGCAAGGGCATGGGATGCTATCAGCGATTATCTTATGGGGATGATTTCAGACCGCACAATATCACGCTTTGGACGGAGAAGGGTTTATCTCCTATTCGGCTGTATACCCCTTGGATTCGCCTTTTTCCTTCTCTGGCAAGTACCCTTCAGTTCTGAAGTCGCCCTTATTATATATTATTTCTGTATTACGCTCATATTCAATACCGCACTCACGGTAGTGGCTGTACCATATAACGCCATGATGCCGGAGATCTCTCAGGATTATGATGAGCGTCTGAATATCTCAGGTTATCGTATGGCCTTATCCTTTGTGGGCAACCTGGTAGCTGCAGCAGGCGTAGCCTTAATTGTTGATGCCATCTTTCCAGGGAGTGAGGCCTATAAAGAGAGCTACCCTGTAATGGGAGGAATCTTCGGTATTATAATAGTCTTGTCCATATTGATAACATTTTCAGGCACAAAGATCAGGGTGGTCTCCGAACCAGACCGCAGCAAGGGATTCTTTGAGAGTCTCTTGCCTACCCTGAAGGATATCCTGAAACTAAAAGAATTTAGAATCATCATTGGTATGTTCCTTTTTAACATGGTTGCCTTAGACCTGGTTGTTGCTACATTTATCTTCTTCTTGAAGGATGTAATAAAAGTTCCCGAGGATCTTACTTTTGTTATGATGGGAATACCCATTATGGTTGCAGTCCTGGCTGCTCCATTCTGGGTTGGTATTGGAAACAAACTGGGAAAGCAGACGGCATATATCATTGGTGTTACCTACTTTACCATACTATTGCTGTTTTGCCTTGTAGCGCCGGAAGGCAACCTTGGCTTTGTTATTATGATTGCTATCCTCGCCGGTATCGGTATATCTGCATCTCAGGTCATACCTTTTTCCATCATCCCTGATGTCATTGAGATTGATGAATATGAAAATGGAGTACGAAGAGAAGGGGTTTTCTACGGGGTTACCACTTTCCTCTATAAATGTGCATCAGCCCTTGCTATAGCCCTTGCTTCACTGCTTCTCGGTCACTTTGGCTATGAAGAGGCAAGCACAGTGGGGCAACCGGAATCTGCTCTTGTTGCAATCAGGATACTTATGGGTATCTTCCCGGGTATACTCTTCCTCATCTCTGCATGGTTTGTAAAGATTCTGCCCATTAATAAAAAGCGCTTTGATGAGATCCGTGAAGTCCTTGAGCAACGTAGAAAGGCTAAAGCTGTAGAAAACTAATGTTGACAGGAAGAATAAAGCAAGGACAAAAATGAAGGACGACTTTCTGCCATATAATAAGAAGGATTCATGCCTCATCAGATATCATAAACATGGGAGACAAACGCTACTATCAGGATCGATCGAGGACTTCCTCGGAGATATAAAAAACAGGGATTTGCATCTTCATCTCGATATCAAAAAGGAACAGGACTACTGGATAATCAAATCATCCATTAAAAATATATCAGGTATAGACCTGAAGATCGATATGATCAGACCTTTAATATTTTCTACAGACATCTCAAAAAAAGAACTGCAATCATACCGTTTCTTTTTTAATGGATTTCAGTCCTTCTCAGGTACAGGATCATTTGCCCTAAACGAAAGAGAAAGGAATACACGTCTGCCGGCGCTCAGGGTCATGCACAATAATACTGCCCTGCCAAAAAATAAGAAGAAAGCGTGGTTTGCCTCGGATATGGTAGGCGTTCTATACTCCCTTAAAAAAGACCGCGGGGTATGTATTGGTTTTCTGGACTCTACCCGTTTCTTTACCCAGGTGGGAACAGAGGTAAAACAAGGCAGAGTTGTCTTATACACCCAAATTCAGACCGATTATATATCATTAAAGCCCCTTTCCGTAATCAATCTCCCACCAATATACTTAAAGGAAGGCAGTGATTGTCCTTTAATGTTAGAGCAGTGGGCTAATCTTCTGGCAGAGAGGATGAATGTTGATAAAATAGCCCCTAAAAAGGACGGGTGGTGTTCCTGGTACTATTATTTTGCCCATATAGATGAAGATGAGCTTATCAAAAACCTTGAGATAATAAAGGTGGATAAAAGGACATTCAATATAGATATCTTTGAGCTCGACGATGGCTATCAAAGGGCAATGGGCGACTGGTTAGAGACAAACAGCAAGTTTAAAAGTGGCCTAAAGACTATCAGCAAAAAGATAAGAGATGCTGATCTAATACCCGGGATATGGACTGCTCCTTTTATGGTAAGGAAGGACTCATCCATATTCAAAGACAATCCTGATTGGATTCTAAAAGATAAACATTCGCGCCCTGTAGTCTCTCTGTGGAACCCAAACTGGGGTATATTTGGAAAGAGTTATGCCCTTGATGTTACTCATCCTGGTGTCCAGAACTATATCAAAGATCTGTTTTCCACCCTGACATATGAATATGGATTTGGATTTTTAAAGATAGACTTCCTATATGCAGGATGTCTCCCTGGCCTCCGTTACGATCCATCCTTAACCCTGGCTGAGGTGATGAGGCTTGGGCTGGCTCTTATCCGTAAATCATGCAAACCCCAAACCCTTATTTTGGGCTGTGGTTGCCCTCTTGGCCCTGCTATAGGCATGGTGGATACCATGCGTATAGGTGATGATGTTACCCCATACTGGAGCGGTTTTGTCTCGGAGTTCCTTGGGCAAGGATTTGAACAACTATCTACAAAGAATTGTATCAGAAATACCTTGACGCGCACACTCATGCAAAAGAAGTGGTGGTTGAATGACCCTGACTGTTTGATAGTACGCAAGGTAGACAACAAGCTAACACATACTGAGATCATAACGTTTGCTACGGTAATTGCGCTCTCCGGGGGCCCCATCATGCTATCAGACGCCCTGGACTCGTTAGACGATAAACAAAAAGAGCTCATACAAAAGGCGCTTTACCTGTCCAAAGAAGTGTCTGAACATTCTTTGAGATACTACTGCCCTGACCTGATGATCAATCAGATACCAGAGATTCAAGTGGCCCAGGGCAATGATAAGACGTTTATAGGCGTATATAACTTTAGTAAACATGCTGAACATAAAGTATATAATCTCAAGCATGTAAATCTACGTAGTCCCAAACCTAAGACAGTGAATGATTTCTGGACCGGCAGGCCGGCTTCTATTGAGGATGACATACTAAAGGCAGGGATCTTAGAATCCCATGAGTGCAAATTATTCGTTATAGAAAACAAAGAGGTATAATCACTGCGCGGATCAGGCCCTAAATTCCATACACGATCCATAACCGCTCTTAATAGAATACGCCTTGGCCTCTTTATCAAAATATTCATGATACTCCCTGAGGATATGAGAAGAAATGTCATCCCACCTGCCATCCCTGTAAAGGATGAGCACGGAACCCCCAAATCCGGCACCTATCAACCTGGCGCCAAACACATGATGAGATTCTATTGCCCGCTCTACTATAAAATCAAGCTCTTTGGTGCTCACTTCATAGTCGCCCGATAAACTCTTATGGGAGAGATTGAGCAATCTTCCTGCAGCATAGACATCCTCGTTAGAGAGTGCATCACAAAATTCCATAACCCTTTTCTCCTCGGTATAAATATGCCGCAGTCTCTTCCCAAGGTCTTCCTTTAGAATTCTACCTGATCTTTCGTATTGCGCGTTGCTTAGCCTGGCTAAGGGGGTATTTTTATCTATTATGCCTTTGGCATCAAGCACTGCCTCTATCTCTTCGCATTGCATCCTCTTCGTATTATAGGAACTCTCCTTTAGTCTGCTCGGACAGATTCCCCCCTTGAAGGGATACCACCCCTCTAATTCCCCCTTTGGAGGGATACCACCCCTCTAATTCCCCCTTTGGAGGGGGCCAGGGGGATGTTGATGTAGGGCATATTTCCCGCGGGCCGATGAGGGATTCCCCTCAATGCTTGTCAGTAGTCCGTTGTTCGTTGTCCGTTGTAAAACCTCCGGAATTGTCTTCCAGGCTGTCTTTCCCGACTCTTGACTCACGACTCTCGGCTATTCTTAATCACCCAACACTCAAAACCCAACACCTTTTTTACTCTTCACTATTTACTGTTTACTGCTTTCATAAAACTTAATCAAAATAAGCTGGTAAAAGCTCAGGGGCATACTCTTCAACCATATCAGAGGTTATCCGGCCCTTAGCCGCTATATTTCCATAGAGCTTGCCACTGTCACGTATGTGCCTCTCTCCTGTTTTATGATCAAAGTCCACCAACCCGAAACGCAAGGCCCAGCCTTCGGCCCATTCAAAGTTGTCTGTTAATGACCAGTGGTAATAACCTCGAATATCCATGCCATCTTTAATGGCCTTAGCCACCTGCTTTAAATGGGTAAGCAGAAAACCCGGCCTCTTGGAATCATCTGCATCCGGCAGGCCGTTTTCAGTGATGTATATGGGTTTGCTTAAGGTGGAGACGATCTTCAATGTCCTGTAAAGGCCTTCCGGGTATATCTCACCGTATGGATGACCATCTCTTATAAGATCACTTACCTGGGCGCCGGGTGTACAGTTAAAAATACTATCAAACATCACCTTGGGGGAACCAAGCTTAGAGCGCACCCTCCACCTGGTATAATAATTAAGCCCGATAAAGTCAGTAGCCCCCTTAAGCCTCTTTATCACATCCTGGTACCATGGAAAGAAGAATGGGAGCTCACCTGACCTGAACGGCTCCAGGACAATGGAGTTAAAATACTTATCCAGGTTTGCAGATATAAATTTATCCCACGGGGAGTCTTCATCCCATGGATCAAACAGCTGATAGTTCTTTACAATGCCTACCTGTGCATTAGGGTTGTCTCTTTTGATGATCTCATATGCTGCCATATGGGCATCTAGAAGATTAAATAGAGAGCGAAAATACGAGATTAGGCTTAGCCTACCAGGAGGGGCACTACACATGATATAGGTCTCTACAGCATATACCGCCGGCTCATTGATCGTGCACCACAAGGTAATGTCTTTACCTAGTCTCTCGATGACAAAGGAGACATACCTCTCAAAATACCTTATGGAATCTTTATTTGTCCATGCGCCCTTGTCCTCAAACCACACAGGATTTGTAAAGTGGTGAAGGGTGACCATCGGTTCAATGCCTTTATCCTTGAGGGAGGATACCATCTCCTTGTATCTGTTGATTGCCCCTTCATCAAATCTCCCCTCTTCCGGTTCTATCCTGCTCCATTCAATGGACATGCGATGTGTATTGTTATTCATCTGGTTCATAAACGAGATGTCTTCATCCATTGATCTCCACCACCCGCACGCATGACCGCTCTTGTCTGAATGCCATATCTTCCCAGGGACATGCTCCCACTGCCACCAGTTATTATTGGTATTCTCCCCCTCCACCTGATGGGACGATGTTGCACAACCCCAGAGAAAAGACTTTGGGAAATCCATGCTGATGTGACCTTTCATTTTTCCCTCCTTAAAAAATTTGATACGGGTTTAAATGTAAGTATCTCCTCGCCTTCATGTCTCCAGTATAAAGACACCATACGGAGGGATATCAAGGCCTTTTGTATTCAGAGACTCAGCCTTGATCTGTGGTTCAGATAGAATAATCTTGGCCTTACTGACATCTACCTGATCAAGTGTAAGATGCCTTTTCTTTCCTGTAAAGTTCAGCGCCACAAAAAAACACTGTTCAGTGGTCTCCCTGAAGAAGGAGAATACACCTTTAGGCGAATCTAAGCTCTCTTTATAGGCCCCTTGCCTTAAGGCATTATTTTTCTTTCTTATCCAAATAAGCCTTCTGTAAAAATTAAGAATGGAATCCGAATCCTTGTCCTGGATGTCCACGTTGATCTTTTCATAATTGGGATGAACCCTGATCCATGGTTCGCCAGCAGTAAACCCCGCATTCACACCCCCACCCCACTGCATAGGTGTCCTTACCCCGTCGCGTCCCGGATGAAGAGGCCAGTATCTCTTGCCTAAAGGATCCAGGAGTTCGGACCTCTTTGGCCAGAGATTTCTCATCCCAATCTCTTCGCCATAATAAAGAAACGGGGTCCCCCTAAGTGTAAAGAGCATTGCTGCCAAGACCTTTGCTCTGGGGATGGTCCATTTTCCCTTGGCATAACGACTGATATGACGTATTTCGTCATGATTGGACAGCACATAGGTGGGCCAACCCCTTCCCCTTAAAGCCTCTTCCCATGCCTTCACTTCATCTTTGAATCTCTCTGCTCTAAACTTTGAGTACATGAAAGAAAAGTCGAAGGTTGCATGGAGACCATCCCCGTTCTCACCCAGGTAAGGGATTGCTTTCTTCGAGCCTGCCGAATAATCAAGTTGTTCAAGTGCGACCTCTCCTATGAGTACCCTGTCTTTATAGCGGTCAGTGAGCCTTCTCATGGCCTTTGCAACATCAA
>JAYEFR010000236.1:0-1626 GCA_034716155.1 Thermodesulfobacteriota bacterium
AACTGATTTTTAAGACGTCTTTTTAATCTTGAGTAATCTTGAGGTAATCGAGAGGCAAGAAAAAGTTTTAGCTTCACGATTGCCTCACGATTTAAATATATTCAGGGAGAAAACAGCATATATTTTCATCCTTCGGTGTGTCCGTCCGCGGACATGTCGGTTTATATAAAAAGTATTTGCAAAATTTGCATGCAAATAATAGTATTTGCATATGTATGAACAATATCCGAATATCTTTCAATCTTATACTATTGGAGATATTTCGATTCGGAATCGTCTTGTAGCTCAGGCCATGGAGACAAACAGCGCCATTGATGGAAAGATTAGTCCTGAAATAATCGAGCGATATCAAAGGTTGGCTCAAGGTCAATGGGGAGTTGTGTTTGTAGAGTCAATTTCCATTACTGAGAAGAATCTTGCCAGGAAAAATGGTCTTGTTATAAACAGAAGGAACCTTGATAGCTTTAAAAAGTTGGTAGAGGCATTTAAAAGAAAGAATTCAGATGCTCTCTTGTTATTTCAATTAAACCATTCCGGAAGGGCAAGCGGTGATTTTTCAGAGAGGGTAAAGGTCTACAATGATGAGGATTCTAAGGCCAGGCTTTTATCAGAAAGTGAGCTTGATGAGATTGGAGATCAATTTATTGATGCAGCCGTTCTTTCAAGGCAGGCAGGAGCAGATGGCGTAGATATAAAGGCGTGTCACGGATATCTGGGCGCTGAGCTTTTAAGACCTCTCAATAATAGAGCGGATAAATATGGTGGAAGCATTGAGAACAGGGCAAGGCTTATATCAGCAGCCGTTCATACTATAAAAAAAGAAATACCCTGTTTTATAGTTGGAACGAGAGTTTCTATCTATGAAGGGATAAGGGGTGGTTGCGGAACCGCATCTCCTGCTGAGGTGATAGAGGAATTAGATGATATTTTAGAAATCCTTTCCTGTATTGTAAATGCGGGAGCGGATTATATCAATATTTCCGCAGGCATTCCAACAATAACGCCACATATAACAAGGCCGGTCTCAGCCAATAATTTTGATATGTTTCGTCACTTCAGGTACACAAAGATTGTTAAAGAAAGATTTCCAAATATAGCAATTATAGGCTCTGCATATTCTTCAGGGAAAGAAAATGGAGTTAAGTGGGCCCAGGAGAATATAGAAAAAGGTTACACCGACTTTGCAGGATTCGGAAGGCAAAATCTTGCTGATGCCCTTTTCCCACGGAAGTTGAAGGAATCTCCTGGGGATATCAATTACTGTACCCTTTGCGGGGGCTGTTCCGGTCTCTTAAAAAAACAGAAAGAGGTTTATTGTACAATGTATGGCGGTGAGCATAAGAAAGGAAATTGTAAGCTAAGTGAGTAATAAAATTAATACCATGGGCGAAATTGCAAGGCTCTCTGGGGTCTCGATAAGTACGGTATCCAGGGTTCTGAATAATGCCCCTGGCATATCAGATGATACAAGGGGACGGGTCCTTGAGATTGCAAGCTCTCATAATTTTACTATTCAAAAAAGAAAAAGGCATATCAACCGGTCCATGATTAAGCTCACTATTGTGGTCCCGGATGCACAGCAGATCGAGACCAATCCATTTTTTGATATGGGGGAACTTATAAATT
>JAYEFR010000237.1:0-8256 GCA_034716155.1 Thermodesulfobacteriota bacterium
GGAAAAGCAGGAATATTGCCTTCGGCGAACTCAGTCGAACCGTTTTTCCGCCAAAGCGCCGCAAGCGTGTTTTTCGGGTACCTTCAGCCTTCAGCCTAAACAGCTTCAGCCTGACTACGTGAGTAGTTACATACAATGAAAAACAAGCTTGAAGATTTACAGCTTACTGTCTACCCAAAAAGATGCTACATATATCTTTATTGAAAATAAGGAGAATCTTCGCATGAGCAAATATCCCAAGAACATCATCTCTTTTGTAGCTAAAGAGTCGGGTAGCGGCAAAACATACATCATAGAACATGTAATAGATGAACTCAAAAAAATGGGCTTAAAGGTGACGGTAATAAAACACTCTTCTCACTTGGGAATGCTGGATAAGAAAGGAAAAGATACGCACAGATTTGCAAAGAAAGGGGCGGATCGTATAATCCTGTATTCTACAGATGCCTTTTACATGTACGAACTTAAAAGCCCTGAGACAGACTATATTATAGATCTCGCCTCAAAAGATGCAGATATAATAATTATGGAGGGAAATAAACAGGGGCCATTTAAGAAGATAGAGGTATTTAATCCTAAATTAACAAATAGTCCCCTGTGTGTAGATGGGCCAGGTAGGGACTTTATAGCCATTATAAGCGATATCGAGATAAAGATAGATATCCCGTGCTATAAATTTGATGATATAAAAGGGATATGTGATTTGATAATTGAGACCTGTAACTAATGATCTTTCGGTTATCCGTCAAAGATAGGCGGAAACAACAAAAAAGGTATCCGGAACCCGGGAGCGGGAAGCCTGAATGTTTCCTGGTGGATTATCGCATGTATCCTAAGCTTTTAACTCCAACTCCTAGCAAGTTAACACTTGACAAGGTCATGCAACAATCATAGATATGGACAATCATTGATGCTCCTCGGTAGCTCAATCGGTAGAGCGGGTGGCTGTTAACCACTAGGTCGGGGGTTCGAGTCCCTCCCGGGGAGCCAGTTATTAAGCCATTCTACAGATTATTTATTCCTGGTGCGTTTGTATCAATGGGGGTGTCAATGGGGTCAGATCTTTCATATTGACAAAACAGTATCACTGTTTTTTCAATATGAAAGATCTGACCCCATTACTTCTTAAAGAGATCGAGGAATTTCACCAGGTTTATAAGACCACCTTTGACCTTGATATCTCCTTTGGCAAGGGCTAAGGCTGGATTGCGTATCTCTGCTGCAAGCTCCTTCCACACATCAGAATCGACAGTTATAATTATATCCGGGTTATCTGGGAAGCGTGGCTGAATCTCAGCAACGCAGGAGCGCACATATACGGTGTAGGCCTGGCCGGTATCGGGAAACCTGAATCCCACGCACTTGTTCACACCCATGCTTTTTTGAGGATTAAGCTTTACTGCCATGGAATTGAATATGGCCTCAAGAGGTATCCTGCGCACCAGATCTTTGTTCCTGGTCGGAGGTACACCCCCAATATGAAGTCTTCCCTGAGCCTCTAAGGCAGATGTGAGATAATAGTTTCTGGCAGGTGCATTGATCTCACGGCTTCCAAGCTCGGTGAGCGCCCTGGCCCTGAGTTCTTTGACTTCTTTGTCTTCCGGCTTCAGCTCAATCAGTTTCTCCGTGAGGACCAGCGCCCATTCGTAGTCACCTTGGGAAACGGCCTTTCCGGCGTGTTCCAAAAGGTTGTCTGCCCCCCCTGCAAGTGATGCGAAATGCTGTGCCTCTTCGTATGGAGGAAGGGGTCTGAGGTCTGTTGGATTCCCGCCGAACCAGCCGAGATATCCGTCAAAAATTCCCTTTACCGAAAAGGCAACAGTGCCGTAATATTCCTTAAGATAAGGCTTATCTGCCAGATGTTGTGGAAGCTTCACCACCCCGATCAGTTCATCAGGGGTGAGACCTTTATTCATGCCCCTGATTGTCTGGTCATGGACGAACTGAATCGCATCACGATAGTTTGTCAGGGTTTCGTATATCTTTTCGGCACCAACAATAGGCCTTGTATGGGATGGTATCAGGTATTCAGCGCGAAGTGAGCGCATCTTGTCCAGGCTATGTACCCAATCCATTACGTCCCGAGGCGCAGTCCCCCGGATGGTATAGAGATTCGGAAACGACTTGTAGAAATTGTCTGCACAGAATAAGACATTTTTCTCGGGCAGCCATACAAAAATCTGATCATTCGTCTCCCCAGGCGCATGGACGAGCTTGATCTTTACACCCGCTATATTGAGATCAATCGCATCTCCACTGAAGGTCTTTGTGGGGAGAAGGAGCCCTACTGTCTTGTCCTTATCATACTTGAGGAAGGGCCCTATCCCGTCGTTGATCACCCCGCCTTCCGGCAAAAAATTGCCAAACATCCTCATTGCACGTTTGTATGTGATATCACGGGTGATGGTTACAATCCGCTCCAGATATTTACGCGTGGTTACATAGGAATAGATGTCAGGGTTGTCATCTCCTTTCATAACCGTGGCTCCGAAGGTATGGTCTGAATGGTAATGGGTGTATATTATAGCCTTGACCGGCTTTCCCGTAATACGGCTGAATGCCTCCTTTACCGGGATGGCCGCTTCCTCAGACTCCATCGTATCAATGATTATTACACCATCTGTGCCCACAATAAGCTCTGAGTTTGCAAGCCCGAAGCCTATGGCTACATACACTCCGTCGGCGACCTCGATCACCCCTTTTTTGAATTCCTGAGAGTGTTTTAAAAGGTTCGCCTCTGATCCTACCACAAGCTTTTCAGGTGGCTTTGTGGTTGCACAGGCACTAAGTAGAAGTATAACAATACATGCTGTTAACATCCAAACTGATTGTTTGATCATACCTGTTTTACCTCCTTTTTTGATTATTCACCAAAATATTTTATCACTTCACTACATAAATTATATTTGATTATCATGCCAGGATCAATAAATTTCGCTATAGGATACAGAATAAAGATGGCACCCCTATTATGAAGTTGAAGCCCTTTGCATAATACCCATATTGTCATTGCGAGCTTTAGCGAAGCAATCTCAAAGTGCCTGCAACCAATGGGATTGCCACGTCGGCCTAAAAACCTCCTCGCAATGACAGGCAGACTCCTGGTCAGGGATTGTTGGCTGGCGAGGTAGAAGGCAAGGCTAAAAAAATATTGTCAATCAACAATGCAGAATATGAAAGCAATTGTGCAAAGGTCTTATTTGAAGATAATGGGAAGAAGAGATTGTTTCTTATTGACAAAGACTGGTTTTCTGCAAGATAATGCCTAGGTAGAAAGGGCGAGCATGAAACCAAAGCGGCTTTTAAAACCCAGGATTGAGCCTGTGGGTATGTCCGAGACAGATGGCGAGGCCCGGTCTATGCTGGAACTCCTAGCACATAGCAGAGAGGAACAATGGGCAGGTTTTTAACATCTTTGCCACACTGGCGCGATACACAAAGCTCTTGAAAAGGTGGCTTGTATTTGCAATCAATCAGGGCTGCAGGCCTTATGAGTATGGTTGACTTCTTTGAGCGGGTTAAGCCCTGATATAAAGATTAAGGGAGGGAAAGATGAAATCAATAACCAAAAAAATCCTGTGGGTAGTAGTCATTATCGCGGCCCTTTTAATAGGGTACATGGGTTATTCCCTGCACCAGGCAGGCCCTATAGGGACCGGATATACAGCCAAGGTCCTCTGCTCGGGCGTATTTGTCTCTGACAGGAACCCGGATGCCGTTCTGAACGAGGATCTGGCCATAACAAAGGGATATATGATTGGCGCCAAGGTAAACCGCGAGGACAAGTCTGTTACAGCTTCCCTCCTGGGCTTGTTCAAACGCAAGGCAATCTTCCGCAAGGGCCTGGGATGTACGCTGGTTGTTGGTTTCACGGAAGATCAGATCCGAAAACAAAGCAAAGAATATTCACCCCCTCCATTACATATCTCAAAGGATTCCCCATGGCCCGCAGGGAATCTCGTATCAGGAGAGGACCTCCCGCCGGGGATAGATATGGAAAAGATCGGAAAGGCACTGGATGAGGCATTCTCAGAGCCTGACCCGGATATGCTCCAAAAAACGAGGGCCGTAGTCGTGGTGTATGACGGCCGTATCATAGCGGAACGCTATGCGCCTGGCTTCTCCAAGGATACACCCCTTCTCGGGTGGTCAATGACCAAGAGCATTACAAACGCACTTGCCGGCATCCTGGTGGCTGAGGGGAAGTTGTCTGTTGACGACCCAGCCCCTGTACCAGAGTGGAAATCACCTGGTGATCCAAGGGCAGAGATAACACTGGATCACCTGCTTCACATGACAAGCGGCCTCAAATTTATTGAGGAATACGAAGAAAATATCAACTCGGATTGTAATGTTATGCTCTTTGAGAATGGTGACATGGCTGCCTTTACCGCCGGCAAAGGGCTTGAAGCCGAGCCCGGGACAAAATGGTATTATTCCAGCGGCACTGCCAATATAGTATCTCGAATCATCCGGCACACAGTTGAAGGCGCCAATGCAGACTACTTTGGCTTTCCACGCAGGGCACTCTTTGATAAGATTGGTATGAGTAGCGCAATAATTGAGCCGGATGCATCCGGGACATTTGTGGGATCATCTTATATGTATGCAACTGCCAGGGACTGGGCCAGATTCGGACTTCTCTACCTTAATAACGGCATCTGGGAAGGAGAAAGGATACTCCCCGAGGGCTGGGTGGCATATACCAGAAGACCCACGCCTGACGCTCCAGAATATGGGGCCTTGTTCTGGCTGAATACCGATGGAAAGATAATGCCCTGGCTCCCCCATGACACGTACTGCCCACGGGGCCATCAGGGGCAGATTGTTGTTATCATCCCTTCCAGAAACATTGTGGTGGTGCGGCTCGGACTCACTGACTCGCCTGATACAGCCAAGGTCTTGACCTTTATAACAACTGTGCTCGAGGCAATTCCCGAGGGCAAACCCCATCTGTGAGCAGAGCAAAAAAGGGGCCGGCTCCCCAACAGGTTAGCTGCCTAGCCTTGCAAAATGTCAGTTGCTCTCATTTTCATTGAGGGTTCAGCATAAGGGTAGTCTTACAATGTTCCTGTATGGCCTTATCGCTAAACCACCAATAAACCTTGCCGCCCCGCAGGTAGGCCTTGATCTGATCCTTTGTATGCGGGTTGAATACACGGCCAGAGACGCCACCTGGCAAAACGGCCAGGACCTTGTCTTTATCGCCCAGGTCAGCTACCATCCGCAAAGAAGCGAAATGGGTTACGCCAAATGGATCATTAAACTCATACCAGCCACGGCAGAGTGTCTCTCCGGAGCCGGGTGCGGGATGTGATCCTCCACCTACCAGCCCCTTCCCAAACCCTTCCCGTCTGATAGGGCTTACAAATTCTACCTGGTGCACCTTCCCCCATATCCATTTACTGGGGTTTTTACCAAGGCAGCCCCCAAGCTCTTCTGCCGCACCCAGGGCTGCCTGATAGAAGAGATCATCCATGGTTTCTACCCTGTCTTTGGTCTCAACATTATCAAACCAGGGCGATGTGCCTTCCAACACCATCTTCTCCAGCCTTTCCTCCCAGAAGTACCACTCTCCCAGCATGGTTTTTGCCAGATCTTCCCCTAATTCATCCTGAAACACCATAAAAGCAAATTTACGGTATATAGCCTGAAATACGGTAGGAGCGGCCTTGTCCGGATCATCGGTGTAATCCCACTGGGAAAGGATTTGACCCAGTTCCCTTGTGTCCTCATGGAAGGTAAGCACTTTGGCCACGACAGGGGCTATCTCTTTTGCCATGAGATTCATGGTATCCCTCTGGAACTTAAGGTTGTCATCCACTGACTTCATCCCGGGGCTGGAAAAAAGCTGCTTGAGCCTCTGGTAGCGATAGGATGGCGCAAAATAGGACGAGTAATAATAGGGGTAATCCTCTTTCACGGTCTTATGATTGCATGTGCCGACCCATCCCTTTTCCGGGTTATATAGATAGGGCATATCATCATATGGGATCCAGCCAGACCAGTTGTCTTTGCCATCCTTCACAACATAGGGTACGGTCCCATTTCCTCGTGAGCGGATAGGGAGCTTGCCTGTCGTCTGCCACCCAAAATTTCCCTTTGTATCAGCAAAGACAAAGTTGAGCATAATTACATTAAGATGGCTTAGTGCCTCACGAACATCCTGGGCTGACCTGGCCGTCAGCACCTGATCAAGACCAAATGAAGGTTCCATGGTTTCAAAAGGCGCCCAGCGCATGGTAATCACCTTATCGGTCTTAAGCCCTGGTAGCACACCGGATATAACAGACCCTCTTTTTGTAAGCCTGATCTTCACCTTTTCTTCCCTGTACCCTTCAGGTGCATGTTTATCTTTGATTCTAAGCGTCTCTTCGATCACCTCAAATGGTAATGAGCTCTCACCCTCCAGATATCTATCAGGGTCATTGGGATCTACGGTCTCAACATAGAGGTCCTGCGCATCTCCATAGGCATTGGTTATTCCAATGGCGATACAATCGGTCCTGCCGGCAACCATCCCGGGAATGCCAGGTATCATTACACCGACTGCCCTGAAATCAGGGGTGATGATACAGCTTGGATACCATGGACCCGGTAAGATCCTGGCATCGAGATGAGGGTCATTTGCCACAATGGGCTTGCCGCTTGGTGAGAATTGCGGACCCACAGCCCAGTTATTGCTCCCCAGGGAAAGAGACCCGTTTTTAAAATATGACATGATTTTCTTGTCAGATGCGAGGGGCAGCCCCGCGATCCTGTGAGCTGTAGCTTTGGGCTTATAGCTTTCATGAGAAAGGTCGTCAGGGTTTATATTGATCGGAAAGATCTCTCCGGCCTTGTCCAGCCCCAACTTTTCAACCAGCATCTGGGCCATTATCTCGGTATGAATGTTGGCTGCGCTATCCCAACCCATATAGTACATGATGGCGAGCGAGTCTGCAATAGTCCATGGCTCAGGCTTGATGCCGGCAAGCTTAAACTCAAGAGGATAGGTATCTGAGCGGGTCTTTATATATGTATTTACCCCGTCCAGATATGCCTGAAACAAGCCCCTGGTATTAGCGTCCAGTATCTTTGCCTGCCTTTCTGCATTACGATAAAGCCCGATCGTCCTCATTCTTATGTCAATTGACTTTCCCTTCTCTCCCACAAGCTCGGAGATCCTCCCTTCTGCGAAAAGCCGGGTGAGTTCCATCTGAAACAGCCTGTCCTGGGCGGTAACAAAGCCCTGGGCCATTGTGGCATCATAGATGTCCCGGGCATAGATATATGCCATACCCTTTTCATCGCGTAAGACTGTAACCGAATCTTTCAGACCAGAAAGGCTCAAGCTCCCCTTACTCTGATACTTGTTCAGGAAAGAACAGCCAGCGAAGCTAATAACAACGATTAGAACGATTAGGAGTAAAAAGGACCATTTTTTTGACCATCTCATTACAGACCTCCTTGTTTCAAGATTTTAGATAGCAACTCTACTTCTACGGAAATATAAGGAAAAGAGAGTCCAATGTAAAGGGGAAATGGAACTATGACCTCCAGAGGGTACCATTCCACCATAAGTGTAATAAACTCACAAAAAGTCGTCACTCCGGTAGATCCCGGATCAAGCCCGGTAGGAGTCCAGATGATCTGTAACTACTTGAAAAGACTGGATTCCGGCGGGGTATAATGAACTTCTTACGATTCCATCAAAATTTATAATACACATAAGTCATAAATACTCCCTTCAAACAAGACACCTTCTGATTTTTCCCCTTGCTATAGGGCGCTTGTTACTCTATTATACTAAAAATACTAGAAATTAGGGGCAACCACGATGACGCTATCTCATTCTTATCTAATGGAAAATTCAGAAGAGTCTAAACGGCTTGATATTAAAACAGATCCGGAAGCAGTCCGCAGACAGGCCATCTGGTGCGGCGTAAAACCTGGACTTCGGGTATTGGATGCTGGGTGCGGATCCGGGAAGACATCCTCTATTCTCCATAAGATGGTCCAGCCAGATGGAGAACTGGTAGGAATTGATTATTCAGAAGAAAGAATCAGCTATGCCAAAGAGCACTTTGGTAAGACACCAGGTATCGATTTTCAGGTACGTGATTTCACTCAGCCCTTGGATGACCTGGGACAGTTTGATATTATCTGGGCTAAATTTATACTGGAGTATTTTCTTCTGGAAAGTCCTGCTATCGTCAGAAATTTAACGGCTAACTTGAAACCTGATGGATGTCTTTGTTTGTTAGACCTTGATTA
>JAYEFR010000238.1:0-1609 GCA_034716155.1 Thermodesulfobacteriota bacterium
CATATCATAGATGTCGCTAACTATGCCTTTGCCGTCCAGGCCTTTTTCTTCAGCTTTCTTTATCCATTTATTAACAATGGGAGAAAGTACAGACTTCCACTTTACAATGCTTTTTTCATCAAGCTCAATAAACTCAACTTTGTGGGTCTTTTTTGACCATGCTACAGCTTCATCAACATGAGAGTCCATGTAGTTTCCTGTCCACTGAGCCTGTTCCACGGCCAATTCTTCCATAACTTTTTTAATATCTTCAGGCAAAGAGTTCCATTTGTCCTTATTCATGACAACTGCAAAAGGATAGACAACAGTATTTGTTACGGTCACATATTTACAGTCTTCAGCAAATTTGAGATCCTTCATCACCTCCAGAGAAGAGAAAAGACCCTGGACAACACCTTTTTGAAGAGCTTCGGGAGTTGCAGACATAGGCATGCCTATCTGGTTTGCGCCCCAGGCCTTCAGAATCTCTGCAGCGCCGCCGGATGCTCTCAAATCCATTCCTTTAATGTCTTCAAGGGTTCTCACAGGGGTTTTACACATTATGTTTGCCGGAGCCGTGGTAAACATCGTAAGAACCTTGACCTTATCAAAGGAGGCCGGCTTATATTTCCTGTAAAGATCAAGAAGTACAAGGCTTCCTGTTGCTGAATCAGAAATTCCCACAGGAAGGCTTACAGCATTGGTCACCATGAAACGTCCGGGCTGATACGCCATGCACAGGCAGCCTATATCTGCCTGACCTGCAATGATACCATCCATCATCCCTTTGGCTCCAAGAAGAGTTCCTCCCGGGAATGTGTTTATTATTACTTTTCCGTTTGTCCGTTTTTCAACCTCATTTTTCCATCTTTCCATCTGAACACACGGGAATGTGGGTGCAGGCGGGAAATTTGCATAATTGAGACTTATTGACTTTGCCTGAACATCTGCCTGAAAACCCGGCAGAACAAACATTACAGCCACTACAGTTGTTAGTGTAAAAAGCGATAATCTCTTCATAATCATCTCCTTTTGTAAAATAAATTAAAAGTATTTCAATCTCTATTTCTATAGTCAAAGACTCGCTGACTTTTTTTCTGGGTCCTGGGAAGCTCATTGTATGCTGCAATCTCAACATCAGCCCTCACAAGAAGCTGCTTTCTGATCTTATTTGATATTGTATCTGCCAGGGCTTTGTCATCATCAGATAAAACCCCCTCCCCTCTTTCAACCCTTATGGTCATCATGTCCCTTCCATTCTCCTGATGATCAAGATGAATCTGATATTCGCTTCCCACCTTGTCAATGCTGCTCAGGATAAGATCAATGTGACTTGGGTAAATATTCACAGCCCTATAAATAAACATATCATCGCTTCTTCCCATAATTCTCCCATGCCTTGGAAAAGAAAGACCGCAACTGCATTCCCCTGGAATAATCCTGGTAATATCATGGGTTCTATAGCGAATAAGAGGGCTTGCCTCTTTTTTAAGGCTGGTTATCACAAGCTCACCCTCTTCACCATCCGGAACAGGCTTAAGGGTTTCAGGATCAATAATCTCGTATATGAAAAGATCATTCCAGAAATGGATTCCTTCATGACAGGAGCAGTCAAGGCCGGTTCCAGGCC
>JAYEFR010000239.1:0-1598 GCA_034716155.1 Thermodesulfobacteriota bacterium
AAAAGTCATAGATCGGCATCTCTGGATAGTTAAGATTCTTTGGCCAGTCCTTAGGCCATGCCTTGAAATTTTCCCCCATAAGATTTCCTCCTTTAGTTGTGAATACACGCTTTAATAAAAATTTATATTTAAAGAATATAAGTATTGAGATGTGATTTGTCAACTAATATAATCTATAGCTAGTAACCTTTCAGGGAAGCACGAAGATTTAAGGCACAAAGGAACAAGAGATTAGTAAGGCTTTATAAGCCGCCCATAAGTGCAGGGCTAATACACCAGAGGTGAGAAGTTTCCTTAAGATATTGTACTATTAAGGTCTTTACTTTGTGCCTTTGTAACTGAATGGTTATAACAATTGAGAGTTTTTTCTTGACAAACATTTCTCACTTGTATATTTAGGCAATGTGATTGATTGATCAATCTTTCTTGGTCTGGATATGCTGTGTTATATTATAGGGGGGCAAAAAATGTCTAAGATCGATTATGCGTCTCCAAATCCTGAATTCGATAAAAGGTTTGCCTATGTAGCTTTCGGGTCCTATTGGTTTACCAAGGGGGGGCTCTGGTTTATTGAGACCCCTGTCAACGCTTGTATTGGATGGTTTTTCATTGCTTATACCTGCGTTTTGACTGCCGGTAAGGTCTTTACAAAGAAGAGCCTTTTATGGCGAGCTGCCGCAGGTGGTCTCACTGCCATGGGAATCGATTTGTGGATGGACCCGATAGCAACTTCGCCAGAGATCATGAACTGGGTGTGGGGCAAGGCAGACTTTCTTCTTATCTTCGGCATCCCCCTTTACAATTTTATGGGCTGGTTCCTGCTGATCTTTTTGTTTGTCATATTATGGGAAAAATTACCGCAAATGGAGAAAAGATGGGGACGAGCCAAGGCAACGAACAGTTTTCTCTTGATATGCATTAGCGCTGCTTTTTGTGTTATGACATTCCTTTTTTTATGGTTAGTGGTTATTGGAAAATTACTCTCCTTGATGGGCGTTAATCATGTAACTCAAATACCGCTGGGTTGGTAACAGAAATATAGACTCGGGTGAGTTATGATTTTATAGATCATTAAATGCTACAACAAAAAAAGTTTATCTATGCATGGAAGACAAGTTTAGAGGAATAGCTAAAAAGGCATAATAACCATGCATGGGAAGGAGGAATTATGAATGACAGTAATATAGGTAAATGGGCCTTTATTCTTATGATAATTTTGACAGTCATAGGAGTGGTCGCGCTTTCGATCAATGCTTTCCTGCCAATCGATTTGGTACCCATGATGATGTCTCCTAAATGGTTGCTGATGACCTTTGTAGTACTCACGGCCTTTGTCCTCTGGAACTCTGTCCTTACCAAAGGGTGGGGACGTAGCTTGCTGGCGCTTGCCCTGGCATATATCATAGCCTTTACTGCTGAAGCCCTAGGGGTCAACTTCGGGCTTGTCTTCGGGCGGTACTACTACACAGATGCCCTGGGTATTAAATTTATTGGTGTCTCCCTTATGGTGGCTTTGGCCTGGGAGCCCATCCTTTATGCATCTTTTGGTATCACTGATATCTTGATCCCTTCGTCGGTAGAGAGGTCTGACTCACTCT
>JAYEFR010000240.1:0-35377 GCA_034716155.1 Thermodesulfobacteriota bacterium
CCCATCGACTATCGACTCTCGACTGCCCCATCGGTTCTCGACTCACAACTCTCGACTGTCCCATTGACTCTCGACTGTCCCATTGACTCTCGACTATTTCTTGACTGACGACTATCGACTATCTTCACGCCCTGCCCTCCCAAATTCCTTATTTAACATCCATATCATCTATGCTATATACCCCCTCGGAAGCGGACGGATCCTGGTGGGTCCCCCGGACTTCAAATCCGGAGTGGGGTGCGTCGAGCGTCCCGGGTGGGTTCGATTCCCATGCGCTTCCGCCAATATGCATATCATCTTTGTCCATACTTGAAATATCCAAGCCCTTACATCTCGATATATTTTCCATAGCCATATATGCATCCTTGTAATAATTTCCGGGGCTCCATAACAGCCACCCCTTGGCACCCCAGTCATGAGCAGCCTTTATCTGCGTCTGAATAAATTCAGGACCAAACCCCAATCTCACCCTCAAAGGAAACGCCTGCAGCCACGGCCTTATGATTACATCATCTCCTACCATAGTCTTTAGTCTCTTTATGCCGCTACTCACAAACAGATACGGCCTGTCAGCTGGATTTTCTATGCCGGCGAAATTTTCCTCAAAATGCGACGGATAGAGCATAGGGGAAATAATATCCAGGTATGGACTCATCCTTGATATGTCCTGGCCAAGCGCACACACATCTTCATCACGAGCCCATATGACGATTCCGAATATATCCATAGAGAGCAGCACCCCCCTTGGAGAAAGCTCTCCTTTTATTCTCTTTAAAAATTCAGTGATTATATCAACCCTGGTCTTGTCACCAGAAGAAGTAGAGATAGTCCCGTCAGCCGGATATCTAAGATAATCCAGCTGAATCTCGTCCACCCCTAAGTCTGCCAATTCCCTTAGAATGGCAAGGATATAGTCCTGCACTTCCGGATCAGCTGGATTAAGCCAGCCATTTTGTATTCGCCAATGGTGCATCGAACTTGACATAGCTATATCCTTAAATGCACAGACTCTTGCCACTACATGTATATCCATGCAATGCATATAGTGTATCAATTTCGATATATCTTCTATGGTATTAAATGATCTGGCACATGGAGAGAATCTACGAGGTATTAAACTCTTATAAGATAGCCCCCCCCATGCATCCTTGGCATCAAATACAATAGTATTTGCCCCATATATGCTGAATTCGTTTACTATGGAAAAAAGCTCACGCGATCCGGCAACGCCTTTATTTATATACACACCCTTTGCAACAAAGGCCTTCGGCTTCCTGACGCTCCTTGCACGAACAGGTGCATCCCTTATAACAGGTATTCTTAACTGCTGACCAATATTGATATGCTCAAGTTCGATCCCATTCATCTCCTTTATATCTCTTATCAACTCATCTTTTGTATATGCAGCAGTATAAGGAAAATAAATATTAGCAATTCCGGCAAGCGTCTCTCCTCGCCTTACCTTGTGGATCTTGTCACAGAAGCCCGCAGAAGGCAGAAAGATTATAATACTTACAATTACTATTATGGGGATATATACAATCTTCGGCATACTCATAATATATTACAGCTCGGAATAATTATACAAGAAGATTAACCTTTTCAGACCAAGTTGCATTCAATCAAGTACTTATCGGAATGACTTGATTACAACTTAGTATCAGATGATATAGTTTAGATGTACGTAATTAATGCTAAATATTTAAACCTTAAGCGAGCTTGGTTCCCCTTTTTGTATAATATTCTACCATATAAAGCAGTGCCTTTGCCCCCGACTCAAGGGTAGGAAACACCGGGATGCCGGCCTGATTAAGACACTTAATTGTTCTATACCACACATCATATGAATAATAGAGCGGTGCTATTACAAATACAGGCTTATCAATATGAGTAGATGCATCAATTAGCGCATCTAACAGCCCTTTATTGAATTCTTCACCGCCGAAAAGCGTACAGAACTCTACATGATGCTGATATAATATTACATCGATATCTTTATCAGACGCTGCAATCTCTAATATTTTCCCAAATACATTAGGAAAGCCGCCAACAGCTGCAAAGTCTAGAGGGTTGGCCACAGAGGTGCCTGATGAAGGCAGATACCGACCTAATTTAGCCTGGGTGTCTTTAGAATATTCAGGGATCTCAAACCCCAGCATACTTAGATAATCCGCTGCTATAATCCCTTCTCCTCCGCCCCTGTTCATAAGCCCAATTCTAGGGCCTGAAACCGGACCTGCCTTGGCAAAGGCCTGAATAGTATGAACAAGTTCTTCATATGTATCCACTAAGATAGCACCAGCTTGCCTCATGACATGATCCCATATTATTCCGTCACCCGAAAGAGATGCAGTATGCGATCCTATTGCAGCCAGCCCTGGTGTTGTCTTGCCTGTTTTGAGTAATATTACCGGCTTCTTTGGGGTGGTGGCGCTCACCACATCAAAAAACCGCCTGAAGTCATCTAATCCCTCAAGATATGCCGCCAAAACATCAATATCCGCCTCAGATACCATATGTTGCATAAAGTCCTCTACATCCAGATCTACACAGTTACCAACACTTATTGCCTTGGACATATAGAATCCATATGTATACCCACTCCATATAAGGGATTGCGTAATACTACCACTCTGACTGATAAAGCCTACATTGCCGCAAACGCCTGGAAATATCCCAGGCGTGGGCGCTATACCACCTTTAGGACAAAATGGACCTACACAATTAGGTCCTATTATCCTGATTCCAGTGCTTATGGTGATATCAGATATCTCTTTCTGGAGAGATTTACCCTCTATTGTATTTAACTCTGCAAACCCTGAGGAGAATATATGTGCTACCTTAACACCCTTTTCAGCCAGTCCCCTTAATACATCAGGGACGCCCTTTGCCTTCACGCATACGATTGCATATTCAATCCCCCATGGGAGATCCTCCACATGAGGTACCCATTTTACATCAAATTTACCAGGCCCATCTTCATCCACACAGTACATATCCCCTTTATAATCAAACTCTTTAAGGGCCCTTAAAAAAAGCCAACCTCCCTTTCCCAGGGAGGCCTTGCCTATAACTGCAACAGACCTTGGAGTAAAGATGCTTCCCCATGGTATTTCACCAGGTATTATTATATCTTCCTTATTTGCCTTCATCGGACTTCACAAGCTGCTTTCTTATATCATTCTTTAATATCTTACCACTCGGATTTCTTGGTAAGGCATCCACAAAAACTACCTTTTTGGGCACTTTATATCCTGCAATTTCCTTTTTGCAAAACTCAATTATCTCATCTTCTTTCACCTCTGTACCGGGAGATCGGACCACCGCCGCGGTTACAGCCTCCGACCAATATGGATCAGGCATTCCTATAACTGCCGCATCAGCCACTGCCGGGTGTTTGAAAAGCAGGGCCTCCACCTCTTGAGAAGATACATTTTCCCCACCAGACTTTATCATATCCTTTCTCCTGTCAACAAAGTATATAAACCCATCTTCATCCATCTTCGCCAGATCACCGGTATGATGCCATCCACCCTTGAATGTGTCGGCTGTTTTTTCTTCTTCCTTGTAATAGCCCAACATGACAGCCGGACCTCTGGCAACCAACTCTCCCACCTCTCCTGGGGGGGCTTCATTATCATCCACATCAAAAATCTTTAGGTCTAGAGGCATATGTGCCTTTCCTATAGAGGTTGGTTTTTTATCGAAATCTTCAGGCATAAGGGTTGTCCCTAAAGGGCTCAGCTCTGTCTGTCCATAATAATTCATAAACCCTGCACCTGGAACAATCTTTTTCCATTTCTCAATGACTGTAGGGGGGGCAAGCGAACCAAATATGATACACATCTTCAGGGAACTGAGATCATACTTGTCAAAATCAGGCATAAAGGGAAGCCCTGAATACAGGGCCGGCGGCCAGACCCATCTTGTGACCTTTTCATTCTGTGTAAGCTCAAGTATTTCCTTTGGATCAGGCGCATACTCCATTACAGTGTAGGCACCCCCTGCTATAACTGCAACGAATAGATACATGGCTGCTACATGAAAAAGCGGGATGCCGGCGATTATGGAATCATTGTGGTCGACCCTGAGATCGTACAGGGCGCTCATCACAATCATATAGAAATTCAGGTGTGAATTAAGCACACCCTTTGGGGCAGCCTCTGTCCCTGATGTATAGAGAAGTGCAGCAGGATCATCATATGCAATCTCCACCTCCGGCTCATCAGCAGGATATTCATCCAACCATAGATCTTCAATATTCATCCAGCCTTCAGGGACTTCACTTTCTGAAAGATTGATATATCCGAAGGTCTGTACACTTTTCAAATCATCTTTGACACCAACAACATTATTAATCAGACTGTCTTCTACAAAAAACACCTTGGCCTTGGAATGGTCAATAATATACTTTATTTCCCCACTCTTTAACATAAAGTTCAGCGGCGTGATAATAGCGCCCACCTTTAAAAGCGCCCACCAATATATTACAAACTGATGGCAATTATGGGATTGTATAGCTGCCCTGTCCCCCTTTTTGATGCCCATCTTGGCAAGCCCATAGGCGCACCTGTTTACCGCATCATTAAATTGTTTATAGGTAAAAGACTTATCCCTAAACTTAAACCCGACCTTGTCAGGAACCCTCGCGGTAGTCCTGACCAACATATCCCCGACGCTGGCCCTGCGTAACACATTTTTCTCATATGAAGATAACCCTGCCATAACTATACCTCCTTTTTATGATCTTTTGCCTTTATCAAATATTTATAGATTCATGACATCCCTTAGTCAAATGCCACGACCCTATACCACAAAAAAAGAATCTCTCTTACTATAAACCCACATGAGCGATCCACGCTCACAACGAAAGATGAAAAACATTATCACGCAAAGAACGCCAAGTACGCAAAGATACTTTCTTTTTTTATCATACTTCTTTATTTTTCTTTGCGATCTTTGCGGCTTTGCGTGAGGGGAGATTTTTTGATCTTCTTTGCAGGGCCTGTGATTCCTGTACATGAACAGATACTTTTTCATATAAACAACAAATACGTACCAGGCTACAGCTCCACATCTGCGGATGTCATGGTAAACACCTCTTGCCCCTCCTGGTCGGTCACCTTAAGCTCAAGGCTTGCCTTGCTTCCCTCTATACTGCTCACCTTAGCCTCTGTGGTTATAGTATCGCCAAGATGCACGGGTTTTGCAAACCTGCACTTGATGCGCTTCAAAGCACCAGGATCACCCGTCCAGTCGGTAATGGCCTTGGCAACAAAACCGAATGTGCAAAGCCCATGAAGGATCACCCCGCCAAGACCTACCATCTCACCAAATTCAGGATCTATATGAATGGGGTTGAAATCCCCGGATGCCCCTGCATAGTATATGGTCCTGTATTTATCCACATCTTCTTTTGCACTGAATGTATCCCCAATCTTAATTACCTTTTCTGACATAATAATCTCCCTACCCTTTCCTTATCACAAATGTAAAGGTGGCCTTGCATACATCCCTGCCATCTTGATTCCTGCTTATGCCCTCTAACGTTACTATGTCCAGCTTTTCCTTGTTTTCTATGCCCACTATCTCACCCTCAGAGGTAATCACATCCCCTGGCCTTACCACATCAAAGAACTCAAACTCCTGCTCACCGTGCACAAGCATTGCATAATTAAGATTAAGCTCCTTATCCTTAAAGAATGGTTCGGCCAACATGCCTGCGTATACCACTGCAAATGTGGGGGGTGCGATGATCCCGCCATACTTGGAATTCTTTGCAAATTCATCATCTATGTAGTGCGGATCCTCATTCTTTATGGCCCTTGCATATTCTTTTATCTTTTCTTTGCCAACCTCATATATGAGCGGGCCATATTTTTTACCAATAAACCTTTTGTCTAGATCCATATCTTATACCTCCTTGACATCCCTAACTCGCAAATTTATCTAAGGCATCCTTTGAAATAATAGAACGTTGCATCTCGGATGTGCCATAACCAATCTCACAAAATCTTGCATCTCTGTATAACCTTTCCACATCCGTACCTTTCAGATATCCATGCCCGGCAAAGACATGAAGTGACCAATTTGCAATATTGGTTATTGCCTCGCCGGCAAACAATTTGGCACATGACGCCAGGATATTTGCCTCCTTCTCTCCCTTATCAAATCCCCATGCCGCCCTGTATGTCAACATCCGTCCAAGGTCATTATAGGTAAACATGTCTGCCAATTTGAAACCAACTTCCTGAAATTTGCCTATCTGCCTCCCAAAGGCCTTTCTGTCCTTGGCGTATTGAGTCGCTCCTTCCGTACAGGCCATGCCGATACCAACAGCCATAGTAGCCATACCGATCTTTCCATTCTCAAAGATCCGCTCAATCTGACTAAGGCCTTTGCCTGTCTCACCACCAAGTATACTATCATCGGAAACCTCGCAGTTATCAATATTTATCCCAGCTATAGGAGCACCTCTAAGCCCCATAGTCTCAATAGGTTTCCCAACACTAATCCCCTTTGTATCTTTATCTATGATAAATACCGTCATACCGGAGCCGCTTTCAGCATCGGTGTTGGTATAAGCAAGCACTAAAAACACATCTGCAATAGGGGCATTAGTAACCAGATCCTTTGTGCCGTTTATGACCCACTTATCACCCTTTTTTTCTGCTATAGTCTTGATCCCGGCTATATCCACACCTGCATCCGGTTCTGTATATGCCAGGGCACCAATAACATCCGCCTTTACCACCCCGGGAAGATATCTGCCTTTCTGCTCATCAGCGCCAAACAGGTTTAGCATGGCACCAAACATATACGCACTTGACCAGGCGGAAAGAAAGGTCGACGCGCAGGCCTTAGCTACCTCCTCACCTGCTATACATTGACTCACCAGATCCAGATCACTGCCCCCATAACGCACCTCTATGCCTAATCCTAAATAATTGACCTTGGCAAGTTTCTTTAAATTTTCCTTTATGATCGCACCTATCTTGTCACTTGGGCTCTCATCAAGCACCTTTGCCTTAGGTGCGATCTCTTCTTTGCAAAACCTTGCCATATCCTGCTGCAACTCTTTTTGATCATTTGTCAGTTCATAATCCATATCTACACTCCTATAACCTTTTATTACATTAACATAATCCTGGATACTATCATCCGCATGATGTCGGAGGTACCACCCCCTATGGCCCCTAACTTTGCATCACGGAAATTCCTTTCCACCGGATATTCATGCATAAACCCGTACCCACCAAATATCTGAACAGCATCAGATGCCATCCTGAATCCTTCATCCCCTGCATAAACCTTGTTTACAGCCGCCTGCAAAGGATTTAGCATCACACCATTATCCTTTGCTGATGCCACTCTGTATATGGCAAGCTTTACGGCCTCTGCAAATACTTTCATATCAGCAATCCTATGCTGCACGGCCTGAAACTTTCCGATTGGTCGGTTAAACTGATGCCTCTCATTTGCATATTTCGCACATAACTCAAGGCTGTATATTGATGCGCCGAGAAAAGGCGAAAGCAATGTAGACCTGTCCCATTCAACACCGGAAAGCCCTATCTGCCACCCTCCGCACTCTTCGCCAAGGAGGTTCTCTTCCGGGACTTCGCAGTCCTCAAAGAATACCTCTGAGGTAGCTGATACCTTGCACCCCATCTTGTGGAAAGGCTTACCGGTTGAAAAACCCGGGAAATCCTTCTCTATAATGAACGCAGTAATCCCCTCATGTCTTTTTGATCTATCCAGGGTAGCAAATACAACTGCAACCTCTGCAACCGGGGCATTTGTGATAAAGGTCTTCGATCCGTTTAAAATATACTTATCACCTTTTTTCACGGCTGTTGTCCTTATAGATGCCGCATCTGATCCGGACCCGGGTTCGGTAAGCCCCATACATCCTATCCACTCACCTGATGCAAGTTTTGGAACATACTTCTTCTTCTGTTCCTCTGTGCCAAAATTGAAGATGTTGCAGGCGCAAAGATATGTATGAGCCCCCCATGCAAGGAGGCTTCCACCGTCTACACCTGCATGACCCAGGGCTTCGCCTGCAATACAACACATCACGATATCAGCACCCTGACCACCTAATTCCTCAGGAAAAGGAAGCCCCAAAACACCCATTTCAGCCATTTTATTCCAGATCTCATGACTAAACTCACCCTTTAGGTCAGCCTCCTCACAAAGTGGTGCAATCTCTTCCTTACCATACCGGTAAATGGTATCCCTAAACATCTTTTGTTCATCACTAAAAGCAAAATCCATCGTAGCCTCCTGGCTCTATTTTATTTGTAAATTGTTCACAGGGATCGTCTCTCAGACATCATTTTCCAAAGATATTCGAAAATGTTTTATCCACCATAGGCTTTACTGACTTCTAAATATCGATAATCAAAAAAACTCATTTACTCTCACTGACTCCTGTCCCCTGATACCTGTAAACTGATTGCTTTTATTTTACTGGTTCAAAATACTTGATATCCATTATATGGCCTTTTTTTTCTTTATTCCAAACCGCCCTTACCTTCATGCCATTCTTTACAGTCTTTCTCACAAATTCCGGGTCGCTAAGGTCAAAGCCACCGATTAAGTGTAAAAAATTGGAATCCGTGCCGTCGAGCCTGATGAGTGCACCAATAAATGGTGGTTTTGTCGGCATCCCATAGTATTCATACTCTGTAAGCGCCCATGAGACAATTGAGCCTTCCTGTGAAATCTCGATCCATTCATCTGTGTCTACAAAACACCTTGGACAAAACGACCTTGCAGGCACCAGCACTCTCTTACATTTTCGACACCTTGTTCCATATATCTTCTCTTGCCTAAAGCCTTCAAAAAAGCGGGTCCATGTAGGACCTGCCGCTATTTCATACGGTATTGCAACCTTGTCTGTTAAGATATCATATTCCGACTTTTTTCCCATAATCTCACCTCCCACTTAAAGCCATCTGAGCCTACCCGGATACAGGGGCAAAATGCTTGATATCCATCATGTGGCCTTTCTTCTCTTCATTCCAGACCGCTCTAACCTTCAGCCCCGGCTTGATCATATTTTTGACCCTTTTGGCATCACTTAAATCGATGCCACCGATAAAGTGTAGGAAATCGCAATCTGTATCATCGAGCCTGATAAGGGCTGTAATAAAAGGCGGGCTTATTGGCATACCAAAAAATTCATGGCTTACAGATAACGCCCATGATATTACCTTGCCCTCCTGAGAAACCTCAACCCATTCATCTGTATTAACCTGGCAGGCAGGGCAATATGACCTTGCAGGGACAAACACCTTTTTGCATTTTCGACACCTTGTTCCATATATCTTTTCTTGTTTTAGTCCATCATAAAACCTTGTCCATGCAGGACCTGCTGCATACTTGTGTGGAAGTTCAATCACGTTTTTTAATGTGTTATACTCTTTTGCCATAACCAACCTCCTAAAGTTTGGAGCCAAGGATCATCACTCCATTATACTGGTCGACACCACCCATTGCATGGGCCAGGCCCAACTTCGCTCCAGGTACCTGACGCTCTCCTGCCTGATTTGTTACCTGCAATGCAGCCTCGGCCACCCTGTTGAGCCCTGTTGCTCCTATTGGATTCGTACACAGGGTCCCGCCTGAGGGATCACATGGGAGTTCTCCCCCCTTCGCAAAAGTGCCTTTTAAGGTCTCATCACAGGCCATACCAAAATCACAAAAACCAAAACATTCATAAAATAATAACTCCTGGAAGGTAAACGGATTATACACCTCAGCCACGTCTAATTCCTTCCTCGGGTCCTTTATGCCTGCCATGTCATACGCCTGTTTCGCCGCATCAATGGCGCACTGCCACACAACCTTGTCACTATCACCAAACCAGTACTCCTCTCCGGAATAGCCCACACCCTTGATCCATGCTGCCTTCTTGCCTATCTTCTTTGCCTTTTCTTCGGAAGCGAATATCGTGGCGCAAGCCCCATCAGAGTTCGGGCATACGTCCCACAATCTTACAGGGTAGGTGATAATCCGTGCATTGTTCACCTCTTCCTCGGTAAGCTTCTTCTTGATATGTGCATAGGGGTTGTCAAAGGCATCATTGTGGTGGTCTATGGATAGCTTGGTGGCAGCAGCCCTTACCCTTTCTTCAGGTATGCCAAACCTCACCGACCACTCCTGGGACTGCATGGAGAATATCCCTGGCGCACCGGAAATAAAATACCTCTGATAGAACGGCTCGACTACCGTGGTCATTGTTGCCTGAGAATCGCCTTCATTCATCTTTTCAGAACCTACCACAAGCACTAGATCAGCCATGCCGGACGCGACCCAATAATAGCCTGTAATAGCGAGTGAGACACCGGTAGAGCCACATGTCTCTGTCTTTAAAATAGGTTTTCCCACAGAACGAAGGACATCAGCAAAATAAAAGTGGGTGAGTGCAACGCCTTCCATCATAGATGGCATGGTCCCGGAGACAACACCATCAATATCTTCAGGAGATATCCCGGTACTATCAAATACCCTGTCAACCGCCTCTTTTACCAACTCGGGATATGTGACATCAAATCTTCTTCCATGCTTTGTCTGGCCTGATCCTATAATAGCTACTGATCTTCCCATAATATCACCTCCTAATTACCTATAATGGCCACGGCATGACATTGTCCTGCAAAACCATGGGTCCCATGGGCCAGTGCTGTATTTACTTTCTTATCTACCTGTCTCTGGCCGGCCTCACCCCTAACCTGCAAGAATGCCTCGGCTAGCCGATACAGGCCCCTTGAAACATAGGGGTTTGTTGCAAGAACACCCCCTGATGGGTTCACAGGTATATCACCATCCATATCGGTAGCAGCACTATCTATCAACTTTCCGCCTTCACCAGGGGCACAAAAACCAAGGTCCTCATACCATAAGAGTTCCTGGAAGGCATACGGCTCGCATATTTCAGCCACATCAATCTCTTTTTTGGGATTGTTCACACCTGCCATATCATATGCCCTTTTTGCAGCTTGCTTCAATTGGCCATCCAGGAGATCCCTGTCACCTAAGTAAAAGGCATCTATGGATGACCCATAGCCCTTAAACCACACCGGTTTATTCGTCAGCCTTTTTGCTACATCCTCCTTTGCCAGTAAGATTGCCACAATCCCTTCTGATTTGGGCGCGCATTCCATCTTTTTCAAAGGATCCAGAACCGGATCTGAATTGAGGACATCTTCAACATCTATCCTCTTCTTTATATGTGCATATGGATTTCTAAGGGCATTTTTCAAATTCTTTACAACTACCTTGGCGCACTGCTCTTCGGTAATACCATATCTATCCATGTATTCTCTCATCTGAAGCGCTGCTGCCACTGTCTCGTTGAGCCCGACCTGCCTCTGATAAAACGGACCAGTAAAAAAATGCGTGAGCATATCATTCTCGGGATTTTCAGAGCCCTTACATACACCAAGGACCAATGCTGTATCAAAACTGCCGGATAGAATACGCATCACTGCATATATAAATGCAAAGAGCGACTCACCGTCCTGTCTCGAGCCGTTCTTCAAGAATGCACCACCAGCATCCCAGTAATAAGAATTGGCACAGGACATACCACCATGAAACACATCAGAGGCTGCACTTATCACAGTGCCGACATCGTCTCTTTTTATGCCTGCCTTATCCAGAACCTCTTTTGTTACCTTATATACCTGATCCAAAAAGTTGTCCTTTGACTCGGCACCCGGGGCCATGGCAATATCTACAATCCCTACTCGAGTGGCCATAATAAAACCTCCTTTTGCTTTTAAATTACCTGCCTATAATATACCTGTATGGATCAACCTCTTCCCCGAGGATCCTTAACTCTTCATCTGTGGGCGGCTTGGTCTCTGCAATCTCAGGTGACTTAAGGAGCTCAAACCCACAGTTATCCTGGATCTCCGCAAAAGAATGCCCTGGATTAACAGAGATGACCCTCATACGCTTTGATTCCGGTTCAAAATCCATAACCCCCATGTTGGTTATAATCTTGTAAGGACCCGCATTTAGGGGTAGCCCTGATTTTGCCCTTGAATCACCGCCCTTAAGCCATCCTGGTGTGGTAATGTACTCCACCTTTTCTACAAAGCGTCTGGCATCCTGAGGGGTTATAACCATCATACGCCAGCAAAATGATCCAAAATCATTTGCACCGCCGCTACCTGGAAACCTTACCTTTGGTCTTTGATGGTCAGGACCAATCCTAGTTGAATTTAGATTGCCGTACATATCAATCTGGGCGCCCCCAAGGAATGTATAATCCACAAATCCCCTGCAACACGTCTCCATAATATCGCACATACCGCTAGCCATGACCGCCTTATAAAAGGTACGGGAATCACCGACAGAGATAGGCATCTCAGGAAGCAAAGGGCTTACGCCTCCAGCCTCAAACATGATTACCAGATTTGGCGATGTTGTCTTTTGTGCAAGCATTGCAGCAGCACATGGGGCTCCAGTACCAACACCTACAGTAGCACCATCCTCTAATTCTCTGGCGGCAACCGTTATCATCATCTCCATCACATTATAATCAGCCATTGTTCCCCTCCTTATGAATAAGAAATTCCTTGGCCCTGAGCTCATTCATCTTTTTTATGCCACCATTTTTCTCTATATACTCTGCATGATCCTTACACTCGTATATATTGCGTCTTAAGAATTTTTTAAACACTTCAGGATCCCTCTCCACATTTAGCCATTCCTTGAGATGATCCTCATCTGAGAAATATTCATAAGGCATATTGCCTGGATATGCACCAAAAGGTATCTCACACACAGCATCTACCAGATAAAAAGGAATAGAAGTAAGCGTTGGATCACGCCTGATCTCTTCATTGGAGATCAATCTCTCAGTTGTGATAATAAGCCTCTTTGTTGCCCTGGCAAGATCAAGATCAGAGATAGTAATCCCTTTAACCCTTGAATTGCCATAAATATCCGCCTCATGGACATGGATAACAGATATGTCCGGATATAAGGCTGGCTGTAACATCAACTTTTTACCAGTAAATGGACACTCTACTATCTTACCACCACTATAATGAAAGGTATCAGTACCTAATACATTTCGTGCAGGTACAAATGGTACTCCCATTGCAGCAGCCTTTAGTCTGGCAGATAAACTATAATTTGTCCATTCAGTGATTTCTACCTTTCCACTTTGCATATAACGCCGGGCACATGCAGACAGTCCCCTTGCCTCCAGGCCTATGATATAGGCAATATCCAACTTATTGAATACCTCTCCTGCACAAAGTATCTCAAAATCGTGAGTAGATGTATGACCAGCAAAGCCCATATTCTTCCTCTCCTGTCTGACAATCTCGTGGCAAGCAGCAACCGGTGTCCTGATGGCTCCAAATCCACCAATAGCCAAATATTCACCATCATGGACAAATTTCTCTACTGCCTCTTTAAGACTCATTACCTTATCTGTCATTTTCCTGGATTTACCCCGAAAGAACTCCCTTGCCTTATCCGGATCCGGATCAGTAAATAACCTTCCAATTCCTTGATCTACAACCTCCACCGATATACTCCTCCTTGCTTTATTTTATTGTTTACGTAACTACTTACGCCCCTTTCGAATACATACTATCTATCACATCCTTATACTTTTCCATTACAACCTTGCGTTTGACCTTCAAAGACGGGGTCAATTCTCCTGTCTCCTCTGAGAAGGGCTGCTTTACAATGCGATAGTATTTTATGGTCTCGACCCTCGCGAGGTGTTTGTTTCTATCTTCTACATGTTTATCTACAATGGTGAGAAAGTCTTTATTATCAAGAAGCTCCTCCGGCGAGGAGAATTGAAGCCCTTCTTCTTTGGCAAGCCTTTGAGCCTCTTCAGGATTTATATTTGCAAGCCCTACTAAATACTTTTTCATATCGCCTATAGTCACAAACTGCTCAAATAAAGGGTCCTCTTTAAATAGGTTTTCAATGTTCTGAGGGGCTATGTTCTTGCCTCCCGCAGTAATGATAAGATCCTTCTTCCTGTCTGTGATCACAAGATACCCGTCTTCATCCAGGTGACCAATATCACCACTCTTAAACCAGCCATCCTCTGTAAATGCCTCTTTTGTCTCATCCGGCATCTTCCAATAACCCTTGATAATATTCCCACCTCTGATAAGGAGCTCTCCATCATCTGCTATCTTCACTTCGTTACATGGTAAGGGTTTACCTGTAGTTCCGAATTTGTAGTCATCTAATGTATTCAGGCTTGTAGCTGGGGTGGCCTCTGTCATACCATAACCTTCAATCACAAATATGCCTGCTGCATTAAAGAAGTCTATTATCTCTCTAGAAATAGGCGCACCAGATGCTGTCATCCACCTGACCCGGCCCCCCAGGACTTCTCTTAACTTTTGGTATACAAGCTTATAGGCAATCCTGTACTGTAGATTTAAAAGTAGTGGGATTTGTCTGCGCTTCTCTTTTAATTTACTTACTCTAGCGCCTACACCCTTTGCCCAGTTGAATACTGCCTGCTTTAGTTTTGGCTGCTCCTTTACCTGGGAGAGTATCTTTGCATAGACCTTTTCACACACCCTCGGCACAGCTAAAATAATAGTAGGCTTTTTTGCCTGAATATCCTCTACGATCGTGTCAAGGCTCTGAGCATAATGAGTGGTAATACCCTTATGCATTCCATAAAGATGCCCTGCTACACGTTCATATACATGGCACAGCGGAAGAAATGGGGTTGTCACATCTGTATCATATGCAGGGACTACTGCATCAAGCCCATCGAAGGTAGCCAAGATATTACTATGGGTAATCATGGCCCCTTTTGGGGGGCCTGTTGTACCAGAGGTATAGATAATCGTGGCCAGGTCTTCTCTTTCTACCTCATCAGTAAGCCTTTCAAATAGTTCAGACTCCTTTGATTCCAGTTCCTTGCCCAGATTTTTAAGCTCCTCAAAACTGAGCACCATATCTTGCGACATGTCACAATCTTTGGTATTTATAACCACTATCTTTTCAAGGGTCGGGCATTCATCTAATTTTTCAAGGGCCTTATTAAGTGCAACCTTATCCTCTGCAATAAATACCTTTGATCCGGAATTACTGATAATATAGGCCACCTCTGAAGCAGGCAGCGTAACATAGACAGGCACATTACACGCACCAATCCCCATTATCCCCATATCTGAAATAATCCATTCAAGCCTGTTCTGAGATAAAAGTGAGACCCTGTCTCCTTTACGTACGCCTAAGCTATAAAGACCAAGCCCAACATCCTTTGCCGAATCATAATACTCCTTCCAGCTTATCCCATGCCATACACCATCCAACCTCTTTTCAACAGCCAGGCGGTCACCGTATTTGTTTGCCTGCCGCCTGAATACCCGGGCAAGATTTTTCCCCATGGCTCCCCTCCTTAAAATATTCCTGGCCGGCTATTTTTATAGCCGGCCAGAAGACATTAATATCTTTTCTCTATTTTTGCTTAATCCCCATTATCTTCCTTGCCTCATCAGGGGTCGCCGGCTGCCTACCCAAAACAGAGGCCATCTTCACTGCCCACTCTACCTGCTCATAACTACCCTTGGCCAGCTCACCGGTTGGCACACGAATGCTGTCTTCAAGTCCAACCCTTATCTGCCCACCCATAAGGCATGACATGGTTATGGCAGGAAACTGTTCAGTACCAACCGCGCAGGTGGTAAAATTTGCATTCTCCGGTATTGCATTGAACATTGCAATAAAGGCATCAGGTCTGAAGCTTTGACCACCAGCAACGCCCCACACAAAGTTGAAATTCATGGGTTCAGAAAAGAAGCCCTGCTTGGCAATCAAAAGGGTGTTATCTAATCCACCCATATCATAACACTCAATTTCAGGCTTGACATTATTCTCTTCCATTGCCTTACCAAAATCCTGAAGCATGGTAAACGTGTTATCAAAGATATAATCAATGAGTACCTGCCCTGTCTTTCTATCTACTATACTGAAATTCATTGTATTTGTATTCAGAGATGCCATTGCGGGTTTTATCTCTACAATCTGAGTAATCCTCTGCTCCGGGGTCTTACCCGTACCCACAGCAGAACTCAGGTTCACTATCAACTCCGGGGTCTTGTCCTTTATCGCATCGTGAGTAGCCCTTATCCTGTCCACCTCATGAGTGGGCATACCATCATCAGTCCTGGCATGAACATGAACCATTGCAGCCCCTGCCTTGTAACACTTGGCAGCCTCTTGCGCAAATTCCTCGGGCGTATAAGGCACAGCAGGATTCTGATTCTTGAATGTAGCAGCCCCTGCCAATGCGGCACAAATAATAACCTTTTCTGTCTTGTTAGCCATAATCTACCTCCTTAATCTTAAGATTTATTTATAATGACCCTGCACTACACGGGTTCAAAGTGATCCAGATCCATAATAGTATTCGTGGTCTTATCCGCAAACACCGCCTTTACCTTCATCCCTATTTCAACATTTTTAAGATCAATCCCTTCTACAATATGGGGAAAAGGCGTATCTGCACCATCCAGCTTTATTAATGCAAGGATATATGGCGCTTTTTTAGGCAAATGTTTATCATTGTAGCGAACCACCGTGAAGTTTGTTATTGCGCCTTCATTGGATAGCTCCACCCAATTCTCATCCAATTTGGACATGCACCTCTCGCAGTATTCCCTTGGCGGGATAAACACCTTATTGCACTTGGTACACTTTACCCCCAATATCTTTTTCTCATCCCTGAGGGCAATTATAAACTTAGACCCCACCCTTCCTGCAAAATACTGATTGGGCAGAGCCATCCTTCCTTCTTGAACAAAGCAATGTTTGGTATCTTCTTTATGAATAGCCATGATAACTATCTCCTCTCTTTAATCATCGATCTCAAAATATAAAAGATCAGTATAACTGCCTGTACGTTCTTCAGCCCAGACAGGTCGGATCCTCATGCCTGGTTTTATCCTCTCAAGATCTTTAGGATTGAGTCCGTGAGCAAAACTCTCCTCTTCAGTCGCGCCATCCAGCATGAAAAAGGGACCTCCGTATGGGGTTTCACGAACCTCCCCTGTAAGTGGATCAGGGCTGGCATAATACACAATATCAATAAAGGTTGCTGTACCCTTTGGCCCCAATTCTACGCATTCCGTACAACGTACCCTGCAATTAGCGCAGATCTCTCTGGGTGGAATCTGGGTCCTCCCGCACTTGGGACACTTTGTTGCATAAAACTTTTTCTCTTTGAGCCCTTCAAACCACTTGCCCATGACAGGACCTGTTGCAAACCGCTGGTCAACAGAAGGCAGGCACTTTAGGGATATCAACTCCTCAGCTTCCTCAGCACCAGCTACCTTGAACTTCTCAAACAACGCAGCTGATGTGGCTGCAGCGCCCATATCCCCTTCTATTTTTACCTGACCTGAAGTAAAGGCAGCTGTGCCATCAATGAGACCCAAGTTTAAATCCACAAAGACCTTGGCATCCATCTGCAATGTAACCGTACAATCAGAGGCAAGCCCTTCCTCAACCTTGCATGTCTGATCCTTTACAAGGGCAGTCCACTTACCTCCTCCATCACCAGTGAGATCATAACCTATAGTCATGTCTACCCCTTCGGCCTTTTCAGGACGGAACCGATCCACCATGGAATCAATGATATCCTTTGCAGTCGCCTCTTTTGCAGGAGGTGTGTACTTGGCAAAGATCTGAGGTAATACATTTGTAAGCAGACCAATATCACCGTCTACTTTAATCCTACCAGATGAAAATGCTTCGCCGGCATCTACCTTACCAATGGTTACACCCACAAAGGTCTCGGCATCTGTATCAAGAATAACAGAGTATCCCTCAAGGTCACCTTCTATCTTCTCTACCTTGAGGTTCTCATCCTTGACGGTAACCTTCCATTTGCCGCCACCCTCTCCGGATATATCATATCCAAAGATGGCATCAACGCCTCCTGCCCCCTCTTTGCGGAAGCGCTCTTCCATGGTATTAAAGATATCCTCAACCGCCACTCCAAAATATTCAGCCATGATAAACCTCCTACCAATCTAGATATTTTTCAAGCATTATTAATACCGTCCACATAGTCCCACCAAATCCTGAAGCTAAGGCATGCTTTACCTCACCCTTGATCTGATGTTTCCCTGCATCCCCTCTGACCTGAAGGGCGGCTTCAGCCGGCCTCAACATGGCTGTAGCACCAATGGGATTGGTTGCGATAACACCTCCGGATGGATTGACGGGCAATTTCCCATCTATATCAAAGTCACCTTGTTCAAGCATCTTAATATGTTCATCTCCTTCTAAAAGCAAAAATTCCCGCAGCCAATCCGGGCCCCACCACGCAGATGGGTCATACATCTCAAAGACATCAAAGTATTCAACCGGATCTTTAACACCGTTTCTTTCAAAGAGCTTTCTCGCAGCATAATGATGGGTCATCTCTGGCTTTTTGAACCCAAACATATTAAAGGTCTCTTCTCGGTGCACTGTAATATGATCCCTTATCCATATAGATTTATCACTCAACTCTTTGGCCTTTTCCTCGGATGCAAAGATCATTACACACGCACCATCGCTCTGAGAGCACATATGTATTAATCTAAGGTCACCTACCAGTTGTGGTGATGTATTCATAAGGTCATCTGCCTGGTCATAGTCAAGACCAAATCTCCTGTGGGCCCTGGGGTTAAGGCATGCATTTTTATCCATCATTATCCTATACTTCATGGCAGCCTTTTTAGCCCTTTCCTCTCCAAATTCATCTATCATTGCAGATGCCGTAGTACCTGTAAGTGCACCTGTCTGAATATGGCGGAACCAAAGCGGACATGCCATATTGGTAATCCCACCAGTGGTATGACCTTCCTGTAATTTTTCCAGGCCAATTGCCAAAACAACATCGTACATGCCCGACGCAACAAGGTTATCTGCAGCACATACAAGAGAAGCACCTGTAGTGCCACCTGTAGTGATCCTGAATTCCTCCTTGCCATATGCACCTGTACCAATCTCATGCCACATATCAGGCTGATATATCATCTCAAAGAGTTCCATATTGCCATGGATTACACAATCTATATCATCCATAATAAGATTGGCATCCTCTAAGGCATACCTTACAGCCTCGTTGACCATCTCTGCCTGATTTTGATGTTCTTTATGGCTGGAGTATTCAGTCTGACCTATACCAATAATCCCAACATTTCTATTCTTCTTATGTTTTGCCATAACCTACCTCCTTATCTCTCCAACACTACAACCGTATGGAACTGTCCTGCCCCACCTGTTGTACTATGGGCAATCGCCCTATTTACATCAGAGACCTGATGCTCTCCTGCCTCTCCTTTTAGCTGGAGCACGGCCTCTGCCACCCTGTACATACCTCCAACCATAATGGGATTGCCTGCAAGCATGCCTCCGGAAAGATTCACATTGTATCTTGCAGGGCCGGCTTCATCGATAAATCCGTCTCCTTTACCCTCTTCACAAAGGCCTAATCCCTCCATCCACATGGGCTGCTGATAGGCAAATGCATCCATTACCTCCACCAGATCTATACTCTTCTCGGGATCCTTTATGCCGGCATGCCCATAGGCACGCTCAGCAGCCTTTTTCAGGGCAGAGTTACCTGCAAGATCCCTATCACCCAGAAAATAACTGTCCATACAATTAGCAAAACCGGTTATCCATATGGGATTGTCTGTAAATTCTCTGGCCCTGTCTTCAGATGCCAAAAGCATGGCCACAGCACCGTCTGATACAGGATAGGCATGCAACCTTCTTATTGGATCACACAACATGGGGGAGGCTATAACCTCTCCAGGCTCTACCAACTCAGTTGCATTTGCATAAGGATTTCTTGCAGCCCACTGCCTGGCCCGAACAACTATCTTTGCAAGATGTTCTTCAGTGACACCGGATTTCTCCATGTATGCCCTTGCCTGCAGACCTGCAACATTGGTAAAATCAAGTCCCATTGCCCGGCCATAGAATGGATCATATCCCAGATTAGTACACATATCTCGACTCTCAGGTTGAGATTCCTTACAATGGCCTGCAAGATAAACCAAGTCATCATGTCCGGAAAGGATAATGGACATGGCATAGCCCACTCCATTCAGGCCTTCCTGGGCCATCTTCTCCTCTCCCCGATATTGGGCACCCAAAACGTCGGTCACCCCATTGTCAGATATAGTACGTGCATCAAAGACATCATCTGAGCATGAAACAATATTTGTCACCCCCTTTTCTTCAGAGAAATCTACCCCTGTCTGAGCCTGGATATCTTCCAAGACATCCAAAAGCATGCCTTGAAACCGTTTATACCACATATCCGATTCATTTTTGTGCTGTGCAACAGCACAGATAGCAACCCTTTTGTTCGCCATATCACAATACCTCCTTTGCTATAAAATAAGCTTTATTTGCCATAAGGCAATACCTTTTTATGTTATGTGATAAATTGACGGATATTAAGACCATTAGAATTATTTTCTACTGCTTCCTTCTTTAAACCCCGCTCATAACAATTCCAGGAAGCGCCCTCCTTTATAGCACGCAATATGGAATCTTTATCCTTCTTACACTCCAACTCAATCCATGCCCTGCCGCACCCTGTACGGGTATGTGAGTCATCTGAAGCCACCTTGGGATAATCTATTTCAGGCACATCAAACTCAGGTGTATAAAAACCATGGTCAGTAACCTCCACGGCATCAAGGGGATATTGCCTGGCAATTGCATTTATTCGCTCTATAGTTTGCTTTAAGTTTAGATCATAGTCTGCCGGATGATTAAACACGTGAAGGACTTCACTATCACCCTCTATCCTATTTACATGGACGTACCCCTTTTCAAAAACAGTAAGCTCGATACCATAAAACACTATAAGATCAGCCTTAACAGCATCTATAGCCTTTCTATAACTGGGTTTTAATAGGTGGTCATGATCAGTAAACGCTATGAAATCAAAGCCCAGGCCGGCATATACATCAGCGGCTTTCTGAGGGGTTAACCTGCCGTCTGAATAAGTTGTATGTATGTGCAACTGACCCTTTAAATGCATAACCTAATGCCCCTTAACAAAATGTTATCAAAAAATATTGCTCGACAAATAACAGCAATTGACTGATTTGTCAATTTGTTTTTCCACATAATCAAAAAATTTTTATTTTGCCTTGGCCCCTTCTAAAAATACCTGCATTATCCCGGCTATTATGCGTTTTTTTCTTTCATTATCTACCTTTTCTTTACCAAGAACCAGTATGGATATAAACGTCTCAATAGCCCCAAGAAAGATATATGTGAGATAGTGTGGGCCTATGTCATCACGAAGAACACTTAACTTCTGCCCTTCAATTATGATCCCTTCACAAAGCGAGAAAAATTTCTTAAATTTATTCAATCCCCTTGATGTGTGGTAGACGGAACTCCTGGATACTTCAGATATGAATATAGAGATAAGATGGGGATTATTTGAGTACGTATCCAAGAAAAACCGTATAATATATTCCAACCTTCTAGTGAAATCCAACCTGGATTTCTTTTGCTCTTCTAATACAGAATAGAGATCGCTCCACCAGGCGTCAACAATCACATCGAATAATGTCTTCTTACTTCCAAAATAATGGTACACCAAACCATAGGATACCCCCGCCTCCCTGGCTATGTCCGCCATACGTGTATGGGCATATCCCTTTCTGCAAAATACTGCCAATGCAGCATTTATTATGCTTTCCCCCTTATCGTTTCTGCTCATATCCTTTGAGATACAGGGTATTGATTGATATGTCAATTATTTTCTAAGATGATCCCGGCTGATGGGCGTTCATATCAACCTGAATTCCTGCCGCTGTTACTTTATTCCCGATTAAAGGTAACTGCTGAAGGTTATTAGACCGAAGGATACTGATATCCCCTGGGCGGTAAAAGCCGTATTTGGCGAGTATTATACTTAAATGGCTATGCTATTATTGATGAACTCGCAAAAAGTCGTCACTCCGGTAGATCCCGGATCGAGTCAGGGAGGAGTCCGGATGATCTGCAACTACTTGAAAAGACTGGATTCCGGCTTTCGCCGGAATGACGGTTAAGGGGTATAACCTGAATTTCCGTGTTATTGTAACGAGGCAGGAGGGGTAACGCCCAATTTGGTATAGAGGTCCATCTGCCGTTTTGTTGTTTCGCCGACCTTTAGTTGCTGGCCGGGCGCTTCAAAGCATTCAATAATATCGAACTCATCCAGAACCTCCTGCATCGTATGGTTCTTGAACAAGTTGTTTTCCTGAACTCTCAACTCTTGATAGGCTTACCCCATCTTATCATCAAGGCGTTTTCCGCCCAGTACGTGCAGATGCAGGTGCATAACAATCTGTGTACCATCTTTCCCACAATTGATGGCAGCCCTGTATCCACTCTCTTTTATCCCCTTTATCCTGACTACCTCTTTTATCCCTTTGAGCATGGCAGTCCAGATATCACCGTCTTTTATATCATTTAAGGTCGCCACATGCTGCTTTGGCACTATAAGTGTATGGACAGGTGCCTGGGGCTCTATATCATCAAACGCATACACATAATCATCTTCATAGACCTTATTAGTTGGAATCTCTCCATTTATTATCTTACAAAAAACACAATCATCCATACCTGCCTCCCCATATATCTTACCTTTGTTCTATCCTGGATATAGCCTCTTTAAGGTCGATGCGACCTTCATATAAGGCCTTCCCTGTTATTGCGCCCATAAGATGCTCTATATTATTAAGGGCTACAAGGTCTTCTATAGTTGATACACCGCCGGATGCCACAACCGGTATATCTACCTTCCTCGCTAAAGAAGCAGTGGCGTCTATATTTGGGCCGGTAAGCATCCCGTCCCTTTTGATATCCGTATACACAATAAATGCCGGGTGTGCCTCTTCGTAATACATGGCAAGGTCTATTACATCTACATCTGTAATATCCTGCCATCCATGGATGGCCACCTTGCCGTCGGTCGCATCTATTCCAATGGCTACCCTGCCGGGAAATCTTTCTATAATCCTTTTTGCCCCTTTTCGATCATCTACTACCATGGTTCCCAATATTATGAATGTAACACCAAGATCAATCAGACGGGCTGCATCTTCTTCAGACCTGATACCTCCGCCAACCTCTACATCTACATCAACCAGGTTACAAATGGCCTTTATCGCAGGTGTGTTAACGCCTTTGCCCTGAACAGAACCGTCCAGATCTACAACATGTATACGTTTAGCCCCGGCTTTCTGCCATGCCTTTGCTACATCTGCCGGATCCCGGTTATAAAGCGTTACCTTGTCGAAAGCACCTTGCTGTAATCTAACCACTTGAGAATTATGCAGATCTATAGCAGGTATTACTAACACAAATCATTCCTTTACTTATATTGTGTGATTCCCCAGCTTTTGAACAAAGTAGAATACCTGAGTATGTATCTTTTGTCATCACGTGTCCTTACCCTGAAATACTCCATAGGATACCAACTGGAATCTCTGTATGCCTCACGCCACTGGTGCTCAATATCCGCTATCTCCACAATCTTACCATCGATCACTATATATCTTGGTCGCCCGGGACTCATCCCTTCATCCCTGGTTTTTACCTTCACATGCTCAAACTTCACAGGGTCGCCTTTGTAGATGGGATGTCCTCGCCGACAATTTTCACCGCCTCTTTCAATGCCCTTGCAAAGGCCTTAAAACACGCCTCTGCGAGGTGATGTTTATTTCCTGATGAGCAAACCGTTATATGCAGATTAATACCCGCCTTAAAGGCTACAGACTTAAAAAATTCCGGCAGAAGCTCAAGATCGAAGTCTCCCACCTTGCCATGAAAGAGATCTCCCCCATGTATTTGGAAAAAAGGCCTGCCGGATAAGTCCATGCATACCTCGACCAGGGTTTCATCCATGGGTATCTTTGCAAAGCCATATCTTTCGATGCCCTGTTTTTCTCCCAGAGCATCCTTTAGTGCAAGGCCAAGCACAATACCTATATCCTCTGTTGTATGGTGGAGGTCTATATGAGTATCACCACTTGCCTTTACATTAAGGCCTATACCGGAGTGCATAGAAAGGAGTTCCAGCATATGCTCTAAAAACCCGACAGGTATATCTATCTCATACCCCTTGCTATCCAGATTCAGCTCTATACTCACATCAGTCTCTTTTGTTTGTCTTGTAATGGATGCACTTCTCATCACTATATTCTCCTTATCCCTTTATCTCTTTCTTAAACGCATCTATGGCCTTTTTTATACTGGAGATATCCGGAGATCCACCCTGAGCAAACAGGGCTTTGCCCCCTCCTCTTCCATCCACCGCGTTGCACACGCCTTTCATAAGCCTGCCTGCATCGATCTTCTTGCCCAGATCCTTGGTGACCATAATCATGAAAGTGGCCTTGCCCCTGGCAGGAGAAGCAAGGAATATCACCCCTTGACCGATCCCCTGCTTTATCCTGTCGCCCACCTCTCTCATCTGGGCAATGTCCTCTGCCTCAATCTCCTTTATTACAACATTTAATCCATCTGTTGAAAATCTTTCTTCGCCGCTTCTTCCAGTAGATCCAGTGGCAAGCTCCAGATTAAGATCTTTTATCTTTAGCTCCTGATCCTTGATCTTTTCCTGCATGGCCACAATACGGTCCATAAGTTCTGCCGGTGTACATCGCAACTGCCCTGCCATCTTAGACACTACAGCGGTAAGTCCCCTGAAATGCTGCAAGGACTGCATGCCGGCAAATGCCTCTATCCTTCTCAGCCCCGCTGATATACTTGACTCTGATATAATCTCCACCATGCCTATCTCGCCTGTGGAGCGACAATGGGTCCCCCCGCACAGCTCTACAGAGACCATGTCCCCCATGGTAACGACCCGCACCTCATCACCGTACTTCTCGCTGAAAAGCGCCATTGCTCCCATCTTGAGAGCCTCTTCCTTTGACAGGATCTCGGTATTTATGGGCAGGTCTTCAAGCACATACCGGTTCACTTTTGTCTCGATTTTTTCCATCTCCTCCTCACTCAGCTGGGCAAAGTGGGTAAAGTCAAACCTGAGCCTTTTATCTGTAACGAGCGATCCGGACTGGTGAACATGATCGCCAAGCACATCCCTGAGCGCCTTTTGAAGCAGGTGGGTAGCGCTGTGATGCCGCATGATACTCAGGCGTCTGTTACTGTCTACCACAAGACGCACATCCTGATCTATCTTTAAAGTTCCCTTTTTCACCTTGACTTTGTGCATGATGATGCCGGAAGCCGTCTTTGTGGTATCGAGAACTTCGGCCTCTACTCCTTTGGCCTCTATAATCCCGATATCACCAATCTGACCTCCGGATTCACCGTAAAACGGCGTGATATCGGTAATGACAATGGCCTCCCGCCCTTCGCTAAGGTCACCTACTAAGAAGCCCTCTTCATCATTGCCTACTAGAGACTGAATAGTAATCACCTTCCCGCTGGCCTCCAAGGTGTCATAACCTACAAACTTTGTCTCTCCAATAGAACCCGATACTGTGGCTTTTCCGGTTACAGCACTTGATATCTCAATCTCTCCGGATACATTACCAAAACTTGAAGATGCCCTCGCCATTTCCCTCTGGTTTTCCATCTGGGCTTCGAAACCCTCTTTATCGATATCAAAGCCATTTTCTTTTGCAATGTCCTCGGTAATGTCAACAGGAAATCCAAAGGTGTCATAGAGCATGAATATGTCTTTGCCGGGTATATCTTTTATACCTCTTGCCTTTAGATCAATTATTATTTCATCCAGCACACTCAAACCCTTATCAAGGGTCTTCAAAAATCTTTCCTCCTCGCTTGTAATAACCTTGTCTATGAATTCCGCATATTTTTTCAGCTCAGGGTACACACCACCCATCTCTTTTACAACTACCATTGCAACCTTGTGCAAGAATGAGTCTTTTAAACCAAGCGCCTTTCCGTGCCTGGATGCACGGCGTATAATGCGTCTCAGCACATAGCCCCTGCCCTCATTAGAGGGCAACACACCATCACAGGCCAAAAATGCACTTGCCCTTGCATGATCTGCTATTACCCGCATGGATGTGTCCGCTTCTTCCCCCCCGCTTGCAGCGGACCCTCCATAAACAATGCCTGACATCTCGGATATAAACTTAAGTAAAGGGAGAAACAAATCCGTATCATAGTTGCTGTGAACTCCCTGTAAAATTGCAGTAACGCGCTCCAGCCCCATGCCTGTATCTATATTGGGTCTTGGTAGCGGTGTAAGATTCCCCTTTTCATCTCTATTGTATTGCATAAATACCAGATTCCATATCTCAAGAAATCTATCGCACCCGCATGTCAGGTCACACTCGCTTCTCCCACACCCCACCTCGGGGCCTTGATCAAAGATGATCTCAGAGCACGGCCCGCAAGGACCTGTATCACCCATTGACCAGAAATTATCTTTATCCCCAAGCCTTACGATCCTGAATGTTGGAACCCCTATCTTGTCTTTCCATAAAGTAAAGGCCTCATCATCATCTTTGTACACACTTATCCATAACTTATCCGAATCTATACCGAGAGCATTTACCAAAAAATCCCAGGCAAAGCAGATGGCGCCTTCTTTAAAATAGTCACCAAATGAAAAATTTCCTAACATCTCAAAAAAGGTGTGGTGCCTTGCAGTTATGCCTACATTCTCCAGGTCATTATGTTTCCCGCCAGCCCTTACGCATTTCTGAGAAGACGTGGCCTTTGTGTATGGTCTGAAGTCATTGCCTAAGAAAACTTCTTTAAATTGCACCATGCCGGCATTGGTAAACAAAAGCGTAGGATCATCTTCCGGCACCAAAGAAGAACTGGGCACTATCACATGCTCCCTATCCCCAAAATACTTCAAAAAGGTGGTCCTTACTTCAGATCCCTTCATCACATCTCCTCATTGAAAACCTTCATTATCGTCTCAAAAGGAAATCCTTTGTAAGAAAGGTGCCTCAGCAATCTCTCCTTTTTCATCCCCTGCTTTTTCTTTATAATCATCTCTATCCTTTCCTCTTCTGTAAGCCCTTCAGGGATGGTCTTTATTGCCATATCTATCAAATCTTCAGGAAGTCCGATTCGAGCCAGGTAATATTTTATATAAAGATTGCCATAACCCTTTTCTGCCAGGATCTGTACCCTTCGTCTTGAATAGGCCTCATCATCGACGTATCCAAGTTCCTTCAATCGGGATATCGCTGCATCAGTGATCTCATCACTTGCATCCCTTAATTTCAGTTTTTTTTTAACTCAAAGGAAGATATAGCCCTTCTTGCGATTACATTAAATGCATAGCTTATAGCATCATTAAAACTTTCTATACTCGCCATCCTGGAATATTTCCGCTTCTTCATCCTTCTTACCTTCAGGCTCCTCCTCTTCTTTCTTAAACGACTCCCATTTTGAATCGCTGGTCCCAATAATCCCCTTCATCCTTAGAGCAAAATCATCAGGGTTGGTTGCCTGACGCAGGGCCTCGTGATAGCTTATCCGACCTTCTTGGACCAATGCCATCAGGGATTGATCAAATGTCTGCATCCCGTAAGCGACCTGTCCCTGCGAAATGGCATCTGAAACCTCTTCCGTCTTGGTCTCATCTGTTATAGCCTCTCTGATCCTCGCAGTAGTCACCATAACCTCTACAGCAGGAACCATGCCATTACCATCTATCATCGGCATCAACCTTTGAGAAAGCACAGCCTTCAATACCCCTGCGAGCTGGAAACGTACCTGTTGATGTTGATGTGGAGGATATACCGCGATAATCCTCATAATTGTCTCCATCGCATCTAATGTATGGAGTGTAGAAAGCACCAGATGCCCTGTCTCCGCTGCAGTCAGTGCAGTATCTATGGTGTCCTTGTCCCTCATTTCCCCTACCATGATCACATCAGGATCCTGCCTTAAGGCAGCCCTTAGCGCCATGGCAAAGGAATTTGTATCAGCACCAACCTCTCTTTGATCTATAATTGACTTCCGGTCCTTGTGTAAAAACTCAATGGGGTCCTCTATAGTGATTATGTGACAGTTTCGGTTTTTATTTATATGATTTACTATACCTGCAAGGGTCGTTGATTTACCTGAGCCGGTTGTGCCGGTGACCAGAACAAGGCCTTTTCTCTCCATGCTGATAGTCTTTATCACCTCCGGCAGGTTAAGCTCATCCAGGCTGAGTGGGTCAGTAGGTACGGTCCTGAATACCATGCCAAAGCTGCCACGTTGCTTAAAACAATTGACCCTGAAACGGGCAACTCCGGAAAGGCTATATGCAAAATCTACCTCACTTGTAGTATCAAACTTGGCCCTTTGATATTGATTCATTATGCTATAGGCTATCTCGGAAATCGCCTCATTAGTAAGCTTTTCCTGTTTTTTAAGTGGGATTAAGGCCCCATATTTCCGGACGATAGGAGGAAGAGCCACCTTAAGGTGAATATCCGATGCATTCATCTTGACTGCATCGGTCAGTACTGTTTTAATATTCGTATCCATTACTTCTCCCCTTCTTTTGATTGGGAATCCCTTTTCGATGTGAATCTCTTCTCTATAGCAGTATAGATCTCTTGAAATATGTCCGCGTGCTCTTTTAAGAATGTCTTGGCTGATTCTCTGCCCTGACCTAACCTTTGTTTTTTATAGCTATACCATACCCCGCTCTTTTCTATTATACCAATATCACTCTTAGAGCCCACATCCAGGACCTCGCCATACTTGGAGATGCCTTCCCCGAACATTATATCAAACTCCACCTCTTTAAACGGAGGGGCCAATTTGTTTTTTACCACCTTTACCTTTGTGCGATTCCCTATAATTGTAGCTCCTTCTTTAATAACATCTGCTCTTCTGATCTGCATCCTTACTGAAGCATAGAACTTCAAGGCATTGCCACCTGTTGTAGTCTCAGGGTTACCATAAAATACACCTATCTTTTGTCTGGTCTGATTGACAAATACCGCAGTAGTACTCGTTTTCGAAATAGCGCCGGAGAGCTTTCTCAGCGCTTGAGACATGAGCCTGGCCTGAAGACCCATATGCGCATCCCCCATATCGCCCTCTATCTCCGCCCTGGGAACCAAGGCAGCTACCGAATCTACCACTACAATATCTACAGCATTAGAACGTATCAATGTCTCTGCAATCTCCAGGGCCTGTTCTCCTGAATCCGGTTGAGATATCAAAAGGTCATCAATATTAACACCCAGACGTTTCGCATATCCAATATCCAGGGCGTGCTCCGCATCAACAAACGCTGCAATCCCTCCCTTAGCCTGCGCAGAGGCAATACAATGCAATGAAAGAGTAGTCTTACCCGAGGACTCGGGACCATAAATCTCTGTCACCCTCCCCCGTGGAATTCCACCTATACTTAAGGCATCATAATCCAAAAGCAGCGATCCTGTGGATATGACAGGTATACCACGCTCTATAGCATCAGAACCCATTCTCATAATAGACCCCTTCCCATAGGATCTCTCTATCTTTGCTATGGCATCTTCTAATGCCCTTTTTCTGTCTTCTTCCATTATTCTTCTCCTTTACAGCCTAGATAACTCTTATGAAGTATTGTATATCTAGCGCCACCTCTAAGCAACTCACTTTTATAGAGAAACACTTCCCTTGCAAATAAATCTATCTCCTCTATATCCAGACCTGAGTCTATCATAGTAGGCCTCTTTAGTCTACCTAAGGTCAAATGGGCACTAAATGGTCTCGACTCCATCTTAATACCAAACCCTGCACACATTTTATCCAACCTTAAAGCCAGATCCGCCAGCACATCAATATCACCTTGAAACCCGACCCAGATGACCCGGGGCCTCCTTTTGTTTGGGAATACCCCAAGGCCTTTCAAGCTTAAGTCTAAGCAGGGATAATCACGGACTATATCATCCAATCCCCTTGCTATCCCATCTACCATATCCTCTGCTATATTACCAAGAAACTTTAAGGTGAGGTGAATGCTTTCCGGCCTGACCCATCTTACCTGAGGGTATAATGCCCTCAATCTAAAGATTGTATCAGATAGCACATCTCTGAGTGGATCAGGAAGAGGAACGGCTATAAATGTCCTTATCATAGATAAATGTCCTTAACATAAAAAGAGAGACCTTTGCAGTTATCATTTTATTTCTTTGTCTTCCAAACTTAAAGTGAAAGCACCTCTTAATATGATCGTCTAAAGATCCCGCAGCGATCCATACCGTGCCCACAGGCTTAGATTGCGTCCCTCCTGATGGCCCGGCAATACCTGTGGTGGCCACTCCTACATCCGCACCCGTTGCCTTGAGTGCCCCGAGCAGCATACCTTCTACCACCTCCCCACTTACAGCGCCATGATGCTCAATATCTCTCGCTGAAACCCCTAAGACATTTATCTTTATATCATTACTATAGGCGACTATTGCGCCTTTAAAGTATTCGGAGCTCCCCGGCTCTTGAGTCACGAGATGACCGATAAGGCCTCCGGTGCAAGATTCCGCACTCGCGAATGTAAGCCCTCGTTTCTTAAGAAGCAAGCCCAGGCAAGAGCTTATATCATGTCCTTCCAGGGCATACCTGCCTAATTTCCGCCTTATATCCTGCTCTGAATCCATTGGAGCTATAATCTTGACCTCCATATCCTTTGGCAAAAAACTACACTTATCTGCAAGAGAATCAATATATTCAACCACTTCATTTTCCCTGAGGCCAAATACAGGGATGACTGCTTCCTCGGACAGATGATCCGGTAAAGATTCGAGCACGTTTTTTAACATGACATTCGCCTCTTTCGGAACCCCGGGTAAGAATATAACCCTTACTCCTTCAACATCCACATCGATCCCCTTTGCCAGACCTACAGGGTTATCTATATACCCCTTTGACGCCTCTTTGGGTCCCATACTTTCACACAACATATCAAGTGCAAGACGGGTTGTATCATCAGGCGTGTCCCCCAGCCCCCCTGTCACAATTATCATATTCGCCTTTTTTATAAGGTCTGTAACTGTTGAAGAAAGCACATCCGGACTGTCCGGGATAATCCTTACCTCTGCTACATTAATCCCCTTTGATTTTAACATGGCAGTAAAGGGCTGGACAAGTGAGTCGGCCCTAAGGCCTGTAAGCAGCTCGGAACCTGTCAGCAAAAGCGCTGCCTTCATAATGAGCGCCTTACAACCCTTGCAATATATAAGATGAAGGCAGTAATCGACCCGGCCACAATGTCATCTGCCATAATACCCACACCGCCTGCGACCTCTTTATCTATCTTCCCAATAGGAAAGGGTTTTAATATATCCAGAATCCGAAATATAATAAGACCGTATAGAACCACAATGGCCTTATCCGGCCGCGAGATCAAAGAGATCAACATACCCACGACCTCGTCAATGACCACCCGTGACGGATCTCTACCCCAGATATTCTCCATCTGTGAAGAGCTTGTCACCCCTACGCCGGTAAGTAGAGCTACAACGATAAGATACCAGAATAGAGAAAGACCTCTCATAAAAAAGAATAAAGGCAAAGTGGCTACAGACGCCACAGTGCCGGGGGCCTTTGGCGCATAACCCGTACCAAAAAAAGTAGCTATCAATCCGGCAAGTTTACCTGACATATAATAGATTCTACTTTAGAGGACTAGCGGCGTCAACTATTTATACAAAATTACGTTCAATCAGCTACTCTACAAAATTGTCAAATATGGGCACTGGAGAGCTTCCAGTTAAGAAATAAAATCAGAGATACGCTTAGACGAGATAATGGAATCTATTTCTTGAATGAGATGTTTATAATACTTCAGAGTGTGCTTGCCCGCCTCTGTAAGGTGGGCGCCAGTCCTGCCATGTTTGCCCTTTTCCAGAAGATCTACCCCAAGTCTTTTTTCATAAAGCCTCACCTTGCCCCATGCTGCACGATAAGACATCTTAAGCTGTTGAGCAGCCTTATGAAGAGACCCGAATTCCTCTACAAGACTCAATATCTCATAAAGCCCGGTTCCAAAGACAGGCAGACCATCCTTTTCCAGCCAGATTTTATATCCAACCTTTATCATGGCGTTATGATAGCATATGGCCTTTAAAGTTTCAACATCCCTTCAATTCCCCCCAAACAAATGTGAACCAGTCCCTAATCTACTATCTGATTACCGATTTCCTTTTAACCATTTCTCTTCCGAGAAGAGTCAAACATCGAGCGGCGGAGCTCTTCGAATGCCACAAGTTCTGCGGATAATTTCACATGGATTTTAAGCAGCGATGCAACAGGCGCAATAAGTTGAAGGGTTTCATCTTTCCTAACCAGTATTTCCCGTGGCAGCGCCTTATTCTTTTCTAAAAAGCTGAGAAAATGATTTCTGAATTCTGAAACATCGCTTGAAATCTCAAACAGATAAAAGTCTAAAACCAGCATTGAGCGGTGATCCATTATTACAAGCATTCGTGGAAAATAAGGCCTTTCTTTTTTCTCCCACACGGGTGTAGGAGAAAAGGCCATTTCGATTTCCAAGAGAGCGTCTGTTTGGACTGCTTCCCTCTTGATCCTCTGTATCCTGACTTCATCGACCTGATCATCAAACACCCTGGCCTTTTCTGCACGCACGGGTTTTATCCATCTGTCTTCCCAGAGGATAATATCCTCAATTTTGTCAGGAACCCTGATTAAATATTTATTTCCGCCTGGCGACGTGAGCAAATCCTCATCTTCCCGGAAACGTAAAGCCACGTCAATTGCCTGTTCTATGGCAGTAGTCAAAAACAACGCCTCTTCTTTTGTCAAAAACCATGGGACATAGCCCGGCCTGTAACTTCTGAACATAGGCCATTCGTTTCGCCCACGAAACTTTAACCCAAGCCTTTTTATTAGCTGAAGATCTTCTTTTTCTAAATAATTCCTGTCTTCAAAGGAAGCCATGAGGCATTTTTGATAGTGGAGTACATCAGGATCTGTTTCACTCACCTCACCGGATTGCATCTTGAGATATCCCCCAAGGCCCTCTTCTCCCGGATATACTGCTATGGCAAACATTTCTCCGAGATTTCCCATGATGCAGCAGTATCCAATCTCGCCATCGACTGGATTCTGAACACCGAAAAGATCATCATCATACATCCAGTCCCAGCACCCCAGTCTTTTAAATTCTATAGCGACATCATACAACCTTTGCCATTCTTTCATAGAAGGTGTCTCTTCTTTCATGTCTTATAACCTCTCTTTTGTTTTTTAGAATTAAATCTTGCAGCATCCGTAAAAAGTCGTTTACCATGTCATTGCGAGGAGTTTCAGCGACGAAGCAATCTAATAATTTCAAATATGTTACGCTCCATAACTATCCTGAAAAGAAATATCCACATTAACTGTCTTGACCAGCGTCTGTGCCGGTAATGCCCATATGCTGCTTGATAAATATGTCACCATTGAAGCTCTTCTTTGTGTATCTCATCTACCCTTTTTACCAAGCCAATCTAAAAACTCCTTTCTGCTCACCTCGACGCCATGAAGAATTTTATTAGTTATTCCCCTTCCCAGGTCTTCACCCTTATGGTCTGGGACAATTGCGGTCCTGCCATCAGAATGCCTGAAGAAGATGTGGCTGCCATGCTGTCTGCTTTTCTCAAAACCCAGATATTTTAGAAAAGCAATCATTGATCGAGGGGCTACGACCGGCAATCGAGTCACAAAGCAACCTCAATCTGCTGCACCCCCTCAAAAACCATAGGTGTCGGCTCCTCTTCCTGCAGGCAAAGCTCAACAACCTCCTTGATTCGAGGCATCAATTCTTCCATGGTTCCGGCTTGTGTATAACAGCTTTTTAGAGATGGGACGGTCGCTACCAGGTAACCATCTTCATCTCGCTCTATTAATACACTAAATTTATATTTTCTCATTTTGCCTCCTAAAAAATATGTTTCAACTTTTTTATTTCAGGGGCGATGCCTTCCCCCATAGCCTCGCGGCATCGACCGTATTGACCATCGTCTGCGCCGGCGATGCCCATATGCTGCTTGATAAATATGTCATCATGGGATTTCTCCTTTTATACTTATAGCTTTTTTTACCTTTCCTAACACTGAAAATAAATATGCACCCGTCTCTGATTTCATTCCTGCTCAGAAAAGTTTTAGACCCATCATCGTTTCATTTCCTCCATTTCCCCATTTTCCATGAAGCTATAATAACCCTTTTGATTGAAAATGATGTGATCTAAGAGTCTGATTCCCAACGTCTCTCCAGCAGCCTTTAACTGTCTGGTAACCTCAAGATCTTCCTTACTGGGTTCTAATGCCCCTACAGGATGGTTATGGGCTACAATAATGGCTGATGCACGATCAGTAATGGGGTCGGCAAAGACCTCCCTGGGATGCACCTGTGTCTTATTGACCAGACCTACGGAGACCACTCGAGGTGTGATCACCTCATTGGCGCCATTAATGGATATACAGATAAAATATTCCTGCTTGCGGTCGGCAAAGTGCTGAATCAAGGGGAGCACATCCGGAGGGAATGAAATCCTAAGACCTTCAGGGCGGATGCGGCGGCGGGAGAATTCCAGAGCAGCGGCAATAAGCGTTGCCTTGGCCAGCCCTACCCCTTCAATCTTCTGGAGTTCCTCAAGGTTCGGATTTGCATTACCGGAATCTAATATCTTCAAAATGCGTTTCGCTACGGACATAACATCATGTCCTTTTGTGCCCTTGCCAACAAGGATAGCCATCAACTCAAGGTCGGATAGTGCTTGCGCCCCCTTTCGCTGGAGCTTTTCCCTGGGGCGGTCTAATTTCGGTATATCAATAATTTTTTTCATATCATGCTCATCACTGTCAATCTTGATATTGCTTTCATAGTATATCAAGTATGCAGTATTTCACCCCCCAAGTGAACTATTACACATGCAATATACCTATGTTGGACGTTCAGTGTCAATTTTCAAAATATGAGCATTATAACATACATAAAAGAGAGTGAAGATCAATAACAACATCTGCATCAGATGGCAGCAATCTTTTCATAATTTTGTTCCATAAATCCTGCCTCAACGAGATATTCATCTATATCAACACGATCTATCTCCGTATATTCAGCAAATACACCTCGTGATATTTTACCTTCTAACAGACATCTGCAGGCAAGAGATATAAATCTTGAAGGGAACTTGGAGGGTTTACCCCCACTGTAAAGACTTCGACGAAGTGTTCGATCCACGTCACAAAAAACAGGATCAGCCAAAATTTTCTGCACCTGAGACTTCTTCAGCCTGTTAAGATTAACAAGCCTCCAGCGCGCTCTTCCACCGACAAAACCGCAGAATCGGAAATATAATCGCTCATAGTTATGAGCGCGCTCATTTATTTATTGCGTTTAT
>JAYEFR010000241.1:0-1588 GCA_034716155.1 Thermodesulfobacteriota bacterium
GGAGCTAAAGATAATATGTGACACCTTTTTTGACTGCGATAACATTCCCGTCAGAAAGATCAACTGGTCAGATGGCAGCGAGGTCGAAGAACTGAAGGATATTGATATTGGCGTGATGCCGCTTATCGACGACCCATGGTCATGGGGCAAATGCGGGCTCAAGATATTACAGTACTGTGGAGTTGGCGTCCCTGTGGTATGCACCCCGGTGGGTGTGAATAGGGATGTAGTAAAGGATAATCTAACAGGTTACTGGGCTACGGATAAAGATGAATGGGTAGAGAAAATATCTTTACTAATAGAAGACCCGGGGAAAAGAAAAGAAATGGGCATTGCAGGCAGAAAGGTGATCGAGGAAGGGTATACAAAAGAGGTGAATGAGGTCAGACTTCTTGAGCTTCTAAAGGCTTAGGAGCCCCCTTTATCCATTGGTTTTTCTCAAAGTTATAGTATTTTACTACTCTTGCAGGCGCACCAACAGCCACGCAGTAATCCGGAATAGGGCTGTTAACCACTGAATTTATCCCTATCACGCAGTTTCTACCTATATTGGCCCCTGGGAGTATCGCAGCATTCAACCCTATCCAGGAACCTGCCCCTATCCGTATGGGTTTTATGGAGTCTACCGGCTGATCAAGGATGGGGAGGCTCACATCGGTATAGCTATGGCTGTGATCCTGGATGACCACACCGGGAGAGATGCCCACCCTATCTTCTATGATGATACTCTCCTGTGCACTTACAAAGGTGTGTTCATTCACTACAGATTCGTTACCAATAATAATAATTGGGTCTTTCTGATTCTTATTCTTGGGATGCGCATAGAGAAATGCCTCTTTACCTATTGTCACATTGTCCCCGACCCATATAAAATGGGGTCTCTTTACTCGTATATTTTTCATGAGGTGGCAATCTTTTCCGAGATGGGCGAGTTTAAATTTCAAGTAAACCCACTGGACAGGTCCGGAAAGTTCCATATTTACTCTCCTGTTGGGGATGCAAGATTCATAGGTGACGTTGTTATCATTTCATTTTGACAAGTTCAAGTATTTTGTACATACTGAGTTCGGAGTTAGAAGTAGGGGATACATGATGAATGTAAGTGTAGTAATTCCTGTATATAATGGGGCAAATTTTATTGCCCAGACCATACAATCCGCACTAGACCAGACTTTACAGGGCCGTGAGGTCATTGTGATCAATGATGGGTCAACAGACAACTCAGACAAGGAAATACTCAAGTTCAGGGATGGAATTGTCTACATAAAGCAGGAAAACAAGGGTGTTTCTGCAGCGAGGAATATAGGCATACAACGTGCGAAGGGTGAATACATAGCCTTTCTGGATCAGGACGATGTTTTTCTGCCTAATAAGCTGGAGAAACTGGCCTCATTTCTGGATCAATATCCAGGATATGGGATGGTATATTCATCGATTTCCCGCATCGATGGAGATGGAAATCTCCTTGCAGCCAAGAAGATTCCCACACATTCAGGGGACATATTCCCTCAGCTCTTTATGAAGTGCTACATCGCCCCTTCAATGGTGATGTGCCGGAAGCAGACGCTTTTGGATGCAGGTCTATTCC
>JAYEFR010000242.1:0-1573 GCA_034716155.1 Thermodesulfobacteriota bacterium
AAAACAAGATATAGCGAGGGCGGTAATAGATAAGCCTGTCGATGCTTCCTGGCAAGGCGGTTTTCATATAGAGGAAGGGATGAAGGAAGAGGAAACTGCATTAGAAAAAGCATGGAAGGATTTATCGAAGAATAGAGATTTGAATATTATTTCTAAACTGAAGAGATTGGATAAATTAATTGGCATTGGTGAGTATGCTGTATTACTTTTTGGACTTAGCGATGCAAAAACAAGGTTGGATTTTGCAAACCCCACAATAAATAAAGCGGAATTATTATACCTACGACCATTGGGAGAAAATAATGCAGTGATAGATACATTGGAAGAAGATACGAGTAATTCACGGTATGGTTTGCCTTTATACTATAGTGCTACTCTGGGTGACGAGAACATTGATGTTTCTTTTCGTGTGCACTACACAAGGATTTTGCATGTGGCAGGGGATGTGTTAGAAGGCACAATAAAAGGACAATCAAGACTTGCATCCATTTATAATAGATTGATAGATTTAGAGAAATTGGTAGGTGGTTCAGCAGAAATGTTTTGGCGTGGAGCAAGACCAGGATACCAGGGAAAGGTTGATCAGGATTATACTTTAGGGGATACAGAAGAAGATGAACTGCAAGATCAACTTGATGAGTATGAGCATAATTTGAGAAGGTTTCTAATTAGTAGGGGAATAGATATATCCGCTATGGAAACGCAAATATCAGACCCGTCTAAGCATGTTGATGTTCAAGTCCAAATGATTAGCGCCCAGACAGGAATACCAAAAAGGATTCTTACCGGAAGTGAGCGCGGCGAATTATCAAGTTCACAGGATATTGCTTCTTGGAATGCATTAGTTGAAGGCAGGCGAAGTGGTTTTGTTGAGAATGAGATAATTAGACCTTTCCTTGATATGTGTATGCGATTTGGTGTTTTGCCACCTGCAAAGCAGCCTAATGATTTTTCAGTTGTATGGAATCAGCCTATGTTTGAACAGTCTGCAAAAGAGAAAGCGGAGGTAGGCAAGATAAGAGCAACTGCACTAAAGGAATATGCGAGCCAGCCTATGGCTGAAAGCATTGTTCCTCCAGACGCATTTTACAAATATTTCTTAGGACTTACAGAGGAGCAAGTTGATGTTATAAAGGATATTCAGGAAAAGGCTATGAAAGAAGAAGGAGAAGAGGAGGAATAATTATGGCATTGACAAGTGTGATTACACAAATACAACATAGAATAGGGTTATCCACAGATGCGAAACCAGAAGGGATGACGCCTGGTTCTACAATTTATGAGTACGATACAGGGCGGATTATGATTACTTATGATGGCGACAATTGGGAAGAGAAGTATGGCCCTGGTGTTCCTATCATGGGATTTCGTGCATCTGATAGTACCTACCAACCTATCAGGCTGTGTAAGTGCTACAATTCTTTGATAGTTACTGATGAGGCTTGCGTTAAAGTATCTGCAGGGGATGATTTTTATTATCATGATGTGCTTGAGCCGCTTGCGGGAGAAGCATCTCAGGATTATTTATTAACCATGCCTGATTCTGATGTGGTATCTTATTTTGATTTAGATG
>JAYEFR010000243.1:0-7981 GCA_034716155.1 Thermodesulfobacteriota bacterium
TATGCCCTGTCAGCATGGCAAATATAAAATCTTTGTATAACCAGTCCCCTTTCTTGGCCTTTGAAATATACCCACTATGACTGCTCCAAGTGTACTGATCCAGATTCTCAACCAAACCGGCCCTTAAAGGATTTCTATGGATATATCTCACAAGCTGTAGCAAATAACTGTCCGCATCAACAAGAATCGACTTGTATCGCCCCCTAAACAAAGTACCGTCACATTTATGCCGAGCATTATAGCTTTGGGTGTATACACCGTTAATATGCCTCATAAACCTTGATAAATTAGCATCCGGAGTCTGAACCAACAAATGATAATGTGTGGGCATGAGACAATAGGCCGCAACCCTGACATTGAACATGTCTGCCGTTTTTTGCAGGAACAAAAGGTGTCAGGTCTTGACATTTGACATAAAGCGGAAAAGGGGTCACCCATTAAAAGGTCCTGTCAATAAAAAAATACTACACCATCGCAAAAAAGTTGTTTTTTTGCAGGGTTTACCATATTGCCGGCATAGTCTGTCTTTGGCTCCATTTTTTGCGTCCTTATTTTCACTTATTTATGGTGGGCGGTTATGATCCGCGCATATTCACCCATCATAGGGAAAACGGGTCAAATCTTCGTTTGACCTTTGTCGGGCAATCGTAAATAGTCAAACGTAGACTTGATAACCATATAAAAGGCATCTCATTCCCATCGTAAGAGATATTGTGGCATTATAGGAATAAAACAAGAGGGGACCGGGTCAAGTCTACGTTTGACTTATGTTCTTGGTTCTGACACATAAGGAGTATGAGTAGGCCATTACGGATAGAGTATGAGGGCGCCTGGTATCATGTGATGAATCAAGGAAAAGGCGTCAGCCTTTGACATTGGACAAAATGAAAAACCGGCCCAACCATTCATTCCAACCGATCGCTAAAAACGGCGGCTGAATTCAATTGTTTGCCTTAAAACATGGAATGATGCCTTGACATCATTCCAAAAGATGCTATGATGGCAATATGAGAACGACACTGTCAATAGATGATGATGTGATGGAACGGGCACGGGCCGTTGCGGCCAAATTGAGCACACCATTTAAGACGATTGTCAACGAAGCTCTTCGTGCTGGCCTGGGCCAGGTGGAACAACCAGCAAAGCAACGTCGCTACAAAACGAAACCTCACAAAATGGGCCTCCGGCACGGCCGCAATCTAGATAATATCCAAGAACTGCTGGCCCAGATTGAAGGCGAGGATTCCCGTTGATTCTAGTCGATGCCAATATTCTATTGTACGCGGAAGACTCTCTTCAGTCCCATCACCAACAAGCGCGTGCATGGTGGGATGGCCAGCTATCCGGAACTGGAGTTGTCTGTCTGTGCTGGACGGTTCTGTCCGCATTTATTCGTATAGGGACTAATCCGAGAGTCTTCGAGTACCCGCTCTCTCTCGAACAAGCACTTGCTCGTGTACAAAGCTGGTTGGATCAGCCCTGTACGAGAGTCGTTCGGCCGACCGAGCGACACTGGACTGTTTTCAAGCAGGTGCTCACGGATGGTCAGGCTGTCGCCAATCTGGTGACAGACGCACATTTGGCGGCTCTTGCCATTGAGCATGGCTGCGAGTTGGCCTCTACCGATTCTGATTTCGCTCGTTTCCCCAAACTGAAGTGGAGGAACCCCCTCGCCTGACTGAAAGCAAAAGGGGTCGGGTCTTCAAACTTGACATAAGTATTAATTTTGAATAGTAATAATTCATGCCAAGGCCATTAAGGAATCAATGGTATGAACCACGGAGCAAGCTATGAATTATGATGCGCAGCAAGAAATCGGGGAGGTGAACCCGCATCTTCTCGTCCGGAGACTTGTCCTGGAGACTTGTCCATCGTAGATGAAAGCGAAGCAGGAAGTAGACACGAAGACGGATTGAATATTTCAGTATCCTCTATCTCATATCTGCAAAGGAGACATATCACTTTTAAAAAAGAATACTGTTGGGTATTTATATCAAGGTACAATCAAGTCATTGCGAGGAGCTTTAGCGATTAGCCTTGGGCGAACAATTTCAGCCTTTAGATTGCTTCGCTACGCTCGCAATGACAATTTCGATAAGTACTTGATTGAATGCAACTTGGTCTGGCAACTCGAATGTTAACCTCATAGAAAATTAGCATAAAGGAAAGCAGGATTTCGATGGAAAGGGAATTCAATGGTAAGGAGGCCGGCCCTTAACAGAATTTTGCCCAAATTCCTTATTCAAGTTGCTCAACTTGATTGAGTTGTTCTTCAAAAAAACCGCGCTTTCCCTCTGCCTGTTTCGTAAGCTTATCCATCTCATCGAAAAAAGAGTCAATCGCAGTCTGACAGGTGTGGATTGATCTTGCGAGCTCTGCTACCTTTGCACCCTCTTTGTTCTCAGATGCCTCCTGCATTTTTTGCGTGTATTGTGCGAGATCCTTTTCCAGAGAATTAACCTCATCCTCAATTTGTTCAATCCGGCTTTCAAGTGGGCGGAGTATCTTTCCACGCTCAGTGATAATCTCGGAGCGTCTTCGGCGGATGTCTTTTTTCGTCAATTTGTGGTCAATGATCGCTTCAGCATTTTCATTGGAAGCAGAACGCTGCCAATCGTCTTCGTCTTTCCATCCACCCTTTTCAAGAAACCGCTGATAGCTGCCCTCAAATACATCAATGCTATTGTTATCAAATACAATAAGCCGCTCGGCAAGGGCATGTAGAAACATCTCATTGTGTGTTACAATAACCACAGCACCCTCAAAACTGTCGACGGCTGCAAGCAGGGCGTCAGATGATTCCATATCAAGATGATTGGCCGGCTCATCAAGCAGCAGCATATTAACTGGTGTTACCAAAAGCTTACCAAGCATCACCCTGCTCTTTTCTCCACCTGAAAGCACCCGGATCTTTTTTAAAGCATCATCGCCTGTAAACATCATTGCCCCACAGATATTCCGGGCCTTTTGATTGTCTACACCCGGGGCTGAGTAAAGAATTTCTTCCACAACTGCGCGGGTATCCACCAGAGTTGATGTATTGGTCTGTTCAAAAACCCCCATGGTGATTGCTGGGTGAGAGATGATTTGTCCATACTCAGGAGTGAGGGTTCCTGCAAGGAGTTTTAAAAGCGTGGTTTTCCCCTTGCCATTCTTACCCACCACACAAATCCGATCCCTTGGTCCAATGGTGATATTCAGATCTTTAATCAACGGCCTCTCAGGGCTATAGGAAAAACAAAGTTCCCTGGCGCTTAAGGCATATTTCCCATGGAACGGTTCACTTCGAAAACAAAAATCAAGGGTTTTTATCTTTTCGAGCCTGTCATGTTTTTCCATCTTCTCCAGCGTTTTAATACGTGACTGTACCAGATTTACCAGCCTGGCCTTGGCCCTGAAACGAGATATAAACAGCTCTATCTCTTTTCGCCTGCGCTCGTCATTAATCCTGGTCTTCTCATAGACTTCCTCGTCCTGGGCAATCTGGGCATAATACTTTTCAGTGGTCCCGGCTATTTTGCGAATCTTCTTGCGGTGGATGCCCATGGTGTGGGTAACAATCTTATCCATAAAGCTTCTGTCATGGGTTATGAGTATCAGCTCATGGGGCCAATTTAAGAGAAAACGCTCAATCCAGCGGATAGAGGTGATATCCAGATAATTCGATGGCTCATCCAAAAGCAGCATGTCAGGCTCTGACACAAGCACCTTTGCAAGATTGAGGCGCACCTGGTAGCCTCCTGAAAATGTTTGCGGGTCCTTTTGCATGTCGCTTTTTGTAAAGCCAAGCCCTGCCAGAATTTTTTCCACCTTCCAGTAGTGGTCTTCCTCTTCTTTAGCAAGCCCCTTCATGCCCTCTTTAAGCACAGTGTCTTTTGTAAATTCAATATGCTGGCGCACATAGCTAATGCGATAGTTCTTCGGGATATGAATGGTTCCTTCATCCGGAGTTTCCAGCCCTGTGATGAGCCGAAAAAGGGTGGTCTTGCCGTGACCGTTTCGTCCGACAAGGCCGACCCGCTCACGGGCATTGATCTTGAAACTCGCCCTGTCAAAGAGATCCTGTCTGCTATAGCTTTTTGAGAGGTTTTCAACGCTTATCATGGTGAGCAAGGATATATAAAAAACGAATACAATCTGTCAATCAGAAGCTCAAAACAGGTAAAGATCACCTTGAAGGTCAGAATTTTCGGGCTCGATAAATCTCCCCTCGAGGGGGGCGGAGGGGGGTGTTACATTCAATGACATCCCCCTAACCACTTCAAAGGGGGATTTCTCCTGCCCCCTGCCTGACTTCATGCCCTATATCAAAATATCCGGTTTTATCTGCTATCTCTATTGTAGAAAATCCTCTATATCCTTTAAAGCCCTGCTAAGGGTATATCTTGAGAGTGCTTCTAAAATAACCCTGCCGTAGCTCCGTTTAAACAGCCTGCTATCCAAGATCACCAGCACCCCCCTATCTCTCTCTGAACGGATCAACCTGCCAAGACCCTGTTTTAAGAGCAAAATGGCATGGTCGAGCTGCACTTCTTCAAATGGGTTTAACCCCTGATCACTGGCTAGTTTATACCTGGCATTTATTACAGGGTCATCCGGCACTAAAAATGGTATTTTATCGATTACAAGTAGGCTCAGGCTCCTTCCCACGATATCTATTCCTTCCCAGAATGCACCTGTTGCAAATAGGATAGAATCTTCTTCATTTCTAAATCTCTCCAGCAACTCGGGATTGGGCTTATCCCCCTGCACATAGATCGGGTAATCCCTAACTTCTCCAATGACTATATCAGAAATAATCTGCAACCTGGCATAACTTGTAAACAGAATCAATGCCCTTCCTTTGCTTGCCCTTATAAGGTGTATGATTATAGACGATGCTGCAGCAATAAACCTGTCATCTCCCGGCTCAGGTAAAAATCCCGGAATAAACAGCCTGGTGTTTGTCTCGTAATCAAATGGGCTCTTTACTATAACCTCTTTTGCATCATCTTTAGATAGCCCTATGCGACGGGCTAAACCATCAAATCCATGATTCGTGGTGAGTGTAGCAGACGTAAGTATGGTTGCATGGTGTGTATAAAAGAGAAGCTCCGGCAAGATCTTGCTCACATCTACAGGCGAGAGATTAAAGACCATGTTGGGAGGTTGAATATCCACATACCTTACCCAGGTCTCATTTGAGGTTGTCTTAATGGTCTCACATCTGGAGATGATATCCTCTCCCCATTCTACAAGGTCTTCATAAGAGTCTGTTTCCCTGCAGGAGGATTTAAACCTTTGCAAGAGACCGCCCACATCTAATATAATGCCATCAAGCGCCTGTATAGCATCATCATCCAGGGCATATCTGTTATTTTTGTCTTTGGCCAACCTATAGGCCTTTTCAGGCAAATCCTTCTCAAGCCATTTTGCACCCTCATAAAAAAACCTCTGTACCTCGGCTGAAGAAATTCTTATGCCCAGATGATAGGTTGCGATATCAGGAATCCTGTGGGCCTCATCTAAGATAAGGATATCATAATCACCAATAAGTGCAGACCCTTCATCTCCTGTTATCAGGCTATTCATTAAAAGGGCATGATTTACTATGACTACATCTGATGATCGTGCTCTAGCCCTTATCTTTTGGACAAAGCATTCCTTAAAATACTCGCATTTGTGCCCATTACATAAAGGCCCTGGCATTATCAACTCTTGGGAAAGCCTGCCATACCCGCTTAAGCCCCTTATTTCTTCTATATCACCTGTGCGGGTTTCAGATGCCCATTTAAATATCACATCGGTTGTCTGGTCATGAAACAGGTCTTTCTGCCCCTTTTTAGCAAATGATTTAAACCGCTTAATACACAGATAATTCTCTCTGCCTTTAAGGACACAGGAGGCTGGTTTCTTGTCGGATATCTGGCAGGCAAGAGGTATATCCTTTGATATGAGCTGTTCCTGCAAATTCTTTGTTGCAGTGGATATGACCACCCTGGCCCCGGATAAAAACAAAGGTATCAGATAGGCTAAGGACTTTCCTGTGCCAGGCCCTGCCTCTACAAGAAGGATCCCTCCCTTTGATACAACCTTTGCCACTTCATAGGCCATCTCCTCCTGGCCTTTCCTCTGACTAAGGCCAAAAGGACCTATCTTATCAAACGCTGTCTTAACTTTATTGAGCAAAGACAATATAGTAATATGTTAAAAGCAGATATCCTGCAACGCAGACAAATACCCAGAGCCAATTCTTGTGAATGGTAAAACGCCCAAATATATAGCGGTTACAAGAAGGACATCTTACAAACCACCTACGGGATATAGGCTCCCTGCAACGAGGGCAACGATATATCTCCTTACCAGCCTCTTGCTCCCTGCGGAGTATATTATCCTTCAGGCCCTGGTGCACATCAAAGCTCTCGCCGCACCCAGTGCATCTTATAGTGGTTGGCTGAAAGTCATCCCAAATAATGGTTTTACCACATGTAGGGCATTTTACAGTGACCATCTGCTTCTCTCTTCAAGATAAATATCTCTATCCGCTAAGAAAACCTCTTTTATCGCCATCTGCCACCTTCTTTCCCAAAGAGTTCTGCATCAAATCTATCATAATGATGGGAAACCATCAACCTGATCATTTTCCCCGCTGGATTAAACATCACCTCAACAGGGTATTCGTCCTGTTTTAGAAGCAAACTTACAGGGAGCATATCTTTATCTAAGGTTAGCTTGCCCCAAAGATACCTGACCTTTATACTATCCCCACGAATTTTCCTGAATATACAGCGCCCATGAGGGGGAAACCCCGCAATAATTCCAAGGAGATCCTTACAGGGGATAGTATATGTATTCAGGGTTCTGCCCCATGTATCCAATATATCTATAGCGCCATCATGAATCTTAATTACGTACAAAGCAAGGCCGCCAGGTCCGTAAACCTCTATTATGCCATGGGTTGCAGAAGTAATTAAGATCGCACCATTAAAAGAGATCTCTTTGCCATCCATCATGCCTTCAAGATTAAACTCTGCTCTAAATGGATATCCTCCCTGTATAGGTATATTTATTGTAGCACACCCAACAGTAAGCAATAAGATAACGACCAGAGTTCGTTTCATACACATCTAAAACTTAGCCGGCCAGTTTGCGAGCAGATGCTTTCCAATACCCCTATCTTGGGAATTTCGGATAATATTTAGTACGTTAATTATATAATCACGAGTCTCCCCTGGATCTATGATGTCTTGCAAAAAATACCTCTGGGCAGCAGGATATGGCATGGCATCTTGCACCATCTTTTGTGTGAGGGCCTTGCATTCTTCCTCAGGCAGACCCCCATACGCAACATCTGCAGCAACAAGCGGGTCCAGAAAACTGATCTCGGCTGTTGGCCAGGCTACCATAAAATCAGGCCCTGCACTCGGGCCACACATACTAAACATTGCCTGCCCATAACTCTTCCTTATTATAATAGAAATCTTCGGAACAGTAACCTGTGCAAGGGCTGCTATCTCATTTGTCACCTTGACCCCCACCCTCTTTAATTCCGCCTCCTTGCCCACAAGAAACCCGGGGGTGTCATGCAAAAATATCAAAGGAATGTTAAAGGAATCGCAAAGGCACATAAAACTCGTCATCTTGTCTAAGGCGTCAGTATCCATGGCCCCGCCGTTGACCATTGGCTGAGAAGCAATCAATCCGACAACACGCCCATCAATCCTGGCAAGACACGTGATAACGGTCTTTCCGAAAAATGGCTTTAGATCAAAAATCTCGCCGCCATCAACCATGGTCTTGATGATCTTATACATGTCATAGGTACGAGTCCTCTTTTCAGGAAGAATATCCAGGATATGATACATGTCTTTCCCTGAACCTTTCGGAACAGGCCTACGGGGTGACAATTCCTTATTATTCGAAGGCATATAGTCAAGAAATTCCTTTATGATCCTGAAACAATCTTTCTCATCCTCTGCAACCTGATCAGCAATGCCGGTAA
>JAYEFR010000244.1:0-1563 GCA_034716155.1 Thermodesulfobacteriota bacterium
CGATTGCTTGATTGAGATTCAAGGCCCGATGCGCCGGATAGTGTGCTAGCCATCGTGTGTGAGAATTTTTCCTGGCGCGACGTTACTCCTTTGTTTATAGTGACTTACGAACCTTAACCCTTGAGGAGATAAGTCATGGAGAACAAATGCGTTACGGCAGAGGAGTTGGAGGCGGCTTGGACGGAAGATATTCATCGGTTGGCAGAGAAGGTCGCCGAAGCGATGAACTCGGCGTCGCCGGGTCGGATCATCGCCGACAGCGAGGAACGGGTGCGGGACGCCAATGCTGAGTTTCGCCAACAGTTGTTCGAGAAGGCCCTTGGCCTCCTGCAGAACAGGCAGGAGGCTTTTTCCCCTCGGCCGAGCGGGTTGAGGAACAAGGGCCAGCAGACGACGACGCACCAAACGGTTAACGGGCGTGTGCGTGTCTCTCGCACGGTGTACTGGTCGGCCCAGAGAGGGACGATGATTCCGACGGATCGGTGGCTGGGGATCGTCGATCACCGTTTCAGTCCCGGCGTTCGGGAGATGTGTTGCCGGCAGTCGTTGCACGGCTCGTTCGAGGTGGCCAGTGAGACCCTGCGACGAACGGCTCAACTCTCGCTCAGCGACGGGACGATCCGAAGGATTGTGGAGACTCAGGGCCGGGCGGTCTTGGCCGCCCAGCGGCGTGGGTCGCTTCGTCCGGGCTTTACGGCGTCCGATTGTACAGAGAAGACGATCATCAGCGGAACCGACGGGGTGATGGTTCCACTGGTGACCGAACAGCAGAAGCGTAAGCGCCGTCAGGCCGAGGCTACCAAGCGTGCCAGGGAAGGGAGGGGTTCGACGGCCCGGCCGGGCCGGCCCCGAAAGGGCAGCGACGGCGAGTACAAGGAGTTCAAGGTGCTGTCGTTCTACGATCCGGACAAGTCGCATTGTCACGTGGTGGGCACGGCCGGTAACCACGAGGCCCTGGGGCGTCTGATGCGTCGAGAGGCCGGGTATCTTCAAATCGGACAGGCGAAGATCAAATACGCGGTGACCGATGGGGCCGAGTGGATTGCCAACCAATACCGCTGGCAACTTCCGATGTTGGATGAGCACATTCTGGACTACTACCACCTTCGTGAGCACGTGGTGAAGACCAGCCATGTGCTGTATGGCGAGGGGACGAAGAAGGCCGAGAACTGGCGAGAAGACCTGATGGGCTGCGTCTGGGAGCAGGGTTCGCTGGTGATGCTGCATCGGCTGGACCCGTACCTACGCCGCCACCGTGGCGGAGCCAAGCGGGAGGCGTTGGAATTGCTACGGAACTATGTCGGTAAGCGTGTCGCCATGACGGATTACCCAACGTTCCGGGCGTTGGGCTACGATTGCGGTTCCGGGCCGACCGAGTCGCTGTGCGGCACGCTCACGGATCGGCTGAAAGGTTCGGGAATGCGGTGGGATAAGGACAATGCCGAGTCGGTAATGGCTCTGGCCGCCCTGTATCACAGCGGCCTGTGGCAGACCTACTGGAAAGCACAGAGAGCAGCAGCCTGAGCCTGCCAGGATTTTTCCTCGCACACGCATAGGTTGTCA
>JAYEFR010000245.1:0-1555 GCA_034716155.1 Thermodesulfobacteriota bacterium
GGAAATGCCCTTGATCAGGTGCCGTAGTTGAAAACAGAGGTCGGGGATCAGGGGGCAGGGGATTTATTTTGAGATGGGGGAGACAGTAGGATAGGATGTTGTTTTCATACTTTCCACAAGGAGGGAACAGGAGATGGGTGTAGAAGGGTTAGATGCGCTTTTTTATCCAAGATCCATTGCCTTAGTAGGGATACCGCGGGGATTAAAGGCAGGCAAGGTGTTTTTATTGGGCCTTTTAGACCAGGGCTTTAAAGGCCATATCTATCTTGTACATCCGAGCGTATCTGAGATAGATGGTTTTAAGACATACACGTGTCTTATGGATATCCCAGGTTTAGTAGATATGGTTATTATCATGTCACCCAGGGGAACTGTGATAGATGTATTGGAAGAGTGCGCGGCAAAAGAGGTGAAGGCCGTTATCTTATATACATCCGGGTTCTCAGAATTAGGGGATGAAAAGGGCAGGAAAGAAGAAGAACATATGAGGGAGATAGCTCGCAGAGGCGGGTTTCGCATAATAGGGCCCAACTGCATGGGGATATATTCTCCGGCCTCGCAGCTTGCGCCCTTTCCGGAAATGCCTCGCGTGCCGGGGAGTGTAGGGTTTTTGAGCCAGAGCGGGTCTTTAGTCCATCTTTTCACCAATATGTGCACTTCTAAAAGGCTTTATTTTCGCCATATAGTAAGTTATGGCAACAGCTGTGATGTCGATTTTCCGGAACTGCTTGAGTGGATGAAAGATGATGATAATGTCCGCATTATATGTGCGTACTTAGAGGGGGTAAAAGATGGAAAGAGCCTTGTCAAGGCACTGAAGGCGGATGCAGGTGGTAAGCCTTTGATTATGTGGAAGGTTGGTGAGACCGATGCGGGCAGTAGGGCGGCTGCCTCTCATACAGGTTCTCTGGCAGGTAAGCCTCACCTCTGGAAGATGCTCTTTAAACAATATGGGATTATAGAAGTCAGCGATATAGAAGAGTTGCTGGATACAGTCATGATCTTTTGTCATTTGCGCTTAACAGGTCAGGGCAGGGTTGTTATTGTATCAGGGCCTGGAGGCCCGGCCGTGTCTGCGGCCGATGCAGCAGAGATCTATGGTCTGCACATGGCTTCTCTAGAGAAACAGACAATAGAAAGGCTTGGCGCCATCCTCCCGGGTACAGGGACCAGCCTTAAAAATCCCATTGATGTAGGTATGGCTGCATCCTTTGACTTAAGTCATTACCTTGATACCCTGGAAGCCCTTGTTCAGGACGGGGGCGTGGATGCGATTGCGGTGTTAGGGGGCGGGGCCACCAGTGAGCTTACCGAGCAGTATGTAGAAGGGCTGGTCCGTATCAAAAAGGCATCAGATAAGGCCATTATTGCAGTTGCCTATCCCGGCTTTATCACACAGGAAGAGTTGTTGGCGCCTCTATATGAGAGCGGCATCCCGGTATATCCCACACCTAAGAGGGCTTTTAGGGCATATGCAAAGATGATGGGGTTTTATAATTTTCAAAAGGCCCGGGGTATTGCAGATTAGTGGACTGAGGTAGATTAATGGGTGCCA
>JAYEFR010000246.1:0-1555 GCA_034716155.1 Thermodesulfobacteriota bacterium
TTTTTCTATACGATATTGCATTATTTCGGAGACAATACTCAACGCAGCGACAATGATGAATAAAAACACACCTGCTGCAAACAACACATTTATCTTCAATCCATATGCCTCTCCCATGTGCCCTGCTATAGTGGATGTGAGGGTTGGACCTGATTGAAAAACATCGAACCATGGATCAGGAGCAGTGGTAATAGCACTTATAACCATCAGCACTGCCATTGTTTCTCCCAATGCCTTTCCAATGCCGAGAGTTGCTGCTGCAAATATTCCTGAGGAGGCTGCAGGAAATGTTATCTTTTTTGTTGTTACCCATGGCGTGGCGCCTAAAGCAAGCGACGCCTCCTTTATATCTCTCGGAACTGCCTTGAGCGAATCATCACTTATGCTAATTATTATTGGCAATGTCATCACCCCAATTATTATGCCCCCAGCAAGTAACGAAAAGCCGGAAACCATATCAAATGTATCCCTTAAGAAAGGAACCAGCAATATGGCTCCAATGAAACCATAGATAACAGATGGTATGCCTGCAAGAACTTCGATGATAGGTTTCAATAGGCGACGCAACCATAAGGGTGCAACCTCGGAAAGAAAAATACCCCCACCGATACCTAATGGGTATGCAATAAGTAACGCGCCCGTTGTAACAAGCAGTGAGCCGACTATAGCACCACCTAGACCAAATTTTTTGGTAAAATTTGTACTAAAAATACTCCATCCGACTTGACGAAATGCAGTGAAGCCCTCCTTGAAAAGAAATGCAAATATCAAAAAAATAATAAAAATAGAAAAAGATGCTGTCGCTAAGAGAATATATTTTATGATAATCTCCTTCGACAGCCTTGTTTTCATTTGCCTCCTCGCTTTACCAAACAGACTAATCTATTCTGATAAACTTTTTTTCTTCGACAATATCTTGTCCTTCGTCACTCTTTATAAAATCTATGAACTTTTTGACCGCACCGGTTGGTTTACCATCGGTGTACATGTGCAATGATCTCGAAATGGGGTATGTCCCTGCTTTAATGGTTGTCTCTGATGGCGAAACCCCATCAAGTTTTATTGCTGGCGTTGTATTACTCACGTAACCAAGTCCTACATATCCAATGGCATTATCTGCATTTGCCACGGCACTCTTTACATCCGCGTTACTGGACCACGCTTGATCTGCATCTGTTTCATCGATGTCTAATGCATCCATAAAGGTATCTCGTGTGCCAGATCCTAATTCACGTTCATTGACATTAATTTCTTCATCTGGGCCACCAACTTCCTTCCAATTCGTTATTGTCCCCTCATATATCTTCATTACTTGTTCGCTTGTTAGTACAGTTACACCTGCATCATAAATTGCCTTACTCACTATTACTGCAACGCCATCATGTGCAATGACATTATCATAGAAATCAACATTTGGATATTGATTTATCTCTTTCTGTTTCACTTGTCTGGATGCATCTCCTATGTCAATGTTTCCTTCTCCTAACTGTGTTATTCCTCCCCCTGAGCCAATTGGTGGTGATCCAACTTGCACTTCAATGTCGTCATACTTTTT
>JAYEFR010000247.1:0-7928 GCA_034716155.1 Thermodesulfobacteriota bacterium
CAGAACTGTTGGTATATAAATACAACCCCATGAGCCAGACTCTTCCTTACCTTATTTAGTATGTAGTCTTCTCTGTACATATAAGTATGCTTGGTCGGGCAAATGGGTCTGTCTATTATCCTTTTTGCAATGCCTTCTATTGGGGAGAGGTCTTCATTCACATCTGTCTCAAAATATCTGCTCCCCGGACATATGTCATCGTCCACTATCTTTAGGCCTACCCGATCAAACATCTCAAATATATTCATGTCATATATCATATTACCCACAACCATAGCAGGTTTACCCTTACTGTCCATCAGGGGGATGTCAACGGTATTTTCTAAGAATTCTTTCTTGTCCATAACCATGGCAGACATGCATATCTCAAAGAATTGCCTTGCACTCATTTTGGTCCTGTCAATGGATTTTATGCGCTTTCTTACCTTGTTCATTAAGGATATAGCTTCATGAAGAGATTTATCAGTAGCAGGCCTTCCTACCCTTCCAAGTGTATCTAAAAGCTTCTTTAGGATAGAAATGGTATACTTCTCGGCATAATCTTTGGTCATATCCACAGGTAGAACCAGGTCATGATGGAATTCTGTTATATAATTGATCCTCCAGATATCAGATAACTTTTGGATGGTATCGCATGAGTGGGGAACTACCACCCCTTTTAGATTTTCATGCGGGTTGTTGAGTCCCCAGTTTAGCATGCCCTTACCCACAGGGCATACATACGTCTGGAGATATGCACTTGATCGATCAGGGCCGTCATTAGATGGGATAATCCTTAAAGGGTGAAGGTGACAGGCAATTATGATTTCCTCTGGCATATATGTGCACATATATGCAATGATAGGATTTTTGATGCTCTTTATGTATTCGTTAATATTTTTGTTACCAAGCAACATATTTCCCTCCATTAATGGCATATTAATCAATAGGTCTACTATCATTTCGGAGAAAACAAGTAAAGCCTACTCATATGGACTCTAATGATCACGATAGAAAAGAAACAGAGCTCTACCAGTCTTTTAGGGGACATGCATCACACTTCGGGCTTGAAGCCTTGCAAAATTCTTTGCCTATAAACACCATATAGGCATGTAAATCCTTATAGACCTGGATGCTACTAGGGAGCCTTGATTCAAATAACCCCTTAATTTGGTCGTAATCCCATGTACTCTCAATAACACCATGGCGGTTTAGGATCCTCTTGGTATATGCATCCACCACAAAGATTAATTTTCCCGCCCCATAGCAGCATATGCTATCTGCTGTTTCTTTACCTATACCTTTTACAAAAAGTAGTCTTTCTCTTAATGTATAGGCCTCTTCATCCAAGAAGTCATCAAGATTATCTCCTGATGTTTCCATGATTGTGGATATGAGATTCTTCAATCTTTCAGCCTTGATATTATAGTAACCGGAAGGCCTTATAAGGGAGGCGAGTCCCTCATGGCTAATATTATATAGGGCATTTATATCCAGGACCCCTGCTTCCTTTAGATTAGCCAGTGCCTTTTCTACATTTTTCCATGCAGTATTCTGTGTCAGTACAGCACCTACAATGATCTCTAAAGATGTTTGGCCCGGCCACCACCCTGATGGCCCATAATGCTTAGCCAATCTGTCATACAGGTCTAAGATCTTCAAGGTATTGCAGGTTTAATCCTTGTCTTAATGGGCTTTCTTTGTCAAAAGACCTCTCATGCGAGCCCTGATGTCTTTATTGGTGAGAAAACCTGCAGCCTTTTCCACCTCGTATTCAATAGCTGCCCTGGAATCTAATCTGGTAATCACGTCAAAGGACCTCTTCAGCGCATGCACTGCTTCCAGTGGTCTATCTGCAAGTGTCTTTGCCCATGAGAGTGCCTCATCTCTGAAGTGCTCTGGGGTTACTACCCGGTTTACAAGCCCCATGCTATAGGCCTCATTGGCCCCTATTGGCTCGCCCCTTAAAGTCACTTCCTTGCTTTTTGCTATCCCGATCCTGTTTACTAGTGGTGTTAAAAGAGGATTAAAGCCGTATTTTATCTCAGGGTGTACAAAGATAGCACTTTCAGATGCAATGATAATATCCCCCATCAAGGCAAGGTTAAAACCGCCACCCATAGCAATACCACTTACTGCGGTTATTAATATATTTTCATAATTCATGAGTTTTGTATAGACATCCAGGGTTAAGTCTAGATATCTTGTGATATCTTCAGCGGGTAGGGCAGCCGTCTCCTTTAAGTCCAGGCCGGCAGAGAAGCATTCGTCACCTCCTGTAAATATGACAGACCTTACATCATTGTTTTGATCCAAGGGATGGCCGAACAAATGGTTGATTTCCTGCAGCATTTCAGCGGATAGGGCGTTTATCTCGCGCTTTCGATTCATCTCTACTATTGCTATATTACCAGTAAGATTTACCTTTAATAATTTATAGTCCATAGATTGTCTCCTGGAGATATTTAATATAAGGTTTGTACATGGGGAAGGGACGCGTGTCAACTATATGAAAATAGTTGTCAGGGATCAGTCTTCAGGGATGGATGTTTTCTCAGCACGTAAGGAGGGATGGCAGTTTATATGAAAAAGGACTTCAGCTAGCAGCGATAAGCCACTGGATTTTTGCCCTTGAGTATTAATTATTTTATTTCAGATGAAGGCTCACTTATATTCAAGAAATCTAGCCAATCTCCAGAAATCGCTTTGCTTATCAATATATTTAATCTTGGTCCTTCCGGTCTTTTGATCTATGATGTCTTCAAATGGCACGTACTTTAAGTTAAGTTGCTCCTTTACACTTATCATGACTCCATTTAATCCCTCTTCTGCCAGTGCGCGGTAAGCACCTACACCTAGTTGACTACCAAGAATTACATCAAACCCGGAAGGGGTTGCGCAACGCGTTTCATAACCTATCTGTTTTGGAATAACCTTTACCTTTTCTCCTGTTCTATCAAGGTGGATTTCAGCAACCTTTTCAGAAAGTATTTTTCCTATGCCTACAGAGGTGAGCACAATATTGCCATGACTATCTATTTCTTTATATTTTATATCATCTGGAAGTTTGTCTGCCAGACCTTCTGCAATACAAACTACGCCATAATCTTTCCCATCCCTTTTTCTTGCCTCAACAAGCATGGAGATGTTGCCCGCGAGCCCATCAAGGTCAAGTATCTTCTCTCTTATATCCTCTAGAGCAATTACCTTGGTTGCCTCTCCTAGCATGCCTGATGCATAGGCAAGCCAGCCTGCCTTTCTTCCCATCAATTCAAGAATGAACCATGTCCCTGATGAAAAGCTGTCTGCTTTGAGGTTTCGGATGATCTGCCCTGCGCACTCTGCAGCAGAAAAGAATCCAAATGTCCAGTCAATTCCGTAATAGTCGTTATCGATCGTCTTGGGGACATGTACTATCTTGACAGGGCGTAAGTCCGTCACCTTATCTTGTATCCTGTATAGGTAATTTGCGGTTTTTAAGGTATCGTCTCCACCAACAGAGATAAGAGCATCTATCTTGTAATATTCAAATGCATTAAATACATTTATAAGCCTTTGGTTCTTATCAGGGTTAGCTAGATCATCCCATGTCTTAATGGATGCCCCAGGATTTGCCCTTGAGTTATGGATTAATACCCCTTTAGTATTACGTATACCATCGATTAAAGGCAAATCCATATCAATATAGTGAGTGCCTTTTATCGGGCTAAATTCTTTGCGGAATCCCTCAAGGTATTTGTAGCCATAAAGGAAACCTGTTATCTTTATATTATTGTTGATACATGCTTTGCTTACTGCAGATATTACTGCATTTGCTGCAGGTGCGGGCCCGCCGGAAAAGAGTATACCCACATGTTTTATACGAGGTTCATTATCTTTAGTCATAGTTTTCCTCACGGCGCATAATTATTTACCCCAAAGGATTTCTCTTGTCGGATTTTTTATTTGGCACAGATAGATAAAAAATACAAGGTTTGTAAGATGCGGGAATACTACTAAAGTTTATGCGTGTTTTTTCCGACAGAGACGATCATGGAATTATGTTCCCAATGGACCAGTATATGTAAAAAATTAGATAATCTCCCTACACTAGAGACCAGCAAAATGAGGCTTTTTAATATACTGGAGGACAAGGATGCCGGCATTAAGGATGTGGAGCGGATAATAGAAAAAGATCCTGCCATGGCCGCAAAGATTGTAAGGCTTGCGAATGCGGCTTTCTATAGGCGTGAAGCGCAGGCGAAGAGTATACATGATGCCATACTCACTGTGGGGTTTGACATGGTCAAATGTATTACTATAAGTATGGCAGTTATGCATACATTGGGGAAATCTACAGTAGTGAGTGGTCGCATCTGGAGGCATTCAACTGCCGTGAGTATTCTTGCGTTTGGCCTCGGCAAGGACAAGGCGGAAAAAGAGATACTCCTTTCTGGTGGTTTATTACATGATTTAGGCAGAATGGCTTTCTTGTACATAGAGCCGGATATGTATGCCTCCCTTTTTAGAGATGGATGGCCTGGCCTTGATTTAGAACAAAGGGTTTTTTCTGTGGACCATACTATTGTCGGGGAGATGATCGCAAAAAAATGGCGCTTTCCTTCTGAAGTAATAGATATTATAAAGACCCATCACAACCCACATAACAGGCTGTCTGCATTGATATATTTGATAGATTGTATTGTATCTGAACATGATAATAATTCCAGTATAGATCATGATGTGGAGATAGATCTTAGCAGGGTAGATCATCTTCTGGGGCCGGAGTATAAAGACCTTGTAAATGATATAGCGACTCAGTATAAACAAGATGGTTCCCTTATAGAGGATTTTGTTTGATGGGGAATAAGGATAACGCAATGACGAATAAGAGCGCAAACCTTGAAAGCTTGCCTGATTCTAACAGCAAGAGAAAAGATGTATTACAATATCTATTAGAAAAGGCCACAGTATTTTATGAAGAGACGATAGGGATACTCTCCGGTATATTTAGAATCTCTGAGTTTATAAATACGGAGTCTCCCGAGGATGCATTTTATGAATATGTTGTGCGTGTATTGATAGAAGAATCCAGATGTGAAAATGCGTCAATATTTGCATTAAAGGATGACAATCTGTTTTTAAGAGCAGCTACAGGTGATAACGGCATCAAGGGTAATAAAGGTTTAGTAATTGGATTGGGCCAGGGTGTAGCAGGAAGATGCGTCAAAGAGGGCAATCCCATATTAGTAAATGATGTGGATTTGTGCGAGTTTTTTATTAAAAAGGCAATGCAAGTAGAGGTTGGTTCAATGTTATGTGTTCCTGTAAAGGAGGGTGATAATATAATCGGTGTCCTTAACCTTTCTCATTCTCGCCCTGGATTTTTCAGCGAACATCATGTGCACATGTTTGAATTGTTTGGCCTACTCGTAGGTCAAATATTAGCACTTGTAAGAATACATGATGTCCTTAAGAAAGAATACATAGATATGGAAAGTATTATACAGCAAAAGGATATTGCCCTTAAAGACATGTCTGGTAAGTATAAGGCAATTGTAGATGCCACAGGAGATTTTGTCTTTTTATTTGAGGATGACAAAGTTGTTTTTTCCAATAAGGCATTTAAGGGCATCACTGACGGATACATCGAATATCTTGAGGACATATTTGATTCAGACTCTGCGAGTGTAATTAAGCAACACATAGCAGGGCTATCCCCTGGTCAGGATCTCAATCTTGAAGTAAGTGTGGGTATGCGGGATGGATCAAATAGAGAGGGAGAGTTTTTCATAAAAAGGTTGAGCCCCTCTCAGACACTGGTGATTATGCGGGATATTACTATAAAGAAGCACCTTGAACAGAAATCCATGCAGACAGAGAAGCTTACATCTTTAGGGTTACTCACCTCAGGTATAGCACATGAGCTTAACAACAAGTTGACGCCTGTCCTTGGATTTGCAGAGCTTATAGATGTATCTTCACTTAATCCGCCTGACAAGAGAAGGCTTTCTGCTATTGTCAATTCCGCTGATGCAGCGAAGTCAATTGTTGAATCTCTCCTTGTATTTTCCAAGGATTTACCACCTAAAAGGACCATCTTTGATATTAGAGAGGTTATTGATAGGACGATAACCCTATACAGTCCTACTATAAAAAAGAGAAATATAAAGATCATTACTGAAATCGAACCAGGGCCGCTTGTTATACGTGCAGACATGAATTGTATAGAGCAAGTTATTGTAAACCTTATAAATAATTCGATAGATGCTATAGGTAAGGGTTCAGGGGAGATAACGATAAGGTCTTTTCATGACGATGACCATATATTTGTTCGTGTGGAGGATACAGGTTGTGGTATTCCAGAGAATGTTATGTCTAAGGTCTTTGACCCATTCTTCACCACAAAAGGTCAGGGCAAGGGCACTGGATTAGGGTTAAGTATATGTTATGGTATCATAAGGGACCATGAAGGGGATATTACGCTGGAGAATACGAGTAACGGTACAATTGCAGAGGTAAGGCTTCCTGCCTCTACCGGAGATATAAGCAAAGGCTTTCTCCCTGGCAGGGTAGAATATAGAGTTAACAGGAAGGACAGGAAGAATAGGGAGAAATACGCGTATATAATGGTTATTGAGGACGAGGAAAACCTCTTAGATCTTATGAGTGATGCCCTAAGTCCTTATTACTATGTAATGGGCTATAAAAATGGCAAGGAAGCCCTTGATCATATAAATGACCATGATTGGGGACTTATCATATCTGATTTAAGGATGCCAGAGATGGATGGGATGGAGTTTTATGGAGAGGCATTGAAGAGCAAGCCGGAACTTAAAGATATATTTGTTTTCATAACAGGTGATACATACGACCTTCAGGTAAAGGCATTTTTTGAGCAAACAGATGTAGCATATATCAAGAAGCCTTTTAAGATTAAGGAGATTATGGACGTTGTTCAAAGGTATGCCACAGATAAGAGGGCAGAACATTGAATAAAAAGAGTATCCTTGTAGTAGATGATGAGGAAATAATAAGGTATTCCCTGGTGAATATCTTACGGTCTCATGGATATGAGACTACCGAGGTCAAATCAGGAAAAGAGGCATTAAGTGTCCTTTATAAAAGAACATATGATTTGGTGCTTACAGATTTGGTTATGGAAAGCTTGGATGGGCTTGAACTGGTTGAACAGATAAAGGTTATCTCCCCAAGGACTGTGGTAGTGGTGCTTACAGGGTATGGTTCCATCAAGACAGCCATCTCAGCCCTGAGGCTGGGGGTTTATGATTATCTGTTGAAACCGTGTGATGAGGACGAATTACTTATCAGGATACGCCGGGCCCTAGAAATGCAGAATTATGGTGATGAGCAGAAACGTTTTCAAGAAAGCAATGCTATAGCAAAGACAGCGGTAACGCTCTCTGATCAGATAAATACTCCACTCAATATCATATTAGGCAACATAGAAATGTTGCAACTCTCCCAGGATTTTTCCGATAGTTCAAAGGCAAAGAAAGCACTTGCAACAATGGAAAGGCATATATTCAAGATAAAGGATGTAATGGAAAAGCTGGCAAAGCTCACTACTACAGGAACGGAAAAATACACATCTCTTACAGATTATGAGATGATAGATCTATCCGGTGTAGGCAAAGATGAAGAGAAATAAAAGAGTCTTAATAGTAGATGATGATAAAGATCTTCTGAATGTCATTACAGATCTTCTTGAGCTGTATGGGTATGAAGTATATATGGCAGAAGGTGGGCGAGAGGCTATGGATATAATAAAGGAAAGGAATATAAGTGCTGTTGTGTCAGATATACGTATGCCTGAGATAGACGGATTTCATCTTATGACAGATATAAAGAGTCGTTTTCCTGGTATACCTGTTGTGCTTATGACAGGTTTTAGTTCTGATGATGCCAGAGGCCTTGCCTTTTCTAGAGGGGCTGCTGGATTTATAGCA
>JAYEFR010000248.1:0-7923 GCA_034716155.1 Thermodesulfobacteriota bacterium
CCATTCGGATAGAATATCAAAGCTTATGATTGAACGGGAAAAGTGATGGTTTCACAAAAAGTATAAAAGGCTGTCATTGCGAGGAGGTTTTTAGGCCGACGTGGCAATCCCATTGGTTGCAGACACGTTGAGATTGCTTCGTCGCTTAAGCTCCTCGCAATGACAATATAGGTATTATGCAAAAGCCGATGAAAGCAAACGGCCCCTACATTTCACATAAACCTATTTTTTATCTTTTCGACTCTTGACTCACGACTATTCTTAATCACCCAACACCCAAAACTCAACACCTTCCAAGTAACTTAAATCTGCAAATGCGCTATAAGTTGTTAATATTTTTTAATATTTGCCAGAAATAACAAATTTGTTAAAAACATAAGTTACTTTCCATTATAATGCCGACGTGTCGGCATAGCGGAGCTTTTTACTATTCACTGTTCACTGTTTTCATATAAACCCCTCGATATTATATCCTAAAAATCCTACGGACAGCAGGTGCTCATAATACAAACTGGTTTCCAATCAATGGTATGAACTCCAGAGCAAGCTTCTGCCTCTTATCCGCAACAAGAAATCAAGGAATCAAACCCAGGCCTTCTTGTCCGCCAGCTTGTCCGTCGTAGCTGGAAGCGAAGTCGGAAGCGGACGCGAAGGCGGATTCAAGAGATTAGAATACAAATCCGATAAAGAACGCATGAAAACTGTTAGAAGATCTACTTCAGAAATAAGAGCTGACACGGATTAATAATTGATCAAATGACATATTGTCATTTGATCAGAAAGGACATTTTATAATTTGGAAATCAGAGAAAAGATCATTAACCTTGTTCGCAACAGAAACACGGATCTTCCCACGCTTCCCGTGGTTATGAATAACATTATTGCAACTGCCAGAAGCGAGAAAAGTTCGGCTAAAGATCTTGCCGATTTTATTGTAAATGATCAGGCCATATCTGCACGGGTCCTTAAAATCGCCAATTCTCCATATTACGGTATGTGCAAGGAGATCGACTCGATCACCCGTGCTATTGTAGTGATAGGTTTTAGGGAGATCATATCTCTTGCACTAGCCACAGGGGTTTTTTCAGCCTTTTCACAAAAAAAGGTGGGCTCTTTAATCGACATGACCGAGTTGTGGAAACACTCTATTGCTGTGGGATTTGCAACAAAGAAAATTGGAAAGAGGATGGGGAAGATTATGGACGAATCGGCAATTTTGATTGGATTGCTCCACGACATAGGAAAAATCATCTTTTGTATCTACTTCCCCGACGAATATGCAGTAGTACTGAAAGAAGCGGCAGATGCTAAAGCTCCACTATATAAAATAGAAAAAGAGCGCTTGGGGTTAGACCATGCAGAGATAGCTTGCCTTATTATGAAGCAATGGAACTTACCTCCCAATATTATCGATGCTATCCATTATCATCACAGTCAATTCGGGTGTCCTCAAGAGCAGCTTTATATGGCTATGATGCTCAATGCGGCAGATTTTATATGCCATCAATCCGGCATTGGTCAAAGTGGGAACAAAAATGTGGAAGAAGATGAGGAAATTATTACAAGATTGAGATTCTCTGACCAGGATATCATAACATTGATCAAAGGATTGGAGACTGAACGACCTCAAATCGAATATTTTCTGGAGGCCTTAGTATAAGAAAAGATGAAACATAAAGGCAAACATAAACAAGACTCCACCTTACAGGATGGAGAAAAGCAGCTTCTGCTCGAACATATCAGGAGTGCCTATAATCAATTCGAGGACAAGCTTACTCAGCTATCAATACTTAGAGAATTAGGGACAGCACTCCTCTATATCAATGATTCCAAACGAGTATGCCAAACAATCATGGAAATCGTTATCAAAGATACCGTGGCTAGAAATTGTTCAATAATGCTTATGGATCACGACTCCAACCGGCTTTTTCTCATAGCCGCCATCGATCCGGAGGGCAAAAGCTATTTTATTGATGTAAAAAAAATCTTTTCAAAAAACGATCTTCGATATACATTTGCCGTTGGCGAAGGGGCCGCTGGGCAAGCTGTTGCTAAAAAGAAGCCCGTTCTGATCAAAGATGTGGCCCGGTCCAATATTTATGCCTTGCGAAGAGAGACAAAGGTGAAAATAGGAACACTCCTTTCAGTGCCTTTAATTATCGAGGATACTGTCTTGGGGGTACTAACACTGAGCCACCCCGATAAGGGGGTCTTTGAACCCAACGATTTAAACCTGTTCACTATAGTAGCCAGTTTTGTGGCAGTGGCGATAAACAGCGCTCTAAACTACAAACGCCTGCAATACTCTGAAGAAAAATACAGGGCCTTAGCTGATCATTTAAACGATGGAGTCGCTATTATCCAGGATGGCATGCATCAATATACAAATCCAAGCCATGAATCCTTGACAGGATATAGCTGCAATGAATTAAGGACTACCCCCTTTAAGGATCTAATATCTAATCAAGTCGATACTCCTTCCAAAGATGCCCCCCCGGGTACCTATGAAACAATAATGACCACTAAGGGTGGTAAAGAAATAGAAGTAGAGATCAGCCATGCACCCTTTATGTACGAAGGCCGGCCTGCAAGTGTTATTTCTGTTAGGGATATCAGCAAACGCAAAAAGCTCGAAAAAAAGCTCCGGCAGGCCCAAAAGATGGAAGTCCTCGGAACCCTTGCAGGTGGAGTGGCTCATGACCTCAATAATATCCTGGTTGGTATTGTAAGTTATCCTGAGCTGTTATTAATGGGACTTCCACAAGATAGCTCCCTGAGGAAGCCCATCTTGACCATACAAAAGTCAGGGCAAATGGCAGCCGCTATTGTACAGGATTTGTTGACCCTGGCAAGAAGAGGGGTTGCTGTTACAAAGATTGTGAATCTGAATCATATCATCTCTGAATATTTAGAAAGTCCTGAATATGAAAAATTGAAATTATACCACCCAGGAGTTCAAGTGGAGACAAACCTTGAAAAAGATCTATTAAATATCTTGGGCTCTCCTGTCCATCTATCCAAGACTGTGATGAATCTGGTCTCTAATGCGGCTGAGGCTACACCTGCCGGGGGGAAAATCTCCATATCGACAGAAAATCGGTATATTGACATGCCAATTAGTGGTTACGAGGATGTAGAGAAAGGTGATTATACCATGCTTACAATTTCTGATACCGGAACAGGTATGTCTCAGTCGGATATGGAAAGAATATTTGAGCCTTTCTATACGAAAAAGGCGATGGGAAGAAGCGGAACAGGATTGGGCATGACTGTCGTATGGGGAACAGTAAAAGACCATAAAGGCTACATTGATGTTCAAAGTGTACAAGGAAAAGGAACAACAGTCACACTCTACTTTCCGGTAACCAAAAGAAGACTGACCCGTGATGAATCTCTGGTATCCATCGAAGATTACACAGGTAAGGGAGAGTCAATCTTGGTTGTGGATGATAAGGAAAAACAGAGGGATATTGCCTCTGGAATGCTAAAGAATCTGGGTTACTCTGTCACATCGGTTTCAAGCGGTGAAGAGGCGATTGATTACATGAAAGACAATTCAGTAGATCTCATTGTGTTAGATATGATTATGGATCCTGGAATTGATGGGCTCGAGACATATAAAAGGATTCTCGGATTGCATCCCAAGCAGAAGGCCATAATTGCAAGTGGATTCTCTGAGACGGAAAGCGTCAAAGAGGCTCAAAGATTGGGCGCGGGGGCTTATGTAAGAAAGCCATATTTGCTGGAAAAGATTGGGCTGGCTGTTAGAAAAGAATTAGATAAAAAATAAAAGGGGTCGGATCTTTCATATTGACAAAACGGAAAATTTAAAGGCCTTGTCAAGGATAAAGATCTGACCCCTGGATACTTACTTTCCTCTCTCCTGGGCCCTCTTTATAGCATAGTTCAGTCCCAGTTCCATCATCAAACCCCTTCCTACAGCCTCAGTAGGTGCAAACCTTCTGATAAAATTTACCTCCTCATCGGTTGGAGGTAAGGTCTGCTTAAGCTCCGGAGAAACCTTGAGATCCCATGGGACATCTTTCTTAACATTTTCAACACTCGCCCCCGGGTGGATCTGATCCAGATACATTTCCCTGGTTTCTTTGTCAAACTTGAAAATCCCCTTTGTAGTAATCAGCATACTGGGCCCTGAACCTTTGGGGAACAATCCTGTTTTATCTCTGGAATCTCCTCCATCAAGGTAACCGGGCGATGTTAAATAATCTAATTTCTCCACAAACTCACCTCCCCTCATAGAAAGCACTGTCCTTTTTGCATACGATATGAAATCAGCAGCGCCTCCTGATCCCGGGAGTCTGAGTGTAGGTTTGTAGTAATCCCCAATAACGGTTGTATTGAGGTTTCCGTATTTATCTATCTGGGCAACCCCAAGAAAGCATACATCGACAAAACCTCTGTAGGTCATGGTAAAGGCGGAAAAGAGGTCGGTAGCATAGGAAAAACCCCTGCAACTATGCGCATCTGCTATGTGATTTGGCGGGACCAAAGGTTCAAAGTCAATTACGCCGGATTCCATCATAAGGGTGACATTTGGCGCATGCATGGCCTTTGCCAGGGCGCCTGCTGTTGTGGGTAGCCCCACCCCTAAGATTACATTTTCATAATCGTGTATCTCTCTCGCCGCTGCTATTATTAACAGCTCATTTAACGAATAAGGCTTACTCATAAAGCAACCCCCTCTCTTTCATAATCTTCTCCATCTCATCTAAGGTAATCCCCATAGACCTTTCTTTGCCCTCTTCATTCCATGAGGAAGTAAAGGCAGCGCCGTAATTTGCCGGGGCAGAGTAATAAGATTTTGCCCTGAGTCCAGTCAGGGCTTTGTCTCCAAATTTTTCTATATAATGGTCAATATAGGCCTCACGATCATTGCATCCATATATCCATTCATCCATCCATGCCTTCAAACCATCACCTGTCATATCCGCCATGAAAAACAGGCCATACATCACGCGATCGAGATTGTAATATCCTAAAACCTCTGTAGGATGGGCGCCCCAGGGCTCTTCCACCACTGCATCCACCCTGTATGCCGGTATGATTGTGAGGTGCGGGCTTGATTGTATGACATCATGCTCCACAATCTCCTCGCATGAAACAAGTATCTTCTTACTGCAGAGCGCTGCGGCTGCAACACTGCCCATTGCACCCCAGTATTGTGCATTGCCGTCTCTATCCGCCCTCTGTACATGGACAATGCACACATCCGGGTTTGCAGCAGGCACAGTAAGAATATCTTTGCCGGTATAGGGACACTTGATAACCCTATACTTATCATCCCCCATAAATGTTCGTTTCTTGAACAGGTCTGTTGCCATAACCCCCTCTAAGACCTGCATATAGGTAAATCCGTGCATCCCAGCAACCAGCCGGGCATTATAATCAAAATTCGTATAATCCTCCATCTCAAGGGTGCCTGCCTTCATCGCCCTCTCAGCAGCTGATCCTCCCTTTTTGCCGCCTGCACGATATACGTAGGTGCTAACAAGCCTGTTGGTACACCCTCCAGCTACAAGAATCTCCACGTCCAACACCCCTGACTGGGAATACAAGACAAGATCCTTCTTTTCCTGCCTGATCACCTCAAAGACAAGCTCCGCACATGTCCCCACTGTATAGTTTCCGATGATCAAATGATCCCCGTCATGCACAAATCTGGAAATCGCATCCTTGGCATTCATAACCTTGCTTTGTCTGCCTGACATAAATCCTCCTTTATGGTTTCAATATTGAAAACATAACGATTATTTACTTTAGGAGGTGTACTAGTCAAGCTAGAAAAAGTTTGGTGTGTCAGCAAAGCTAATATGTCCCCTTCAACGAACCCAATAGAGCACTCAACCGCAAAAAAAACCATTTCTCGACAGGGTTGATGTGATATAATGAATAATTAATAATCTGTTATGGAGATGCCGTGCCTGGACTGAAGGTATATGTAAGCAATAAACTTGAAATGCTGGCCCAGGAATTGGCCTGCCTACTGGAAACGCCCCTTCCCTCCCCCATGACCAGTGAGATCATAGTGGTCCAGAGCTTTGGTATGGAGCGCTGGCTATCTCTTAAGCTTGCAGGTTTTCACGGGATATGCGCCAACTATCACTTTCCTTTTCCCAATGTCATGGTGCATGAGGCATTTAATCTGGTGCTCCCTGATATGCCCGATGAGACAGTCTTTGATGTTGATGTTATGGCGTGGAGGATCATGAAGATGCTTCCTGATCTTATTGAGACCCGCGGCTTTGAGAAGCTTAAATACTACATTGATAATGACACAACCGGGGCAAAGCTGTATCAGCTCTCGTCGCGTCTTGCTGATACATTTGACCAATATGTGATCTTCCGTCCTGACATGGTATCTATTTGGGAAAAGGGAAAGCACAAATATTCCAAAGAGGACAAAGACATCGAATACTGGCAATCCGTGCTGTGGAAGACCCTTGCAGACGGCCATGAAGGAGAGCACCGCGCAGCCCTTAAGCGAGCATTCCTGAAGGATCTTTCTTCAGCCGGCTGCACGGACCTGCCTGAGAGGATATCCATATTCGGGATATCATATCTCCCGCCCTTCCACCTTGAGATATTTTACGCACTCTCAAAGATTACTGAAGTGAATCTCTTTCTTATGAACCCATGCAGGGAATTCTGGGGTGATATCTGCTCAGAAAGGGAGATCGACAGGATCTCTATTAAGCATGGAGGTGCAGGAGAAGAAGACCTCTATCTTGAAAAAGGCAACAGCCTCCTTGCATCCATGGGATCTCAGGGAAGATTCTTTTTTGATGCGCTGCAATCCATGGATAATGAGGAGTATGAACACTTTGTGGATGTGCCTTCTAAGGACATGCTCGAATGGATACAGGGCGATATACTCAACCTGCATGAGGGAGGAGAGGGGGGCAAGAATACGGTAAGCCATGACGATAAATCTGTGCAGATTCATTCATGCCACAGCCCCATGAGAGAGATTGAGGTGCTCTACGACAATCTTCTTGCCATGTTTGATAAGCATGATGACCTGCGTCCTGAGGATATACTTATCATGGCGCCTGATATTGAAGTTTATGCCCCATATATCCATGCTGTATTCGATGTGCCTCGTCATACTGATGCCGGGTACATACCGTTCAGCATCGCGGATAGAACCTTGAAGAGGCAAAGCAATATTGTCGATGTCTTTGAACTTGTTCTAAACCTGGCAGGGGGCAGGCTTGGCGCTTCCAAGGTGCTTACCTTGCTTGAGTCCGGCCCGGTGAGAAAGAAATTCGGGATTGAGGAAGAAGACCTGTCCCTCATCCAGCACTGGATCGAAGAGACAAATATCCGCTGGGGTATCGACGCCAACAGCAGGGCAAAGATGGGTCTTCCGGAATTTGATGAAAACACCTGGAAGGCCGGCCTGGACAGACTCCTCCTGGGCTATGCCATGAAGGCAGGGGAAGAGAATATGTTTGATGGCATGCTTCCCTATGATGATATTGAAGGTGAGAGGTCTGTCATGCTCGGCAGATTTCTGGAATTTATTTCAATGCTTTTTCATTATGTGGGGTTACTGGAAAGGCCGCACAACCTTGATACATGGTCTGATCTACTGCTTGAAATGCTTGATAATCTATTCGAGGCGGATGAATCTTCAGAACCTCCCCTCCATCAATTGAGAACCACCTTGAAACGTCTTATTGAACTGAAAAAGATATCCGGCTATGACGGTGTGGTCGGTGTGGATGTCATAAGGGCCTGTCTTAGTGATTATTTCGGCGGCATCATGGACCCGGGCAGATTTATGGCATCAGGCATGACATTCTGTTCCATGCTTCCCATGAGAAGCATTCCATTTAAGGTCATCTGTATGCTCGGCATGAACCACGATGCGTATCCCCGTCAGCAAAAGGCAATGGGCTT
>JAYEFR010000249.1:0-34861 GCA_034716155.1 Thermodesulfobacteriota bacterium
GTTAGGCCATTTTTCATTTTGTCTAATCCAATGTCAAGGGCTGGCCCCAGTTCATTTTTGAAGTAACATCTTAGTCTTGTACCTTTTGAGTGCTTATGTCAAAAGTCAAGACCTGGCACCTTTTTCTAGCACCTTTTTCTTGCCTTTTTCTTGTGAGCCTTGTCGTTAGTTGTTTTTAAATGCAAGACAGGAGTATAACATGGATAAGTGTATGTTTAAAAGGCATATGAAAACGATAATCGGATCAATTTTGCTTGTTTTGCTGTGCTGCATTACGTCAATAGAAGCAAAAACCTTTAAAGTCGCAAGCTATAACCTGGAAAACCTTTATGATCTTCCCAGGGATGGAACGGAATACCCGGAGTATATTCCGAATACCGGCTATGGCTGGACTAAGGATATTGCTAGGAAATGTCAAGACCTGACACCTCCTTTAGTCCTTATTTATGGACGTCCCGTAGGTCCCACCATGTGGCGGCTTGGCGTCATGTGCACTGGTTTGTTCGGCTTTGGAACGTTCTAAGCCCTTCTTCTTTATCCGAGCCCTCAATAATTTGGTTCTTTTGTAGAAATTCTGCAAGTTCTGGATGTCTCTAACTACTCTCTGTATCTTTGTCATTTTCCAATGCCTCAATATCCGCAATATCTTGCTTTGAATTTCTAAAACGTTTCATCCAGATTAAATCCTCACGACTTGCAATGCATGTTAAGCCGTATTCAGTCTTCTCAACAACAGCATTCTTAATTATTTCCTTATGTCTTTCTTCATTGCCTACCAGCAAGTCTATTGTAAGCGAATCTTCCTCTTCAATTTTGGTTAATCTGTGAAGTGTAATATTCGTATCCTTAAAAGTCCATGGGTTCGCTTCAAATGTATACCCCATTTTTTTCAGGATGGATTTGAAATCATCAATGTCGTCAGCAAGAAGCAGAAGATCAATATCTTTGGTATATCTTGGTTGGGTATGAAACGATAATGCAATGCCTCCAACAACCGCATACTGAATATTTGTTTCATTCAGCTTTTTAATTATAGAAAAGAATTCGTCGTATATATTCATAATCTTGTTGTCGAACATTTGATCTCAGCCACGGTGCTTGCGCCGTCGGCTGGAGCGAATTGTTCAAGTAAGCCGCTTCGCGGCAGGGTTATTGATGTATCATTTCTATAAGTGCCAGCCATAAAACATTTTCCTGGAGTGTCTGATATATCATCTCCATCAGCAAAATCAAGAAGAACTGATATCCCCTGGGCGTGGGCGGCAAAGGCCGTATTTGGGGAATATGATACTTGAATGGCTATGCTATTATTGGGTTTTGTAAATCTTTTCCTTAAAAACCTTCAGCCTTTAGCCTAGCTACCTGAGTAGTTACCAAAAAGATAGTTCTAAGGGCGAAAATAGGCCTGTTTTTGATTGATATCATCATTAATTCAGTCACTTATCTTGGTCCGACCCCATTTACCCCCTTATGTCAAGTTTGAAGACCTGACCCCATTAGCTTACCTCAATATTATACCCGGTTGCGTTTTTCAGAGGAGCAACCTGGGCGGAAAGGATTGTCGCCTGTTCGATAAACCCATTGATCTGGGTAATCGTCGAGATCTACAATGTGAACGCCGCATTTACCTTCTGGGAATCGCTTTACCTGGGTTTGAACATTGGGGCTGTAATATTACTATGGAACTTCACCTTGATGGGGATATGTGAGATTCTTTGCCGCCTTGTTCTAAAAAAGAGAGTTAGCGAGGTCAAGGTATTCACTTTTACCCCCTTTATTCCCATGGGTCTCTTTGCATTTATGATCTATATTTTATCAAAAGAAAACGGAGCCTATTATTTTTATCTGCTTTGCGATGGGTACATAGCCTTGTTCAGGAGCGGATGACCCCATCAAACCCTTTTAAATTTACAGAAAAGATGTTACATCTACTACACTACCAACCACAGCTATTTTAAAAAAGAAAGATAGGAGCGAAATCTATGAGCCAAACCAATTCCAGGTATCAATTTCACAAAGCCGTTGTTGAAAATGAGCTCATCGAGGCCCTGGGGCCCGAAAAGGTATCCACCTCATTTATTGACAAAGAGGTATACTCCAGGGACCTGATCGTCCCCTGGACTTGCCCCCTCCCCGAGGGAGACTGCAAACCACCGGTGGCAGATTTTGTTGTCTGGCCCGAGACCACCGAGGAGGTCTCAGAGGTAATCAAGATCGCCAACACCCACAAAGTCCCCGTGATACCGGAGTGTGGAGGCGCCCAGGGAGGCGGAAGCACTTTACCCATCTTTGGGGGGATTGTTATTGATGTAAAGGCCCTCAATAAGATTATCAATATCGACACGGATAATCACACAGTTACCACCCAGCCCGGTCTCATCTGCGATGAGCTGGAGTCGACCTTAAACAACGTTGGGTACACCATGAACCATCTCCCACAGTCACAGCATGTCAGCGGGATCGGTGGATTCCTCTCGGCACGGAGCGCCGGTGTTATCTCCACGAAGTATGGAAAGATCACAGAGATGGTTCAGGGGATGGAGGTGGTTCTCCCCAATGGAGAAGTCATGCGGACCAAGGCAGTCCCTAACTCCGCGGCTGGGCCGAATTTTAACTACCTCTTCATGGGCGCGGAGGGGACCTTGGGGGTTATCACCGAGGCAACCTTGAGAATAAGGCCCCTCCCGGAGACGAGAAAGTTCTTATCCCTTTTGTTTTCCGACCTCCCCACTGCGATGAACGCTGCCCGGTTCATCATGAGAAGAGGACTCTGGCCCGCTACCATACGCATCCATGACGAGTTGGAAACCCAATATTTTCAGCACCAGGACAGCGGGTCGCAAATGACCCTTATGTTTGACGGCTTTGAGGAACTCTGCGGCCTGGAATTAAAAGAGACCATGAAGATCGCTCATGCTCTCAAGGCCGAAGACCTGGGCGAAGGCCCTGCCCGTGAGTGGTGGGAAAAGAAGCGTTTCTCTATCGCCTTTCCCACCAGTGACCATCCTCTCTTCGGTATACCCTTTCCGGGCTATATCAGGGTCTCGGGCTGTATCGACTCTGCCGGCTCCTTTGACTATCTTGTCGCTGTTCAAAGGAAGCTCAAAGAAACCATGGAACAAATGAATATGTTTCTGGCCACCCACTTCTCGCACTTCTATCCCACCGGTGGGATGATATATCCTACTTTTGTGGGACAATTGAAAAAGGGCCCCGAGGCCGCGCGGACCTACAACGAGATTTGGCGGCGAGGAATCGTGCTGTCCCACAACCTTGGCGGAACAATTAATCACCACCACGGAATAGGCCTGAATCTAGGCCGTTTTATGAAGCTGGAACTGGGTGAGGCAGGTCTTGAAAATTTCAGGAAGATAAAGCGTGCCATGGATCCGAACAATATCATGAACCCAGGAAAATTAGGACTATAATGAAAATTATGGGTGGAATTTCAAGGAGGAGCATTGATGAGTGACTTGAGAGAAAAGACTAGACTCTGTTCAGTCTGTTACAAGATGTGCCGGGATGTCTGTCCAATAGCTGGTGCCACAAGACATGAGGCTGACTCTCCTACCAGCCGGGCGTTTTTCGCTGAACAGGTTATGGAGGAGAAAAAGAAGCTCACCTCAGAAATAGTCGACTATTTCTACCGATGCGCGATGTGCAAGGCCTGTCGTGAGGCCTGCGAAAGCGGGATGGATACCAGTGAAATCATGCTGAGTGCACGAAGCGAGCTTGACGATGAAGTGCTACCAGGGAATTTAAAAGAGTCAAAAGCGCGGATTATATCCGGAAATTTTTATGGAGAGGATTCGGCCGATGTTAAAACACTTATTTCCAAACAATTAGTGCAGAATAAAGAGAAACCCCTGTTTTATTTTGGCGGCAGGCTACGGGCCGGCAGAGGCGATACGATAAAAAGCACATTTTCGATCATGGAAAAACTCGGGGTGGATTTCAGGGTAATGGAGGATGAGCCTGCAACCGGCCAACTCTCTTATTTTCTCGGGTTTTCAAATGATGCAAAAAGACTGGGAAAGGAACTTGCGAAAAAAATAAAATCAATAAATGCAAAAACACTGGTCATTTTCTCTGCCGACGACCTCAGGATGGTCAAGTTGGAATATCCGAACCTGGGTATTGAGCTGGAAAACATCAATATAGTAAGCCTTCCGGAGTTTTTATTCGACATATTAAATCAAAAGAAACCATCCTTATCAGACTGGGACGCCGGCGTAATCACTTACCATGATTCCTGCTCTTTAGGCCGGGAACTACGGATATTTGAAACACCCAGAGAGATTATCAGGATGGTTCCGAAGGCAAACCTCGTAGAAATGGCGTTCAATAAAGATCAAGCACCCTGCTGCGGTTATGGTGTCGGGCTCGAGATAACCCACCCTGAAATTACTAAGCTGATGGCTCTTCGCCTTGTATCCCTGGCTGAAGATGCCGGTGCAGAGGTAATGGTCATGGGATGTCCTACCTGCCGAAATGTAATTCTGGAAAATCTCGGAGGTGAAAATGACTCGAATAAACCAGAAAGAAAAGGATCCGTCGATATACTTGACCTTCCTCTCTTTCTTGAAAGGGTGCTGTGATGAAAACCGAATTAATGTCGTGGAGTACAAAGAGACGGCCCGAATACCTCGAGCAGCTCTGTGAAACTACCTATGATGTCCTGATAATCGGAGGAGGGATCACCGGGGCAGGTATTTTGAGGGAGTGCGGATTGCAGGGGATAAAGGCTGCCCTCATTGAAAAAGACGACTTTGCCTTTGGCACCTCTTCCAAGAGCACTCGTCTTGCCCACGGGGGGGCCAGATATATCGTGAATCTGGAGTTCGGTCTGGTCAGAGAAGAGACCCACGAACGGGATTGGATGAGAAATGCATTTCCAAACATGGTCAGACCCGTGCCCATTATCTATGCTAATTACAACGCAACCGAATCACGGGCGCTGAGGATATATTTTAAAGTCTACGATGCACTCTCAGGGTGGAAGAACTACAAAAACACACGGCATCTATCCAAGAAAGAGATTGAGACGTTGGAGCCTAATCTCAAGTTCCCGGGGCTTCATTCGGGATCCCTGCTTTACGAGTGCATCATAAATGATGCCCGCCTCACCATAGAGGTTGTAAAGGAGGGGGTCATGTCGGGCGGGGCCGCTGTAAACTATGTCAGGGCGAAACGTGTAGTCACAAAGAACGAAAGGGCTGTGGGTGTGGAGGCCCAAGACAGGGAAACAGGCCGGATCCTTAACATCAACGCCGGAAACATTATAAACGCCACGGGCTCCTGGACTGACGATCTCTTACCCAAGGGGTATAGAACAACAGGGCGCTTAATCAGGCCCGCCAAGGGAGTCCACATTGTCGTGAAGCGGGAGTCTATCGGAAACATGGCCGGCCTTTACGTTAAAAATCCTGCCGACAAAAGGGGCGTTTTCGTCCTGGCCCACGGCGATTTCACCTATCTCGGGACTACTGACACTGATTATGAAGGAGACCTGGATCATTGCTACACTGAAGTAGGAGAGTACGAATACTTCAAGGAGATTGTCGATCACTGTTTTCCAAACGCAAAGTTCGAATCAGAGGACCTTTTGGGTACCTATGCAGGGACAAGGCCCCTGGTCTTGGAAGAGGGTGTCTCCGAGGACAAGACCTCACGCAGAGAATTTATCGATGAACTCATGCCCGGTTTTTTTGTCATCGCCGGCGGGAAGCTTACCATCTTCAGGTCTATGGCGGAAAAACTTCTCTCCTTTATGGCAAGTAGGGGCGCGACATCTATTAAAAAACCCCGAAAATCGCTCTCTAAGAGTCCTTTCATCCTGGGGATAACTAAGGATGACTGGGATGATATGACACAGAGGGCTCTGACAACAACAAATCTAGGTCTCGATGAGAAAACAGCCGAACATATCTATCAAAATTATGGCAAGGCCGGTATTGTTATCCTCGAATCAGTAAAGGCGAATCCTTCACTCGGAGAAAAAATTACCTATGACCAGCCCAATATCCGGGCTGAACTAGACTATGCCCTGGAATATGAGATGATAACACATGTGAAAGACTTCCTGCTCCGCCGCACCAACATTTCGCTGTACCAGCGGGATGATCACGAAGAATTGGGGAGGAAAATCGCCGAGCATATGGCCTCACGCCTGGGCTGGGATGACAAGCAGGTGGATAAAGAGGTGGCGGACTACGTAGAAATCGCTCATAAGAATAAGTTCTTCCTCAATAAATGATACCATTTCATATCAAGGATAGAGATTATGGGCAAAGAACATGACCTGGTTTTAGCCATAGATAGCGGGACCCAGAATGTTAAGGCCGCTGTCTTTGACCTGAACGGAAAAGAGCTTGCATTATCACGTCTGTCCCACGTATCCTGGAAACAGGCGTGGGAGGAGGATTCCTCACCGTGACATGGTTTAAAAACGAGCCGGCCTATTATGAAGCACGACTCTCGAAAGAACAAGACAAACCACCAGAGGAGCTTTTAGATGATGCAGTTAAAGACATGCCACCAGGCTCTTTAGGACTTATTGTTCACCCTTATTGGACACCTCCTTTTCACTGTGATGAGGCAAGAGGCTCAATCCTGGGCATCACAATGGCCCACAGCCGGGCCCACATCTACCGGGCGATTCTGGAGGGGCTGGCATATGAGACAAAAGCAGGATATGATGCGATCTTTGAGAAAACCGGAATCGCTATCAATGAGATTCGTGTCTCCGGCGGGGGCTCAAATAGCAATATGGTGCTTTCAATTATCGCCGATGTCTTTCAGGTCCCTGCAATAAGGATGGAGGAAAGCGAGTCCGCGGCCCTGGGAGCGGCTATCTGCGCGGCCACAGGCTCCGGGCTTTTCCCCGGCTTTCAAGAGGGGATAGAAAAAATGGTTCATCAAAAAGACAGATTCGAGCCAAATTCGAAGAACCGGGCGGTGTATGAAACCATGTACAAATGCTATCAGGATTTTTATCCAAGGGTGGCTGATCTCTATCGCAAGACGGAAAAGATCGCTTCACCAAAAGAGTAAAATATTCCTTGGGAGGTAAACATGAACAACATTACAGAACGAGACAGACTTAATATATCTACAAAAATATTATACCTGTTCGGTGATATCGGGATATCCATGTGTCTCTCCGCCGTGGCATTCTTCATCCTTTTCTTTTATGCCGATGTTGCCCACGTTAATCCTGCCCTGGTGGGCACGGCACTTTTGCTGGGAAAACTGTGAGACGCCGTAAATGACCCACTTTTCGGATGGATCTCTGACAGAACCAAATCGCGTTACGGCAGGCGCAAGGTGTATCTCTATTACGGTTCTATTCCACTGGGTTTATCCTTTGCCCTGCTCTGGAGAATGCCGGAGGGCCTTTCAACAATTTTGACAGCGGTTTGGATTACAGCAACCTTCATCCTGTACTACAGTTTTATTACAGTCACGTCAGTATCCTACTATGCTATGACGCCTGAGCTCACCCGAGATTATGATGAGCGAACCAGCCTGACCACATTTCGTATGATCGGCGGCACCATCGGCTATATGGCAGGGGCAGGGTTTCCGCCTTTTATTGCAGGGCTTTTTATGACAGCGAAAATCGGTTGGAGTATGATGGGCATAATGTTCGGGGCATTCGCCGTTCTCTGCCTCTATATCACCGCGTTTGGGGTTAAACAGAGAAAAGAGATAGAGGGCCCGCCTTCTAAACTCCCGGTAGGTAAATCGATCTTCACCTGCTTTAAGAACAAGCCGTTTAATTATCTGTTTATACAGACCATGTTCACTGGCATGAGCTTTATGCTCGTCATGTCTTACACGGCATTCTTTCTTACCTATCAGCTTAATATGAAGGATCAAATTCCTATGGTTATGGTCTTGCTGCTAGTAACCATTGGGGCCTTTCTCTTTTTCTGGAAGTGGATTGCAGACAAATGGGCTAAGGGACCAACCTATGCCCTGGGGCTCTTTATCGGTTTTGGGGCTATGGCATCGACTTTTTTCCTCCCCCAGGGGGAAAGCATATGGATATATGTTATCATCTTTGTGGGCGGTTTTGGATTCTCGGCTCAATGGGTTCTACCCTGGTCAATCTTGCCCGACGTGGTAGAGTGCGATGAGCTGATAACAGGAGAACGACGGGAAGGGATGTACTATGGTGTAAAGGGTCTTGTAGATAAAATCTCCAATGCTCTGGCTTTATTTGTCGGAGGGTGGGTCTTACAGCTCTTCGGCTTTGTACCGGAAGTTGCGCAGACAGCAAACTCCCTTTTGGGTATCAGGCTCTTTTTTGGCCCTATACCAGCACTCCTCACCTTTTTAAGCCTTCCACTTCTGATCTGGTTTCCCATAAACCGAAAGACACATGCTGATATCCTGGCCAAGCTGGAGCAAAAAAGGAAAGAGGGTTAAAGCTATTTAGCAAAATTTGGAATATGGACTTTTAAATCTAGCGATAGAAATCACCTGTCTCTATGGAGTATAGCGGATTAGAGGCCAAATGGATTGACTGGTTAGGCGAACTTGGTTGAGCTTATTATATCTTTATACATTAGAACCAACGACATAAGTCAAACGTAGACTTGACCCGTTCCCTTGTGTCAAGAATAAAGGCCTGGCCCCTTTGCTGTACGAATGATCACCAATCGACCCTTGCACATATGATATCTACATCAGTATTTGCCTTTGCCGTGCCAGGTTGTTTTCTAAATACGCTTCCCGGGCCTATAAATCTTTTTTTGTTAAGGCCCTTTTCATCATAGTTTATTTCGACTACACCATGGCTTACTATGGTTATGTCTCTTATGTGGTCCGGATTTATTTCCTGGCCTTTGGCAAAATGCCTATATGATATGTCATCCTTTATGAGATCAAGCTCGGGATCTATACGGAGGTCTTCCTTCGCCTTTTTGAGTATACGCTCAATATACACAGACTCTAAGGCATTATAGACATTAGGATATTTTGTGCAGAGATCTCTTAGCGGTTTTCCTGGTATTTTTAATAACATGCCCTTACTCTTGGCCTTCACTGCTGCAGATCGCCTTGTATGGTGAAAGAACCCTATCTCTCCAAAGATATCTCCTTCGTCCATTATTGCAACTGCATTTCCATCTCGTACCACCTCAAGTTTGCCTTCTATGATGATATAGATCTCCTCGCCCGCAGTCCCCTGTTTTAAGATGATTTGCCCTTTAGAGGTGTTTTGTATATCCATAATGTCTAAGAAATCCACGAATTCATTTTGCTCCAGCCCCTTAAACAGGAGTATATCTTCTTTATTTATGAGGGATGCACTCTCATAAAACTCTTTTTGGGCATCACCTGTAAGCCCCATGGATTCGTAAAGCTTTATAAGTAGCGCCTCTACCTTTGGTTTTGCCCCTAGAATGGTCTTGGCGCTCTTTGCTGCTGCGATAGCCTTTAGGGTAGAGCCCTGCCTTAAATATGCCCGGGCACTGGATTCAAATAGATGGAGCGTCTTCTCAAAGTTGCCCTTTGATCCTGCATGTCTTGCCAGCCTGAGTATATCCTTTGGACTGAGGTCCTTTTCCATTTTTTTTGATCCCTTTATTGATCTTCGGGTCATCTGAAACCACCTCCTTAAATAAAATATCAATCCTACTTAAGTAACTTATTAAACCCTACACAATATGGTGTGTTTTGGTAAAGCTAAATCTACTGCACATAGATGTGATATTCAAAGATGATGTTGCAGGATTGATTAAAAGTAGTGCTTTTTTATAAAGCTTGCTATATTATGGCCTGCCTTTCCATCCCCAAAGGGACTTCCCGTCTCTGGTATAGACCTTTCACCCATATCGGAGACTGCTTGATATATGGCAGATGCATCCCCATCTACCAGACAGTTTCCGTCTAACTCTATAGTCTCAGGCCATTCCGTGTTTTTTCTTACAGTAACGCAAGGTGTCTTTAAGATAAGCGCTTCTTTTTGAACTCCACCGGAGTCTGTAATAATGCACTTTGCGTCTCTTTCCATGGCGATCATCTCGAGATATCCTACAGGATCGATTAAAGATAAACCCTTTTCATGATCGGAGATAATATCACTGTGAAGGTTCATTGTCCTTGGGTGTATGGGGAATATTACGGATATATCTTTTGCAATGAGATTAAGTCCCTTCCATATACCCATAAACCTTTTCTTATCGTCTGTATTTCCAGCCCTGTGTATAGTAGCCAATACAAAAGGCCTCTTGTATGGATGGGCCGCCTTTATCTTAGAGAACATCATTAATGCATCCACCATGACATCGCCCGTCAGAACACCTTTTAATCCTTCCGCCTTTAATAATTTAATAGCCCTTTTAGTGGGACAGAACAGATGTTCAGATATGTGGTCTGTTACCTTCCGGTTGATTTCTTCCGGCATATACTTGTCAAAACTTCTCAGACCCGCCTCCACGTGTGCCACTGGTATCCCCAGCTTTACTGTTGCGAGCGCGCCTGCAAGAGTCGAGTTTGTATCCCCGTATACCAATGTTAAGGCGGGATTTTCTTTTTGCAAGACCGCTTCTATGAGAGGGAGCATCTCGGCTGTTTGTCTGGCATGGCTTGCTGATCCCACACCCAGATTATAGTCAGGGGTATCAAGTTTAAGTTGCTGAAAGTGCATATCCGACATGGGATAGTCATAGTGCTGACCAGTATGGATTATCTTATGGGGGATGTTAAGAGATTTGAGGGCATTTGCGATTGGGGCAAGTTTTATAAATTGAGGACGAGCGCCTACTATGCTGATCACATTATTTATCATTATTCCCATTCATCCTTTAAATATCATCGCATTCTTACCACTATGCATTCTTTGCCCAGATCAGTTGAGAGTTTCTTTCTATATCTATCGGCCACTGACTTTTTGGGGAAAGTCCCCCATTGTACAAGGTACCAATCCCCTCTTTTCCTTATGTTACAGTTCAGCCTCTTTTTCTTGAGATCAGAAGTAAATCCTTTAGCCTTTTCATAGGATTTGAATGCTGCTATCTGGACGCAGTAATGGCTGCCCCTCAAGGATGGGTGCTGGTCTTGAGGATATAAGATATCATAAAAGGAGTATTTAAAATCATTGGTGGCTCCCTTGATGGTTTTATCTTCCAACTTCTCTTTATTATCTCTATCTTGTTTAAAATAGGAGAGAATCTTTTTGTATTCTCCTGGGTCAAAGGGGATCCCCGGCAGGTAAATAACATTATAAAATAGCAGGGTAGCCCCTACAAAAAAAGAAAGTGATATTAGAAACAACAGTATGTTTTTTACTAAGGATTGTTTCTTTAGTTTGCGTTTTGTTTTCCTTTTTTTCGGCATTTGTATCTACATTACCTCAGGCGCATCTATTCCCATAAGTGAAAGTGCGTTTGAGATTACCTGTCTAACTGCATCTATAAGCACCAACCTTGCCAGTGTGATGCCCTTGTCTTCGGATATTACCCTATTCTTATTATAAAATCTATGAAATGATGAGGCAAGATCCATAAGGTAGAAGGAAAGACGATGTGGTTCTAATGCGCTTGCACATGAAATGAGTAGCGTTGGGTATGCTGCAAGGATTTTTATCAATTCCAGGTCGTCTCCTTTTGTAAGATGTTTAAGATCTGCGTTTTCTATATCCGGAGCCAAGTCTTCCTTGGATGCCTTCTTTAGTATGGAACATGTCCTTGCGTGTGCATATTGTATATAGAAAACAGGATTTTCCTCGCTCCTCTTCTTTGCGAGTTCTATATCGAATTCCAGATGGCTACCTGAGCGGCGCATGAGGAAGAAATATCGGGTTGCATCTTTTCCCACCTCATCCATAATTTCTCTCAAGGTGATAAACTCGCCTGCCCTTGTGGACATCGATACAGGGATGCCTTCTCTTACCAGGGAGACTAACTGGATCAAAAGCGCATGGAACTGGTCAGGGTCTGCGCCGAAGGCCTCGATGGCAGCCTTCATCCTGGGCACATAACCATGATGGTCTGCGCCCCATATGTCTATTATCCATTCAAATCCTCTCTCCAGCTTATCTTTGTGATATGCAATGTCTGATGCAAAGTATGTAAGAGAATTATCTTGTTTTTTTAATACCCTATCCTTTTCATCGCCAAATTTTGCAGTTTTAAACCAGAGAGCTCCATCATCCTCATAGATGAGTCCTTTATCTTCAAGCCATGATAAGGTATTTTCGATCGCACCCTTTTTAAAGAGTGATGCTTCGCTGAACCACTTGTCGAAGTGCACATCAAACATATCGAGATCACGCCTTATGCCATCCAGCATCTTTTTGCCGGCAAATTTTTTGGAGGCATCTACTGCATCATCTGTGGAATAGGTTAATAATTTCTCCCCATAACATTCTTTTAATTCAGAGGCGAGATCTTTGATATACTCACCCTGGTATCCATCTTCAGGAAAGGGTTTTTTCTGGCTACAGAGCTCCAGGTAACGCAGGAAGACAGATCTCCCAAGGATCTCCATCTGGTTGCCCACATCATTTATATAGTATTCTTTTTGTACATCAAACCCGGTTGCATCAAGTATCCTTGCCAGGCTGTCACCAACAGCAGCCCCTCTTCCATGGCCTATGTGAAGCGGTCCTGTTGGATTTGCGCTTACAAATTCAATCTGCACCTTTTTTTTAGCGCCGTATTTGCTGGTGCCGAATCTATCTTTTTGTATGTGTATGTCCCTCAAGATATTTATCCAGTATGCAGGTCTGATATAAAAATTGATAAAACCAGGGCCGGCGATAACGACCTTTTCAAAGATGTCCTGATAAGATCTTATGGCATCCGCTATTATCCCTGCGATCTCCCTGGGCGCTTTTTTGGCCTTGGATGCCATGACCATGGCGATATTTGTTGCAAAATCTCCGAGCTCTTTATTTGGAGGGATCTCCACGATATCATCATTTAGCTCTATGCCGGGGATATCGCCTTTATCGATGAGATCATTGATTGTATTTCTTAATATTGCTTCCACCTTGGACTTCATTCAGCACCCCATTTTTTTATAGACTTAGCATGATTTTTCAAATTAATGCTGTCCTGTCAATACAAATCATGTGTAATTAGTCAGGAGTCAGGAGTCAGGATAAAAAGGGGAACCCGCTAAGGATTTTCAGAACTTGATTGTTTGGGAAAAGGCACATCGATTTGTTTTATACATGTACCGTCTGAGCAATAGTCTCCTAAAGAATGAGCCTTACCAATATGTTGTAGGGTATATTTCTCTTAAGCTGAGAGCTGATTGCTGTTTTTATATAAAAATTTGTTAAATCGAGAACCAATCGAAAGGCAAAGAAGACTGGTTTCGCTTTTTACCTCACGATTTGGATATACTCAGGGAGGAACCAACGCATTTTTTCATGCCTTCCGCCTCTTGCAAATGGGTCTTCCGGGATGGCCATGGGTATCTATAGAAGATTGTTGAGGGTACTATGGCATTACCTGAAATGTATCACAACGACGTCTTCATCCCTTAGGGTAAACTCTTTACCTTCGGTAAGTACACGACCTGCCTCTTTTGCCCCTGACATGCCGTTGTATTTGATGAAGCCTTCAAATGGTACAACATCTGCCTTTATAAATCCCGTCTGGATATCCGAGTGGATGAGCCCTGCTGCATCATAAAGGGTTCCGCCATCCTTCAGTGTCCATGCCCGTAGCTCCTTTCCAACAGGTGTGTAGAATGTAATCAGATTTAAGAGTTCATAGCATGCCCTTATCAATGCATTGGTGCCTGAACCCTTGAGGCCTACTGATTCAAGAAATTCCTGACGGTCTTCTGTCTCCAATTCTGATGCCTCTAATTCGAATTTGGCACAGATAGGTATTATGGTTATGTTCTTCTCATCTCCCCATTGTTGGATTGCCTTTAGATATTTAGAACCAGACGTGATACCCTCTTCATCTATGTTGGCCACAACAATGTATGGCTTTGCTGTAAGCAATCCCATAGCCTTCATCCGGGAAGGGCTGATGTCCACATCTGTATCTATTATACCCTTTCCTTTGGAGAGTTCATCGATTAGGTGAGACAAAAGATCAAGATCAATGTCTAAGCTGTCCTTTTTATCCACTTTCATGCTCTTCTTAATGGAGGCTATTCTTTTCTCCAGCAATTCAAGGTCTGCCATAATGAGCTCGGTTATTATTACCTCCATATCTGATACAGGATCTATCTTCCCATATACATGGGAGATGTCCGGGTCTTCAAAGCATCTTACTATGTGAATTATGGTATCTACCCCTCTTATCTCACCTAAAAACTGGTTGCCCAGGCCTTCTCCCTTGTGCGCATTTTTTACCAAACCGGCAATATCAAAGATTTCCAGTGTGGTAGGAGTAACCTTTTCCGGTTTTACAATCTCTGCAATCAGTTGAAGGTTTTTATCGGGGACACTCACGATCCCTACATTGGGGTCTATAGTACAGAAAGGATAACTCTCTGCCGGTGCGTTAGCACCTGCGATGAGATTGAACAATGTAGACTTGCCTGCATTTGGAAGCCCTACAATGCCACAGCAAAATCCCATTAGCTTCCCTCCCCGGATTTGTAAATAATTTATTATATATTATACTTATATCTTACTGAGATCTACACGGCCCAAAATGGCGCCTAGTAGCTCTGCTATGGTTGAGAGCACAAGCATATCATTGTTATTGAAACTGCCAGACTTCTTATCTGCCAGATTTAACACACCCTTTATCTCCTCACCATGTTTTATCAATACACTTATAAATGATTTTGTGGAATACTTCTCTTTATTGGTAATGCCGATTTCCTCTTCGATATTCTTTATCAATAAGGAACTATTACGAGCCAGCGCAAGATTCATAATACTTTCTTGCTCCGATGTAATATTTATAAAAGGGTCGTTTCCTATATCTTTATGATTATGGGCCTTTAACTCGAGTCCATCTGATGTTGGATTTTTTATGAACAGAGAACAGTACCTGGCTTTTAGAACCCTTGGAAGGTGATCGGTTATAATATCTAGTGTGGCTGATATATTTTTTGCCTGATTGAGTTCCTTTGCTAAATCGTATAGATTTTCTAAATAGGACTTATTCATAAATCTATCCTCCATAAAGAATCTTTATAGATTCTCATCGGAATGTGTATCTTCAATGATTAGGATCTCATCGCCCCTTGTTATCCTTCCTGGTTTTATGACATTTGCGAATATGCCATATTTCGGGAGCAAAGAGCGCCCTTTGAAAGAATATGTGTGAGATTGGTCTACATGCTTGCCTAATTGTACTACCTTGAGGATGACTTTACCTGCCTTTATTAGGTCTCCTACCTTAATACCGGATAAATCAATGCCCTGAGTTGTGATATTTTCCGCAAAACAACCTGGGGGGAAATCCCTGGCATCACCTAATTCTGTGTTTACTGCCTCATAGGGCAGGATACTTACCTGCATGGATGCGCCCTCATGTGCGTCTTTCTCTACTCCTACTTGCAGATCAATATCAATTGAAGTAATACCCTTTTTGGGGTTTTGTTTATCTTTTGATATGTTTACAGATAAGACCTTTCCCACTGTCTAAGCCTCCTTCTGGTATGCCTGGTTTTATACTTAATAATTCATATTTACAAGAATATATCAAAAAAAGGACAGAATACGTATATTGTTTCGCCATGGCGGAAAGCAATATCTAACTAGTTATAATCAACAGGATTGCTTCGTTGCTAAAGCTCCTCGCAATGACGGAACAGATAATTACGCAAAGTCTCAATCTATAGTAACTGCTCAGGTTATTAGCCTGAAGGCTATTAGACTGAAGGATACTGATATCCTCCTAACGGCAAAGGCCGTATTTGGGGAATATGATACTTGAATGGCTATGCTATTATAGGGTTTTGTGAGTCTTTTACCTAAAAGCCTTCGGCCTTCAGTCTATCCACACATAGTAGTTGCAATCTATATTGCATAAGACAGGTGTATGTGTTTAGATTTATATCTATGGATGATAAAGATAGAGCAATCCTGAAATTAGCCCAGGGCGATTTGCCTGTTAAACAAAGGCCTTTTGATAAATGGGCTCGTAGTACAGGAATTAGGGAATCTGAGGTCGTTGAAAGGCTGGTTGACTTAAAAAAGAAAGGCATTATAAGGAGATTTAAGGCCATTTTAAGACATTATCAGGCAGGGGTGAAGGCAAATGCCATGGTTACCTGGGCCGTGCCAAAAGACAGGATTGAAGAGGTGGGGGGTATTTTGGCATCTATGGGTTCTATTACTCATTGTTATGAAAGATCAGGGTTTAGTGAGTACAATCTATTTACTATGATTCACGGAACTACAAAGAAGAAGGTAACTGCCTTAATAGAGGAGATAGCTGTTTCTATTAATATCAAAAGGTACAAGGTCTTCTGGAGCAAAAAGGAACTGAAGAAATCATCCATGGAATATTTCTGAAATAGTTACGTATTTTTAAGGAGGGGAGCATTGGCAACCGATTTGGACTTATTTGAAAAGGCAAAGAAGGTAATACCCGGGGGGGTGAATTCTCCGGTAAGGGCCTTTGGCCGGGTAGGGGGGACGCCTAGATTCATAACAAAAGGCCTTGGCCCGTATATATATGATACAAATGGGAAGAAATATATCGATCATGTGCTTTCATGGGGCCCTATGATATTGGGTCATTGCCATAAAAAGGTAGTAGAGGCAATAAAAACGCAGGCCGGAAAAGGTATGAGTTTTGGTGCGCCTACTGAGTTAGAGATCACCATGGCAGAGATAATATGCTCTGCATTTAAGTCCATAGAACAGATAAGATTCGTAAATTCAGGTACGGAAGCAACTATGAGCGCTATACGTCTTGCCAGGGCCTATACGGGAAGGGATGTTATCGTCAAATTTGAGGGTTGTTATCATGGTCATGTAGATAGCCTCCTTTCAAAGGCAGGCTCTGGCGCTTTAACATTTGCCATCCCTGATACGCCCGGTGTACCACAGGGTGTTGCATCTACAACCGCAGTGCTCAGGTATAACGATATTAAAGAGTTTGAAGGATTTATGGATTTACACGGACATGCGGTAGCTGCTGTGATTGTAGAGCCTGTTGCAGGCAATATGGGGGTAGTGCCTCCTAAAGAGGGATTTCTTTCTTCCCTTAGAGAAAAGACAACAGCCCATAATACACTACTCATTTTTGATGAGGTAATCACTGGTTTCAGGTTCTGTTTTGGCGGGGTACAGGATATGTATCACATCACCCCGGATATAACCTGTTTGGGTAAGATCATAGGCGGTGGTATGCCTGTTGGCGCATTTGGTGGGAGAAGAGAGATCATGAGTCTTCTTGCCCCTGAGGGCCCGGTATATCAGGCAGGCACACTCTCAGGGAACCCAATAGCCATGGCATCAGGCATTGCAACGCTTGAGGTATTAAGAGAGGATAGGCCGTATAAGGCCCTTGACGAGATGATGGGCATGTTTACCCGCGGGGTTCAAGGTGCGGCCAGGCAAAAGGGTATACCCGTTACAATAAACCGCGTAGGATCTATGGCATCTTTATTTTTTAATGGCTCGTCTGTGGAGGATCTCGACACAGTAATGAAATCTGATGGAAATAGATATGCGAAATTTTTTCATAGTATGCTTGATCAAGGGATATACCTGGCCCCGTCTCCCTTTGAGGCCTTATTTATAAGCACTGCCCACACAACAGATGTAATTAATAGGTCAATAGAAGCTGCTCGCCATAGCCTGACTATGCTTCAATCATAGGCTGGGGTTGGTCTTTTATATAGGAGTATGGCTCTATTATTGAGCCGGGTTTTATGGCAGATTTCTCTATCACACTATTATTCCCTATGATAGAATCTTTTCCTATATTGGAATCTGTTATCCATGCCCCTGGCATAATCTTTACGCCTTGTTCTATTTTCACCGCACCCAATATACATACATTGGGCCAGATCTCCGCATCATGAGCTATGCTTGCTTCAGGACCAATCCATGCTGCCCTTGGATCTATTATTGTTACGCCGGTTTCCATGAAATCATCATTTATTCTTTGTTGCATGATGGCTGCTGCATGAGAGAGCTGTCTCCTTGAATTTATCCCATAGGCCTCATCAGGGCTTGCCACATTAAATGATACAGCATGTTTTGCCATACCTACAATATCCGTAAGATAGAACTCCCCTTTGGCATTTTTTGCAGAAAGCCTTGGTAGTGCATCTAATAAAAAGCCCTTGTTGATTATGTATGCCCCTGTATTGATCTCATGTATCCCTTTTTGATCAGTGGCGGCGTCTAACTCTTCCACAATGGAGATGACATGGCCATTTCCATCCCTTATTATCCTGCCATACCCGTAAGGGTCTTGTAATACTGCGGTAAGTATACCCATATCTGATCCTGTGCCTTGGTATATATCGATGAGTCTACCTATCGATTCATCCTTTATAAGTGGCATATCACCAGGCAGTATTATCACATCTGTTGCGGCTATTGATCTTAAGATATCTCTTGCCTGGAGTAGGGCATGGCCGGTTCCAAGTTGGGGTTCCTGGACTACTTTTGTCAGTTCAGGCTTATCCAGGTAGGTGTTTATATGCTCTTTTCCATATCCTATAACAACTACTATGGAGTTGCTTACCTTTCTTGCCAGCTTTATTGTGTAGTAGATCAGGGGGAACCCAAGGATTTCGTGCATGACCTTGGGTCTTTTGGATTTCATCCTTGTTCCTTTTCCAGCAGCCAGTATAACTGTACATATATTATGCAAAATCTAGCTCCACATCACTCCATTACTCCATTACTCCATTACTCCATTACTCCATTACTCCATTACTCCATTACTCCATTATACCATGAGTATGGCAAGAAATAAAATTTATTAAAAGGTCACTTTAATTCCGATAATATATGCATATGGATTTCGAGACATCTATATCATATGGTCTGATATTTATGATCATACTCGGCAGGATTTATATATCCTGCTTCATTTGTCTTGTAAAAGATATGGCTATTTGTTAAAGGTTTTTATACTAAGAAGAAATGAAGAAGGGGGAAAAGCCTTATGGTCTTCGATTGGCTTTTTGGAATGTTCTCCAATGATCTTGCGATAGATCTAGGTACAGCGAATACACTTGTACATGCACGTGACAAAGGTATTGTCCTTTCTGAGCCATCCGTAGTGGCTGTGAAGATGGAGCAGGGAGGTGTAAACAGGATTGTAGCCGTGGGTACGGAAGCCAAGAAGATGCTCGGGAGGACACCTGAAAACATAACGGCCATACGACCGTTGAGGGATGGTGTTATAGCAGATTTTGAGGCTACAGAGGCAATGCTCAAGTATTTTATCCTTAAGGTGCACCAGAGGCGTACATTTGTGAGGCCAAAAGTGATTGTGTGCGTTCCTTCAGGGATCACCCAGGTGGAAAAACGGGCGGTGAAGGAGTCTTCAGAGGCGGCGGGTGCACGTGAGGTATATATAGTAGCAGAGCCTATGGCGGCTGCTATAGGTGCGGGGCTTCCTGTCACAGAGCCCATAAGCTCTATGATAGTGGATATTGGAGGCGGTACTACGGAGGTGGCTATAATATCACTATCCGGGATTGTATATACAAATAGTGTGAGGGTAGCCGGAGATAAGATAGATCAAGCTATCATGCAGCATATAAAGCGAGAATATAATCTTTTGATTGGAGAACGTACAGCGGAGATAATAAAGATCATGATAGGAACTGCAGCAGAAGATGACGTGGAAAAGACGATTGAAGTTAAGGGTAGAGATCTGGTCTCTGGTATTCCTAAGATATTTACCATATCTTCTGGAGAGATAAGAAACGCGTGTACCGGACCTTTAGGGACTATATTGGATACGATAAGGGGTGCTTTAGAGCAGACTCCGCCTGAGTTGGCGGCAGATATAGTTGATAGGGGGATCGTTCTTACAGGGGGGGGGTCCTTGTATAAGAATCTGGATAAACTCCTTAGAGAAGAAACGGGGTTACCGGTAATTATTGCGGATGATCCACTATCTACCGTAGCCAGGGGTGCAGGCATGCTGTTAGATGATATGGACCTTCTGAAAGATATAATGATATTTGGTTGATGAGACGCAAAGGTGAGAAGGTATTTTTAGTAAGTATCTTTGTTATTCTTATCCTCATCATGATATCTGTAGGGTCGCGCAGGTATTCCACAGGGGGTTTTGACCTGGTTCGGGAAGGATATTACTGGGTAGAAACAGTCGTATCTGTCCCGTTTAAATTTTTTTGTAATATCTGGAACAATTATATATATCTCGTAGATACAAAGCAGGAAAATGCCTTATTAAAACGGAAATTATCCAGCTTGAGGACTCAGTATATGTGTTCCCAGGGGTTGGAAGCAGAGAATAAGCGGTTGAGATCCATGCTGAAATTTAAAAGGGCTTACCATAGGTTTAAGATATATCCTGCCAGCGTCTTTAGCCAGGATATATCCCGGGTCTTTAAAACTATGATTATAGATAAGGGGGATAGTGATGGATTTATAAAAGATATGCCGATAGTCAATCCTGGTGGTATTGTGGGTAGGGTAATAGCTACCTCTCCCCATACATCCCAGGTTTTATTGATTACTGATCCGAATAGTGCAATCCCTGCATTGATAAAGGCTACCCGGGTTAAAGGAATAGTAAAAGGCGGGGGAGATGGGATATTAACCCTTGAATATATACGCCGATCAGAAAATTTGGACCTGGGAGAAGAAGTGGTGACATCCGGCCTTTTGGGCATATTTCCTAAGGGATTGAAGATTGGATATATAAAGGAGATAAATAGGGACGAGCACAAGATATTTGCAGAGATAACACTCACCCCCAGTGTGGAGATAAACAAGATAGAAGATGTTTTCGGGATAGAAAGCTGTGTGGAAGATAGCAATTAAGCTCTTTGGCCTCTTTGTGCTAATATTGTTGATAGAGACAACAATCACTCCTTATATATCCGGGTTTTTGAGGATAGATCTCTTTCTGGGTTTAATTATGGGCCTGGTGATCTATGTCCCATTTGCTTATGGAATTACAGCGACCTTTATATTTTCTTTTTTATTGCAGGCATTCTCAGGCGCCAGATTGGGGAGCTTGCCTTTTGTATATATAGGGGTATATCTGGGAATTGAGCTTGTAAAGGGTTTCGTCTATCCGGAAAATATCCTGGTTCAGATAGCGCTTGTTTGTGTATTCAATGTCTTAGTAGTCGCTATTACCGGAGGGTTCATGGATATATGGTTTGTTGAAGAAGGGTTATGTCCTTTAATTCTGGGTACAGCATTAACAGGGCTAGCTGCCCCTGTAATGATTGTTACCATAAAGCAATTGTATCAAAAAAATGAAAGCTAGTATCTCAAGGTTACCCTTAGAAATCGAATTCAAGAAGAAAGGAATAATCTTATTAGCCATAATTATACTATTGTTTTCTGCCCTTGTATTAAGGTTAATGTATATGCAGGTTCTCCAGGGTTCGCATTATGAAGGGCTTTCCAAGGATAATCGTATAAGGATCTTAAGTATAAAGGCTCCAAGGGGTAAGATTCTGGATCGTGATGGAATAGTGCTTGCGGATAATAGGCCTGCGTACAACCTTATTGTAATCCCTAAGGATATATCAGATTTAAATGTTGTTTCCTCCAGGGTTTCAGAAATATTAGAAATAGATCATCAAGAAGTTGAAAAGAAAATAAAGGCCGGACTTGGCAGGCCATTTGAACCTGTGTGTGTAGGTAGAGATATCTCCTTTGATCAGGTGGCTAAAGTTGAGGCTGAGATATTCAGTCTTCCAGGGGTCTCGATAGAAGCTGCTACCGAAAGGGACTATGTATATAAAGACCTTGCATGTCATGCGTTAGGTTACCTTGGGGAGATTTCCAAGAAGGAACTTCGTTTGCATAAAGGTGGTGATTATGCTGCTTGCGATCTCATTGGTAAGAATGGCATAGAGCTGGAGTGCGAGAGTATATTGCGTGGTAAAAAGGGTAAAAGGGTAATACAGGTAGATGCCTCGGGACGCAAACAGAAGGTTTTAGATGAAGTTTATCCAGTACCTGGTAAGGATACCAGACTTACTATTGATAAAGACCTGCAAGCAACAGCTAAAAATGCCTTGGGGGATAAGGTTGGAGCCATTGTAGCTATAGTCCCTGCTACAGGGGATGTCTTGGCCATGGTAAGCAGGCCAGGATTTGATCCAAACATGTTTCTTTCGCCAATAGCACCTGAAATGTGGGATCAGATAATACATAACCCATTGCATCCTCTAGAGAACAGGGCATTAAGGGGGCAATATCCCCCAGGTTCTCTGTTCAAGATAATAGTTGCCCTTGATGGTCTTTCAAAAGGGGCCATCACCCCGGAGGAGAAGGTCTTTTGTCCGGGATATTTTTCTCTGGGAAAGAGGAAGTTTAAGTGCTGGAAGACCTCTGGCCATGGGGAGGTGGACTTTGTAAAGGCAATTAGAGAATCCTGCGATGTCTATTTTTACACCTTAGGAAAGCTTTTAGGCATAGATGAGCTTTCCACGTATGCTCTAAATTTAGGTCTTGGCAAACCTACAGGTATAGGGCTTCCGGAAGAGGTCTCAGGACTTATTCCAACCAAGGCATGGAAGGTGGCCAGATTTAATAAACCATGGCAAGGGGGGGAGACACTTATAACAGCTATTGGGCAGGGATTTGTCTTAGTAACCCCTTTGCAGGTAGCAAAGGTTATGAGTGCAGTGGTAAATGGTGGCCATATTTATACCCCGAAGATACTTGTATCGCAGTCTTCCACCCTGGAAGGAGAGATTGATATCTCCGAGGATCATTTATCTATAATAAGGGAGGCATTAAGGGAAGTGGTGGAAGGCCCTCACGGTACAGGAAGAGGTATAAGAGATCCTATGTTTTCCATAGGGGGGAAGACAGGAACAGCTCAGGTTGCAAGGGGGTTTACATCCAAGCTTCATGATGAATCCGATATTCCTTATAAATACAGAGATCATGCATGGTTTTTTGGCTTTTCTCCTGTTAAAAATTCGGAGATCTTAGTGGTAGCCGTAGTGGAACACGGGGGTCATGGAGGCAGTATAGCTGCGCCTATTGTAATGGATGTTATAAAGAAGTACTTTTTTCTAAAAGGGGCTATGAATGAGCAAATTGTCAAAGATAGTAGATAATATAGATTGGCGTGTTATCACTATAGTCTTTTTTATTATCTTTATAGGCTTACTATGTCTTTATAGTGCCACTAATGTCCTTAGTCTTATTATCTTTTGGAAGCAGGTCATCTGGGTGGGTTTAGGTGTTTTTGTTATGCTGGTGGCCTTTATTATAGATTACAGGACATTAATGCGTATGGCATGGCCTATTTATGTAATTACTATTATACTACTTGTGTTGGTCTTGTGTATAGGTAATGAGATCGCCGGCGCCAGGCGATGGTTTTCCATAGGGACTTTAGGGTTTCAACCCTCTGAAGTGGCAAAGGGTATGGTTATTATATTAATAGCCTTCTATGGTGCGAAAAAAAAGCATATTGATGGGTATGGTTTGAGGGATCTTCTGCTGCCTTTTGTTGTACTGTTGGTCCCGACACTCTTGATACTTGCCCAGCCGGATCTTGGCACTGCCGGCATTATCGTGCTTATTGCAATATGTATGTTTTTTGTCATAGGGATAAAGAAATCAGCATTTGTAACCACCCTCTTTATTATGATAGGGTTATTACCCGTTGCGTGGTTATCTTTAAAGGATTACCAGCAAGCCCGCATCTTATCATTTCTTGATCCGAACAGAGACCCCCTTGGGACAGGCTACCATGCTATACAGTCAAAGATAGCAGTTGGTTCAGGTGGCCTTTTAGGTAAGGGGTTCTTGCATGGTACCCAGACCCAGCTGATGTTTTTGCCGGAGCATCATACAGATTTTATATTCTCTGTAGTGGCGGAGGAGTGGGGTTTTATTGGCTCTGCTGTGGTTATATCTTTATATCTTCTTTTAATAACAAGGATTGTATCTGTAGGGATAAAGGCAAAGGATAGATTCGGGGCCATATTATGTTTTGGGATCGCCATATATTTTACATTACACGTGTTTATGAACATTGCCATGGCTATTGGCTTAGCCCCTGTAGTGGGTGTTCCTCTGCCATTTATAAGTTATGGCGGCTCCTTTATGTTGGTGAATATGGCCTGTATAGGTATAGTTCTCAGTGTATCATGGAGGCGATTTTTCTCCTAAGGCTAAGGGCTTAAGTTCTATGTTCAATGTTCAAAGTTGATGGATTTAGATAGCTGATTTGGGGTCAAGCATCATAAGTACGCTCTAGGCGAATAAACCATGATAATTTTCCCTATGCAAGAGCCCGGCTGGACAGCATTAAGTCTTTTAGACCTAGAACATAGAACATTGAACTTTTCTTGTGCAGGCCTTATTAGTTGACTCGGGGAAAATAATCATGATAGTTTTTCCCCAGCAACCTATGGGAGGAACATATGCAAAGAAATAGCAAGATTAAGATAGCGTTAATGGCCTCTTTTTTATTTATACTTTTTAGTATATCATCTTATGCCGCCCCGCGGGATCCATTTCAAGGAGATCTGATAGCTGATGTGGCGCAGAAGGTTTTACCGTCTGTGGTAAATATCTCTTCAGTAAAAACCGTAATGGTAGAACAATCTCCGTTTTTGTCTGATCCATTCTTTAAGGATTTTTTTGGCTCTGTGCCTCGTAAGAGATTAGAAAGGGCCTTGGGATCCGGAGTTATCATCTCAGATGATGGATGCATTATTACGAATAATCACGTGGTAGGAGGTGCAGACAAGGTAGCAGTACGGCTGGCTGACGGGAGGATTTTTGAGGCTAGTATTATAGGTAGCGATCCAAAGAGTGATGTTGCTGTAATAAGGATAGCAGCCAAGGGCCTACCTGCCATAGCTATAGGGGGTTCCTCGAATTTACGCATAGGAACCGTGGTGTTGGCTGTTGGTAATCCCTTTGGTTTGAGTCAGACTGTAACCATGGGGATTATAAGTGCGCTTGGCCGTTCCGGCCTGGGTATTACTGATTATGAAAATTTTATCCAGACCGATGCAGCAATAAATCCCGGGAATTCAGGTGGTGCGCTTGTGAATATGAAGGGAGAACTTATTGGGATTAATACCGCTATTTTGTCAAAATCGGGAGGAAATGTCGGCATTGGATTTGCGATACCGGTTGATCTGGCCATGAATATAAAGGAGAGTATTATTCGCTATGGCAAGGTAGTAAGGGGGTGGTTTGGTGTTACTGTTCAGGACATCACACCAAAGATTGCAAAGGCCATGCACGTTGGTTCTACTAAAGGTGTTCTGGTTGCTGGTGTGGTGGATGATTCTCCTGCGGATAAGGGTGGTATTAAAAGGGGTGATATTATTCTAGAGATAAATTCAAAGAAGGTTACACAGGCTTCTGGATTAAGGATTATGGCATCGGAGCTTCTGCCCGAATCTTCAGCAAGGGTCAAAATTTTAAGGAATGGCAAAGAGAAGTTCCTCAATATTATTATAGGTGATCTATCTAAGGCCAAGAGTACATCAAGCGAATTTGTGATAAAGGACAATAGATTTTTAGCAGGCGCTACTGTTGGAGACATAACGGATGTAATAAGAGAAAGATTGCGTTTTCCTCAAGATTTAAAAGGCGTTCTTGTCTTTAAGGTAGAAGCACGTAGCCCGGCAGCCTCTACCGGGCTAGCCCCAGGTGATGTCATTATAAGGATAAATGGTAAGGATATAGAAGGCCTTGGAGGGTTTAAAGAGGTTTTGTCTGGTTTTTCTGGGCACAAGATTTCTTTAAGGATATTCAGGCATGGCGCCATAATGGATACGACCATAATAAGGTAGGGCGGATATTAATAATAGTATAAGAAAGGCCCTTTATATGTATTAGGAGAAAATAATGTTAGAGATCCTATCGGATGGGTTTAAAAAGGCACAACACCTGCTTCAAGGCAAAGCTGTTATTACAGAGAAGCACATTGAAGAGGCCTTAAGGGAAATACGTGTTTCTTTGCTCGGGGCAGATGTGGAATTTCATGTGGTGAAGGCATTTTTAGACAGGGTCAAGGAAAAAGCCCTTGGAGAGATTGTACAAACCAAGGTCTCTCACGGAGGAAAGAAGCTAAAAGTTACTGCTGAGCAGCATTTTATCAAGATATGCTATGATGAACTGATCTCGCTTATGGGCCCTGTGGATACATCACTTTTTTTTGGCTCCAGGGCGGTCACTGCCATTGTGATGATAGGGCTTCAGGGCAGTGGTAAGACCACTACAACAGCAAAGCTTGCGAAGTATCTTGAGAAGCAAGGTAAAAGACCTATGATGGTGGCTGCGGACATATACAGACCAGCAGCTATAGAACAGTTGAAGGTCCTGGGAAAACGTTTAGATATACCTGTCTTTTATGCCCCTGGAAAGAATCCCCCGCAGATCTGCAGGGATGCATTAGATGCCGCCCAGTTTAAGGGTTGTGATGTGGTGATATTTGATACTGCCGGTCGCAGCATTATAGACGAAACATTAATGGAAGAGCTTGAAGAGATCAAGGGTGCAACCAATCCTGAGAATATATTGCTTGTTGTAGATGCCATGATTGGTCAGGATTCCGTAAATGTGGCAAAAGAATTTGATCGCAGACTGGATATGTCTGGTTTTATCCTCACGAAATTAGATGGCGATGCAAGAGGGGGTGCTGCCCTTTCTATAAAAGAAGTAACAGATAAGCCTATAAAGTTTATAGGTGTAGGTGAAGCCCTGGATCGCCTGGAGGAATTCAGGCCTGAAGGGCTTGCCGCTAGGATTTTGGGTTATGGCGATATAGTAGGTCTGGTAAAAGACTTTGAAGAGGTGGCAGACGAGAAAAAGGCTGAAGAAGATGCCGAGAAGATACTCAAAGGAGACTTTACATTTGATGATTTTTTAAAACAACTGAAGATCATTAAGAAAATGGGCCCCATTTCCGATATAATAGAAAGATTGCCGCTTGGCATGGGTGCGTTGCCCCAGGGGCAGAGTGTGGATGACAGAGAGTTAATAAGGATTGAGGCCATGATAACCTCTATGACTCCATACGAGAGGACGTATCCTGATTGTTTGGATGATAGTCGTATCACAAGGATTGCCCCTGGAAGCGGACAGAGCAAGTTACAGCTTGTAGAGTTGATTAACAAGTTTAAGACCATGCGGCAAGTTATGAAGAATTTAGGCAAGGGGCTTACAGGAAAGAAAAAGGCATTAGCCAGGATCGGAATGGGTGATGCAAATATAGGGGATCTATTAGGCGGTGATATACCGAGACAGAATAGGGGTCCCTTGGTGGATCTAAAAAAGAAGAAGAACAAAAGAAAGATGGCAAAGAAGGCGAAAAGGAAAAATAGGTAATAAGATTTGGGTGCAAGGCTTTTTAACAGCTATTTTGGCAGAGGTGTTTAGTGGACGATATTGAGCGCCTGCAAAAGGAATTATCTGTAATAAGAAAGGTTAATCAGGCAATCAGATATGCACCTGATATAGAAGCGGTGGCAGGCGCTATCTTGGATATTATGATTAAAGAGACTCCAGCCCAGAATGCATCAATCATGATGCCATCTTTAGATAAGACACATCTTGAAATCAGGGCTGCAAAGGGTGCTCACGATTTGCGTCCACGATACTCTGAGGAGCCTATGGGGGATATCTTTTCAATAGGGGAAGGTATTGCCGGTATGGTTGCTCTAAGCAAAGAGCCTATTATTATCAATAATACAAGGGAAGATCCATTATTCCAATCAAGGGAGATAGGGGTAGAGATAGGCTCCATGCTGAGTTTTCCCCTTTTGTATGGAGATAGAGAGCTTGTTGGTGTGTTAAATTTGAGTCACCCAACCCCAGGGGTGTTTACCGAGGCCGAGTTGTCTCTATTGGATATCTTTGTTCATCCTGCTGCACTGGCATTGAGAAACGCAAGGGTTATGAGTGACATTGAAGACATAAACAGGATGCTAAAGGAAGACCTCTCTATGACAGATCGGGCGCTTGAGATATTGGGGAAAAAGGTTATTAAGATCTTTAATTATATCTCGATAGGCGTTCTCACTGTTAATCCTGATGGTACGATTACTACCATTAATAAAAAGGCGGGAGAACTTCTTCATTTAAAGGCAGGAGATAATATATTTACAACCGTAGATTCAGATATCATAAGTGATATGGGGATTGAAATAAAAGACAGGGTTATAGATACCCATGTCCATGGGCGAGTGTTAAATCTTGAACTTGCGACACTTCCCCTTAAGCCAATCTGGCAAATGTTGATCTGCGTTAGAGATGTGACTGGAGAGAGGTTTAAGGAAAAGGAGCTCACCCGTGTCAAGGATCAATATAAGGATATGGTAGAAAAGGCTATTGATGCGGTTTATTTGATAAGGGATGGTCGTTTCTTACTTACCAACAAGAAATTCCAAGAGATGCTTGGCTATGGCGTCGAAGATTTTTTGAATAAGCACTTTAGACACTTTGTAACAGTAGAGTCCATAAGGACGATTGCTGGGGTACTAAGATCAAAACAAGGGAATGTATTTATACCAAATTTAGAAATCCAGGGAATAAGGAGGGATGGGGCTAAACTCTATTTAGAGATAAGCATAGGGAGATTAACTATAGATGAAAGGCCTTGTTTTGTAGGTATAGTAAGGGATATTACGAGTAAAAAGGAACTGATAAATATTAAAACCAGATTCTTAAATATCGCATCTCATGAGATCAGGACCCCACTGACTGTAATAAAAGGCTATGCGAGTATGCTCTCAAAGGTTGGGCAAGGCAGTCTCTTGGCCGAACAAAAAGATTTTATCGCAGAGATTCAAAAGCATTGCGGAAAACTTCTGGAATTTAGTAATTCCCTTTTAGATTTTGCCAGGCTTAATTCAGATAAGATAAAGATGTATAGATACCCTTCAGATATCCTGGATCTGATAAGGCATATGATACGTGATCTTCAGATCAGGGCAAGAGATAAAGGTGTATCACTAATCCTTGAGTCAGATCAGGACATCCCAGAGGTTTATATAGATTCAATGAGGATCGAACAGGCCATTACAAATCTGGTTGATAATGCCATAAAACACTCACCTAGAGGTGGTACGGTACGTATTCAGGCTAGTCATATCAGCTCTAGGCAGACGCAATCTATTGATGAGTTTCTGACTCAGGGTCGTGTGGTAATAGCAGTCATAGATCAGGGACTTGGCATTAAACCAGAAGAGGCGAGGGCTCTGTTCAATGAATTTTATGTGGGTAGAGAATCCAAGACTAAGGAAGGTATAGGGTTAGGGCTTGCTATAACAAGAGAGATAGTACATGCCCATGGGGGTAAGGTCTGGGCAGAGCCTTCCAGCGAGGGGGGGCGGTTTATTATGACAATCCCCTTGAATCCACAAGGTAATTAATGTATTTTATTAAGGTATATTTAAGACGATAGGAATAGGCACAGAATATGGCCAAGGATAAGATAACAGTATTACTAGTAGATGATGATGAGGGGATTAGAAAATATGTATCCAAACTCCTCACCCAAAAGGGATATGCTGCCCTAACATCTCCGGATGCTAAAGATGCATTGGAAAAGTTACGTCTAGGAACTGATGTTTCCCTCGTTATACTGGACATCCTGATGCCTGAGATGGATGGCTTGGAGGCACTGGGCGAGATAAAAAAGATATCAAAGGACTTGCCGGTAGTGATGCTCTCCGCTCTGGGTCAGACAAGGACTATTGTAAAGGCCATGAAGGCAGGGGCAACAGATTATCTGGTAAAGCCTTTCGAGGAGGAGGAACTTGGCCTTGCCATATCTAAGGCCCTTGAAAAGAAGCGGTTACTTGCTGAGATATCCGACCTGAAAAGAAGACTCAGAGCAGATGAACAAAAGGGAGAATTTATATATATAAGCCCCAAGATGCAGAGGATAAAGGATATTATTGATCAGGTGGCTGATACAGACGTAAGTATATTGATACTGGGAGAGAGTGGGACAGGCAAGGAATTGGTAGCACGGGCTCTTCATTATAGTTCGAGCAGGAGCGACAAGGCATTTGTAAAGGTGAACTGTGCTGCTCTGCCTACAGAACTCCTTGAATCAGAGCTCTTTGGATATGAACGGGGGGCCTTTACCGGTGCATACAGGGCAAAGGCCGGGAAGTTTGAATTGGCAAATAATGGGACGATATTCCTGGATGAAATCAGTGAAATTGCTTTGCCCATACAGGCAAAGTTGCTCCAGGTGCTTCAAGAAGGCGAGTTTGCTAGATTGGGTGGTAAACAGGATGTTAGTGTAAATGTGAGGATTATTAGCGCCAGTAATAAAGATTTGGAAAAGGAGGTAGAAGGGGGGAGATTTAGAGAGGATATATATTACAGGCTAAATGTAGTAAATATATATGTGCCTTCTTTAAAGGAAAGGACTGAGGATATCCCAATCTTGTTTGAGTATTTTCTAGATATATATAACGAGAAATATGGAAAGTTGATACAGATAGATAAAGATGAGTTCTATCCTTTGCTGCTTGGTTACTCCTGGCCTGGCAATGTGAGGGAGCTTAAAAATCTGGTAAAGCGTTTAGTAATTTTAGAGGATGTAAACGATTTTAAAAGGTATCTAAACGTAAGTAGTTTTACCGAGCCTGAAATGCCTCGAGGGAGAAGGTCTCAAAATAGAACCAAAGATGGCATTTCTGAGGACACAAACATAATCCCTCTAAAAAAGGTGGCAAAAGAGGCCTCAATGAAGGCGGAACAGGAAGTGATCTTAAAGGCATTGCACAGCACCAACTGGAACAAGAAAAAGGCTGCTAAAATACTTCAGATTAGTTACAAGGCCTTGCTTTATAAGATAAAAGAGTGCGGGATAGAAGAGTAAGCTCTGTCTAGAGAGGTGGCATGTATACTGAGTTTTTTGGGTTGAGAGATAAACCATTTAGTATTACCCCTGATCCAAAATTTTTATACTTAAGTCCTGTCCACAAAGAGGCGCTTGCACACTTAATTTACGGGATTAAACAAAACACGGGGTTTGTAGTTATTACAGGCGAGGTGGGCACGGGCAAGACTACTATAATGAATGCGCTTTTGACGAGAATAGCCCAACGCATGCCCAAGGTCGTGATAAAAAATCCACACATAAAGCCGGAAAATCTTTATTTTCTTTTGGGTGAGGCCATAGGAATACCTGAAGATAAGAGATCAAGAGTGTATTTACATGAGTATGAAGAGCGTCTTAAAGAGATAGGAGGGGCTCTTCTCCTGGTAGATGAGGCTCAGGGACTTTCTGTTGAGATGCTCGAAGAAATAAGGCTGCTCTCCAATATAGAGACCCCAAGAGAAAAATTGCTACAGATAATGCTCTTAGGGCAACAGGAACTCAACGAAAAATTAAAGAGTCCCAGGTTGAGACAGCTGAGACAAAGGATAGGTATCAAATACCATATCCCACCTTTAGATAGCGTTGGGTCTGCAGATTACATAGAGCACAGGCTTAAGATAGCGGGTTATGAGTCGAAGGCGAAGCCTATATTCATTCCTTCCGGTATAGCAGAGATATATAAGCAGTCTAAAGGATTTCCGAGACTTATAAATATACTTTGTGATAATGCTATGCTTGCAGCTTATACTAAGGATACCTACCAGATAGGGGCCAGGCTTGTAAGAAAGGTTGTATCAGATATGAAAGGCACATATGGGAAGACAGACATGCCTTCCCCAAGATTATCTGCGCCTCATACATGGGCAAGAAAGAGTCTGAATTGGTTGGCTATCTTGATGTTAGCAGCTGTTTTCTGTGGGGGAGGGGTTATTGCATGGCACTTATTCTCTAAATCAGAACATAATAAAGATACGTCTTTTATAGATATGGCTGCATCGCAGGCAAAGAAGACTTCGAGTGGGCCAATTAGTAAGCCAGGTGAAACCTCCAAATCTTTAATGTATGATAGGCATACAGATGTAAATTTCCAGGATGCCCGCGGGCAAAATACAGGTAATCGGCAGGACGGAATATATTCTTATGATCAGAATATAGCAGGCCAGGATACATTTACAGATGTAGCAACCCCTCCAATTCCACCTGCAATGATTGAACAGAAAAAGTCAACAGGCGTATGGATTACTGTAAAAGAAGGGGATACACTGGCTGGGATCGCGATAATACACTATGGAAAGGTAAGTGATAAGATATTAATGGATATTAAGGAAGCCAACCCGGCAATAGAGGATGTAGATATCATACATGATGGACAGAAGATATTTATACCCAATATTTCTGGTTTAACAAGTACCCTCTATAGCGTAAGTGTAGCATCCTACTACAGCATAGAAGAAGCCAAGGCAGTATTTGACGATCTGATTAATAGGGGATTTAACGCTACGATATATCCCTGTATAGATTCTAAAGGGAGAAATCGGTATAAGCTAACAATAGGTGTATTTGGTTCAAAACAAGAGGCAATCTCATATTCCAAAATCCTTGAGGAAATGGGATTCTTGTATGTAAAACCTGTTAAGATCAGCATGGAAGATTGATATCGTTTAAGGAAAACGAATTATGAGTAATCATGAACCAATCGAGAGGCAAAGAAAATTAGCTTCACTTTTTACCTCTCGATTTATATTAAAGTAGTGAATAGACTTATTTCCAGATAATGTCTTGGGTGGATTTGTATGAAAAGATATTTTACTGGTTTTATTGGTGGAGCCGAAGGGAATCGAACCCTCGACCTCATGAATGCCATTCATGCGCTCTCCCAACTGAGCTACGGCCCCACAGTAGAATATTTTGCTATCATAAGGGGCAAAGACAGTCAATAGACGACAGCCAGAAAAAATACTCGGCAAAGGGAGAGACAATCAACAGCACGTAAAGGGTTGTTTAGAGATTCTACCCCAAAATTTCCCTTGACTTTCTTAGATGATTTATTTAAATCACTCAAACTAGGAGAATTTATGGATATATTCGTGGGCAGATTTTTCCGCTTTGGATTTTTTTTCTTTTTTTGGATGAGGTTTGCCCACTGAGCTTGAAAGCTAATCGGGAAAAAAGCCGTGGGTAGGCCAAGCAAGCTACCCACGGCTTTTTTTGTATAAAATATCCGTGGGGAAAACCGCGGGTTTTAAAAAGGAAAGGAGGAGAGATCATGTATAGGGTATTTAAACTTGGATTATTTGTAGCGGTTGTCTTGGGCATTGTGTGCGTCCCTTTGATAACAGGGGCATATGCCAAAGACATAAAGGTGGGGGCAGCGATTAATCTGACCGGCCCGGCCTCTACCTGGGGGCAGTTTCATGCCAAAGGGCAAAAGGATTATTTCAGGTATGTCAATGAGGTAAAGGGGGGTATAGCAGGGCATAAGATTAAAATGATTCTTGTTGATACAGGCTACAAAGTCCCTGATGCTGTTGCAGCAGTGAGGAAATTTGCTGTCCGGGACAAGGTGGATATGATTGCCACATGGAGCACAGGTGCGGGAATAGCGGCCAAGCCCATCATACAGAAATACAAGATACCGACAATAAACTACTCAACAGGCTGGGAGATCTTAGAGTCCCCGATAGATTATATGTATCTGCCCTTTGGCAGCTATAAGCTGGATTGTTATGCCATATTGGAATACATATCCGCTATCCATCAGGGGAAAGATAAGCCCAAGGTCGGGCTACTCACCTATAATAATGCCTATGGACGCTCCATTCACAAGCCCAGCATTGAGTATGCGAAGAAGAAAAACATAAATATTGTCTCTATCGAGGAATTTCCGCCAAGGACAGTTGACCTGACCACCGAGATGCTGCGCTTGAAGAATAAAGGGGCAGAATACATATTTATGCAGATGCTCCCTGCTGCAATCATCAGCGCCTTCAAGAGCGCAGACCGTATCAATTACAGCCCGATTTTTCTGGGAACATGGACATCTACTGACCCGGATTTCTTTAAAATGGGTGGCGGTCTGATCCGTGATCGATTAAGGATGCAATTTCCAGGCGGCCTTCCTGTTGATGGAACACAGGGGATCAAGATAATGAAAGAACTATGGAAGCGTTACAAGACAGTGGATAAATTTGATGCCTCTTACTGGGAAGGTGTTGCCGTTGCCATGATTATGGAAAGGGCATTTCAACGCGCAGATGAGAGGTTTGGAAAAATCAATCCAGAGACAATTAACAAGGCCATGGAGTCATTCAGGGATGAGGATTTCGGAGGACTTGTGCCCAACATTACCTATACAAAAACAGACCATGGGGCATCATTTAAGGCAAGGATAGTGCAAGTTCACGAGGATGGCGCATATACACCGGTGACGAACTTTTATGTCCCTGGCAAGGAGAAGATTCAGCTTTTAAAGTAGAAGGGGTTAGGTAGTGAGATCGTTTCGTGGTCAGCCCAGGATATTCAGTGCGTCAGAGATGGACAAAAGACACTCTGATCTGGATGTAAGAGATCTTTGTCTGAACTTTGGTGGCGTTAAGGCGCTCAGTCATGTTGATCTTGGTGTACATACAGGGGAGCTGTTAGCTATCATTGGACCCAACGGCGCCGGCAAGACGAGTCTTTTAAACTGTATTACAGGGTTTTACAGAGCGCAAAAAGGACAAATCCTGTTTAATGGACAGGATATAACGAGTCTGCCAACCCATGAGCTTACAAAGATCGGGATTGGTAGGACATTTCAAAACATTGAGCTTTTCCCTGGCATGACTGTTCTACAAAATATGCTTTTGGCGCGTCACATCCACTGTAACTACAATCTTGGTCTGGCAGGCCTCTTTTCTCCATCAGTGAGGAGG